>JABFSM010000210.1 GCA_013140635.1 Gemmatimonadales bacterium
GAATGGGAGCGCGCGGTCGCCGCCGCCTCCGCCGCCGTGGCGGAAGAGGCGGAGCGCCGCCTCCGCCACGCGGCCATCGCGGCCCGTTATCCGGCCAAGCGACTGGCCTCGCTGCTTCCCGATGTGGAGGAAAAGCGAGTCCTCTCGGCCCGGCTCTCGGCGGTGGGAGTGCCGCTGGAGGAGGGGACCGCCGACCTGGGCGAGGCCCCGAGCGAATGGATCGGCGCGATCACGCGAATGGCGGGCGAGCTCGAATCGGCGTGGGACGGACTGCACCGAGCCGCACGGCAGGAACTTCAGATGTGGGAACGGCGCGCGGACGGGATCCGCGGGTGGCGGCGACCGTGGCGGACACTCGGCCTGATCGGCGGGCTGTCGCTCTCGCTGGCGGTGTGGGCCGGGCTCGTTCTGGGGGGCTTTCTTCCGGTGCCGAACTTCCTTCGCCCGGCGGCCGAGTGGCTCTGGAGTCTTCCATGGCCCTAGCGGGGCTTGGGATCGACCTGGTCGACGTCGAGGAGGCGGAGCGGTTGCTCGAACGGTGGGGGGACCGCTTACTCCGGCGGATGCTCACCGATGCCGAGCGGAAATACGTCGAGGGCTTTGCCCACCCGGCGAAGTATCTCGCAGTCCGGCTTGCCGCTAAGGAAGCGGTGTACAAGGCGCTCCAGACCGTCGGGGATGCGCGCGAGGTCCGGTGGCGTCAGATCGAGGTGCTCCGCCGTGGTGACGGGCATCCATCGATTCGGCTGCATGGAGCGGCAGCGGCGGTCGCGGCGGCCGGCGGCGTTACGAGGATCTCTCTTTCTTTGACCCATACGGAGCGCAGCGCGGCCGCGGTCGCGGTGATCGAACGCGACTGACCTTTCCAGAGCTTTCAATTCCGACAATCGCAGTCTAGTATTGTCGCGATGCTCAAAAACGTTTTGAGAATCATTCTCATCTATGGGAATGCCCTGGTCTTCCTTTCGCTCCCCCGGCTTGCCGCGCAAAACGACACCGCGGCGGCCAGGCGATTGGCCGCCACCATTCAACTCGCCGCGGAGGAGTATCGGCTTGGCGTGAGTGGTGGGAGGATCATTGCCACCGCCGAGGTCGAAGAGGCCCACCTCTTTCTTTCGGAGGCGCGGCGGAAGAGTGCAGAACTCCCCGCGACCGTGCGGGAGGGCGCCGGGGTTCAGATTGACCAGCTTCTGGCCATGGTGCGGCGGACGGCGGCTCCCGAGTCGGTGGCCGCGCGCGTTTCTCAACTGGTCAATGATCTTGCCCGCGAGTTAGGGATTTCGCTGGACGATATCCCCGCCGCCACTCCCTCGCTCGCGCGTGGCCGTGAGGTATACGGCGCGGTGTGCGCCGGATGCCACGGCGCGAGCGGCTCGGGTGACGGACCCGCCGCCGCCGGACTCGACCCGCGGCCGCCGAGCCTTACCGACGCGCGAGCGCTCCTCGGCAGCTCGCCGCTCGATTTCTATCGTCGCATTACCATCGGCGTCGCCGGAACGGCGATGGCGCCGTTCGAGGGTTCCCTGTCGGCGGAGGATCGCTGGGCGGTGGCCCTGTATGCCTCCACGCTTCGGCTTCCGGCGCCCTCGGGGGAGGTCCCGGAGGAGCTGCGTTTGTTCGAATCCACCGCCCGGATGAGCGATTCGGTGGTGCTGACAACGTTAGGTATCGGCGCCTCGCCGGCGCGTCTTGCCGCCGTTCGAACCGTTCAAGGTTCCGCCCGGGCTGAGGTGTCTTCGAGGGTCTTTGCCGAGGTCCGGGGCAAGCTGGACAGCGCCTATGCCCAGGCCGAGGCGGGCTTGGGTGCGGAGGCGCGCGCCACCGCCATGGACGCTTACCTCACGTTCGAGCGGGTAGAGCGGGAGCTTCGGGTGAGAGACCCGGCGCTCACCGGCCGGATCGAGCAGGCGTTCAGCAGCCTTCGCTCCGCCGCGGGAACGATGACCCCCGGCGAACTCGCCGGCATCCGCGGGAATCTGGCGCGCGCCTTGGAGAGCGCCGAGCGATCGATCGTGGACCGGATCTCGCCGCCGAACCTGTTCCTGCAGTCGCTCATCATCCTGCTTCGTGAGGGGCTCGAGGCGATTCTGGTCATCGGGGCGCTGGTGGCGTTCCTGGTCCGTTCGGGCAACGCGCACCGCCGCCGGGATATCCATCTCGGCGTCGGTGCGGCGCTGGTGATGAGCCTCCTCACCGCCGCGGCGATCGAGACGATCTTCGTGCTCTCTCCCTCGCACCAGGAGGGACTCGAAGGGGCCATCATGATTCTGGCCGCCATCACCCTCTTCTACGTGAGCTATTGGCTCCTGTCGAAGCTGGAAGTGGCCAAGTGGAACCGCTTCGTGAAGGGGAAGATGGAGGATGCGCTGAGCCGCGGGTCGGCGCTGACCCTGGCGTCTGTGGCGTTCCTCGCGGTCTACCGGGAGGGATTCGAGACGGTGCTGTTCTACAAAGCGCTCGCCGTTTCGGGAGGGGTAGGGGCGTGGGCGCCGATCGTTCTCGGCATTCTGCTCGGTGGCGGCGTGCTGGCCGCGGTCTATGTGGCGGTCAACCGGTTTGGCGTGCGGCTCCCGCTCAAGCCGCTCTTCGGTGTGACGAGCGCACTGCTCTACTACATGGCCTTCGTGTTCGCGGGGAAGGCGGTGGCGGAGCTGCAGGAAGCGGGGTTCATATCGCTGACACCGGCGGGCTGGGCCCCGAGGATTCCCTCGATGGGCATCTATCCGACGCTGGAATCACTCGGGGCGCAGGGCGGGTTGCTTCTGCTGGCGGTCGTGGCCGGCGTGTGGATTTTCGCGATCGCGCCGCGCCGGGCGTCGGCGCGGGCTCACGTCCTGCCGGACGCCAAGTAGCTCCCCGGGGGCACCGCCCCTTTGCTCCACATCCGCCAGAGCACCAGGCCCGTCGCGATGATCGCCAGCGCGGTGACCTGCGCGACCGTGAGGCCGATCGGGAGCCGGTCGGCCTTCGCGCGGACGAACTCCACCACAAACCGCTCCGCCCCCGCCAGCATCAGGTAGATGCCGAACAGCCAGCCGGTCCCACGGTTATGCCCGCGAAGCCTCCAGATCAGCATGAAGGCGCCCAGCATGAGGAGGGCTTCGTAGAGCTGCGTCGGATGCACCCCCAGGACGGTGTCGAGGGAAGTGCCGGGTGAGATCGGCGTGCCAAACTCCCGGGCCATGCTGCCCGCGGTGGTCGGCGGGAGTCCTTCCGGGAACTGGACCGCCCACGGGAGGGTCGTGGGGCGGCCGTAGTCGTCGCCGACCAGGAAGCAGCCGATCCGGCCCAGCGCGTACGCCGCCGGCAGCGCCAGCGCCGCCAGCTCGCAAGTCCATCGGGGCGGTACTTTCCGGCGCCACCCCTGCAGGAGCACCATCAGGCATCCGCCGAAGAAGCCGCCGTACCAGACGAGCCCGCCGCGGCTCAAGAGCGCGCCCATGTCGCGGGTGGCGGCGACATACCAGAGCTTGGCCCCGATCACCCCGCCGATGACGGCGGCGACGGTGATATCCGCCGCGTACTCCGGGTTCCAGCCGCGGCGCCGGAGGTCCTGATCGATCAGCCATCCTCCCATGAGGAAGCCGACCATCATCATGATCCCATAGCCCGTGATGTGAAGGGGCCCAAGGGAGATGTTGAACGGGTGGACGGTGGTCATGGGGGTCAAAGCTAATCGCGAAGGAGGCCCGGCAATGGGCCGGAATCGAACGGCTCCAGCGTGAATTCCGAGCGCTCTCCCAATCCCAGGCGCCAGGCTCCCGCGGCGGCGATCATCGCGGCGTTGTCGGTGTTGAGGCGAGGCGATGCGGTGGCGACGCGCGCGGCCGAACCAAGCCGCGCCGACAGCGCCTGGGCAAGGGCCCGGTTGCAGGCGACCCCTCCCGCCAGGACGGCGGTGTCGCGGCCGAGTTCCAGTGTGGCGCGCGCCGTCTTCTCGACCAGAACGTCGATCGCGGCATCCTGAAAGTCCCGGGCAATATCGGCGCGGTCGCGTTCGAGGTCATCGCTGGCGCGGACGGCGCGAAGGACCGCGGTCTTGAGGCCGCTGAAGGAAAAGTGCCACCCCTGCTTCAGCATCGGCCGCGGGAAGGTGAATCGTCCCGGCGTCCCGGTGGCGGCGAGCCGTTCGATGGCGGCGCCCGCCGGATAGCTGAGCCCGAGGAGTGTGCCGACCTTGTCGAAGGCTTCGCCGGCGGCGTCGTCCTGGGTCTGGCCGAGGAGACGATACCGGCCCCACGCTTCGACATCGAGCAGGAGGGTATGACCTCCGCTCACCAGCAGCGCCACGAACGGGGGAGCGAGCCGCGGGTCTTCCAGCGTGGGGGCGAAGAGATGGCCCTCGTGGTGGTGGATGCCGATGAGCGGCCGGCCGAGGCCGTATGCCAGACCCTTCCCATACATCAGGCCAACCAGAAGGGCGCCGACCAGGCCGGGTCCCGCGGTGACCGCGATTCCATCGAGTTGAGTGGCGCCGATGCCCGCTTCGGCGAGGGCGCGATCGACCACCGGCCCAATGGTGCGCAAGTGCTCGCGGCTGGCCAGCTCCGGGACGACACCGCCGAAGATGCGGTGGACGTCTTGGGAGAGAATGACGAGACTGTCGAGAATGGGACGGCCGTCCTCCAGTCGAAGGACGGCCGCCGAGGTCTCGTCGCAGCTCGTCTCGATACCGAGGATGCGTCTAGTCGCCACCGAGGAGACCAGCCACGACGCGCTGGTTGGACGGGGAGCTCCACGGGTGCTCGCCGATCACCTTCTTGACGATCACGCCGTTCTTGTCGAGGAGGAAGCTTTCCGGCACCCCGGTGGTCTGGTAGACCCGCTGGATGTCGCCGGACTTGTCGTGCCAGATGTCGAAAGTGAGTCCGAGCTCGGTGGTGAAAGCGCGCACGTCGGCGGGGCTTCCCTCGTCGATGCTGATCGCGACGATCTTGAGCCCTTTCGGTCCGAGCTCCTTGTAGAGTTGCTCCATGGCCGGCATTTCCGCCCGGCACGGCACGCACCAGGTGGCCCAGATGTTCACGAGGGTGACATGCCCCGTGGTGTATTCGCGGAGTGACACCGAATCGGCGGTGCCGAGCCTGACGGCCGCGTAGTCCGGCGCGCGCTTGCCGATCTCGATCCCTTCGAGCTTGGGGCCGTAGCGCACCAGCGCCGCCGCTCCCAGCACGAGTCCCGCCACGATGGTCACAACCATGGTCCACTGTTTCGACATGCTCGCTCCGTCCGGTTTAGACCGCGGTGCCGCAGGCACGCTTGAGCCTCCGCACCGCCTCCGCGGGATCGGCCTCGCCGAACACCGCGGTCCCCGCCACGAACGTATCCGCTCCCGCCGACCAGGGGGCGCGGATGGTGTCCGCGGTGATTCCCCCGTCGACCTCGATGGTCGCCGCGCTCCCCCGCGATTGGAGGAGCGCTCGCGCCCGGCGGATCTTGTCGGTGGCCGCTTCAATGTAACGCTGCCCGCCGAAGCCGGGATTCACCGACATGATCAGGAGGAGGTCGAGATCCTCGACCACTTCCTCAACCAGGCCGAGCGGCGAGGCGGGGTTGAGCGCGAGCCCGGCGCGCATGCCCCGTTCCCGCACCCGGGCGAGCTGCCGCTGCACGTGAACGGTCGCTTCGGGATGGAAGGTGAAGACCGCGGCGCCGGCGTCGGCGTATTCGTCGATGAAGTGTTCCGGCTCGAGGACCATCAGATGCACGTCGATCGGGAGGGCGGTCAGCTTTCGGAGCGCGCGGATGAGCGGCGCGCCGAAGGTCAGGTTCGGCACGAAGCGGCCGTCCATGACGTCCACGTGCACCCATTCGGCGCCGCCTTGCTCGGCCGCCGCGAGTTGCTCCTTGAGCCGGCCGAGGTCGGCCGAGAGGACGGACGGGGCGATGCGCACGGTCATTGGCTGATCACCAGGTTGATCCGGCCGTTATGAGAAGCCAGCACGCCGCCGGCGGGCCGCTGCTCGAGTACGATGCCGGGCGGGTTTCGCCGGGCCGGCCGGGTGCCGACGGTGCCCACCCGGAGGCCGGCGGCCTCGATGCGCTGGCGGGCATCCTCCTGCTTCAAACCGATCACGTCCGGGATGCGGATATCGGCGGGGCCGCGGCTCACGATCAGATCGATCGGCGAGCCGGGTGGCCGGGTCGCCCCGGTGCCGGGCCTGGTCGACACGATGACTCCCGCCTCGACGGCGCTGGCGATGGTGTCGACATCTCCGATCTTGAGCCCCGCCGCCTCGATGACTTGCCGGGCCTGCGCCGCCTCGAACGCCACGACGTCGGGCACGGTGACCGGCGCCGGCCCGCTGCTCACCGTCACCTGAACGACGGCGCCCGGCTGGAGGGAGGTTTCTGGGGGCGGATCCTGCCAGACCACCCGGCCGGCGGGGATGACCGGATCGGCCTCCTCCCCTTCGCGGCGCACCTTGAACCCTTGGGCCTGGAGCTCCTGCTCGGCCTCTTCGACCGGCAGGCCGAGCACCCGGGCCACCGCGTGGTCCCGGGCGATCAGCGGAGCCGGATAGGCGACGCAGGTCACCATGTATCCGGCGACCGCCGCCCCGCCGAGCAGGAGTCCGGCGCGGAGCCGGTCCCGGCCGCTAACGGTCTTGGGGCGGAACCGCGCCCAGGAGAACCGGCGCCGCACGTCAGGCCACGCGCCGGAGCCGCGCCGCGTAGGCCCCGTCGGTCCCCTGCCGCTGCGGCAGGAGAGTCAGATCCCCCGCCGGGGAGAGGAGCGCTGCGGGGACTCCCGCCCCGGGGTCGCGCCGGAAGCGGGCGTCGCGCCGGAGGAAGGCCTCGATCTGCACGTCGTTCTCCTCGGGTTCGAGAGAGCAGGTAGCGAAAAATAACAGGCCGCCGGGGCGCACGATGTTGGCCGTGGCATCGAGGAGACGCCCGGCCTGATGCGCCAGGTCCGCGAGCGCCGCTTCGGTCACCCGCCACCGCGCGTCCGGGTGCCGGGCAAAGGCCCCGGTTCCAAGGCAGGGGACGTCGAGGAGGGCGGCGCCGACGCCCCGAATCGGAGGATGGGCGGCATCGGCGACGAGGGCCGCCGCGTTGCCTTCGCTGGCCCGGCTGAGGTTCTGAACCAGGCGGCGCACCCGGGAGAGCCGAATGTCCGCCGCCACCACGAACCGGGCGCGGTGCGAAAACGCGATGGCCTTTCCCCCCGGCGCGGCGCAGGCGTCGAATACCACCGTGCCGTCCGAGATGTCGCAGAATCTGGTGACGAGGGCCTGCGCCGAATCCTGAACGTAGAACGCACCCGCGGCAAAGCCGGGAAGATTCCGCGGGCGGCGCCCCTCCACGATCAAGCCGGCGCCGAACGGGGCGTGCCGCCACACGAC
>JABFSM010000209.1 GCA_013140635.1 Gemmatimonadales bacterium
ACCCGTGCATCGACGCCGATCGTCGGCGCGCCGGGGAGCCCGGCGGGCGCGAACAGGAGAAAGGCGCGCACCCCCGCATACGCGATCGCCGCGCCGAGCGCCGCGCCGGCCAGGCCGAGCATGCCGCTCTCGACGAGCAGCTGCGCGACGAGCGACCGGGTTCGCGCTCCCAGCGCTCGGCGAACCGCCATTTCCCGGGTCCGCCCGACGCCGCGCGCGAGAAAGAGATGCGTGACGTTCGCGCATGCGACCAACAGCAGCAGGCCCACCGCGCCGAGCAAGAGGCGGAGCGGGCGCTCCACTTTGCTGGTCGTCGCTTCGCGCAGCGTATGCACGGGCAAATCGATTACCCGTCCCCCTTCGGTATAGCGCTGTGGAAACGCCTGCGCGCGGTCGCTCGCGACGCGCCCCGCCTCCTGCCGCGCTTGTTCGATCGTCGCGGCCGCCCCCAGACGCCCCGCCGCCCGGAACTGCCAGTAGTCGCGCTTCGTCGCGTACTCCGCCGCGGGGTCGACCGGCCGCCAGAGATCGACGGTTGCGCCCACCATCGTCTCCGGTAGCGTGAACGCCGGTTCGAGCACACCGACAACCGTGACGACGGCGTCGCCGATGTGAATCGTGCGTCCAACGACGTTGGGATCGCCGCCAAACACGCGCAACCATATGCCATGGGAAAGCACCGCCGTATTCGCGCCCTTCGCATCCGCCGGCTGCAGCAGGCGCCCAAGGGCCGTGCGCGCGCCGAACATCGGGAAGAAGCCGTCCGTGATCACCGCCTGACGGATTCGCATCGGATCGCCATGGCCGGTCAAACGTGCATTGTCGGTCGACGCGGCGGCCCACGTTTCGACCGAGCGCATAGCCTGCATATCCTGCACGGCGGGCAAGGAATGCATCCCCTCTCCGACCACGACGATCCGGTCCGCGTTCGGATATGGCAACGGCCGCAACAACACATGATCGACGACGGTGAAGATCGCGCTCACGCTCCCGACCCCTATGCCGAGCAGGAGCATCACGCTGAGTGAGAAGGCGGGGGTGCGCGCGAGACCGCGGCCGCCTTGGCGAATCATGCGGGCGAGGGATTCCATGCGACTGCCTCGTGAGGGAACCGGGAGCGCCGGGACGCCCCCCGCGAACAGGTCATCGCGCCACTCCAGCGCGAGAACCAGGGGAAACCGGATCAGCGCGCGCCGTTGCACCGCCCTGGGCGAGCGTGCGGCGGCGATCTGATCGGCAAGTGCGCGTATCATTTCCTCGCCGTCCCGCTCGCGTACACGGCGTGGCAGCAGGCGGATCAGCGCACGGTAGAGCTGCAGGGTCATCGTTTCTGCCCTGCGAGCGAGGGACGTAGTCCGCGCAGCAGGCTCTCGAGGCGCCGCGCTTCGTGTCGGAGGATCGCACGCCCCTTTGCCGTGATCCGGTACGTCCGGCGACGATCGTCGCCTGTTCGCGCTTCGACTTCGTCGATCCAGCCGTCCGCGCTCATGCGGCGCAGACATCGGTAGAGGTTGGCGGGGTCGAGCAGCACGTCGTGCTCGGACCGATCCTCGACCGCCTTGATGATCCCGTATCCGTGGCTCGGGCCGTCGGCGAGGACGGCGAGAATGAGGAGGTCCCTCGGGGCGAGAGCGGTCATGGGTCTATATCAGTCATATGACTCATAGTAGTTTGACAGATAGCTGCCCGCAACCGGTGCCACGGCGCGCCGAACCGGTGGGCGAGCAGCTCGCTTGGACCGGCACTCCCAGTCGTGGCTTTGGTCGTGATTCTTACGTATCTTCGTGCTGATACACCAGAATCATCCGACCGAGACCAACCACGACTGGAGGGGGCTCATGGGCGACCGAAGGGAGTTTCTGCAGGCTGCGGGCGTAACCCTGATTGGGACGGTGGTGCTGCGCGGGGGGCGCCACTCGGCCCAGGCCCCGACCGGGTGGGCAGGGCGGTTTCCGCCTACCACGATTGCCTACCTCGATTCGGCCGCCACGACGCGCCGCCCCACTGAAGTGATCGACGCCATTTCGCACTTCTACCGGACCGACAACGCCAATCCAACCCCGCTGCACGAGCTTGGGCGCCGAGCGGCGGCCGCCTACGATGACGCCCGCCGGACCGTCGCGGCGTTCATCGGGGCAAAGGACCCACTCGAGGTGGTCTTCACCAGGGGAACCACGGAGGCGATCAACCTGGCCGCGGCGGCATGGGGCTCCGCCAACCTCCAAGCCGGCGACGAGATCCTCCTCAGTGTGGCCGAACATGCCTCCAACATGGTGCCATGGCAGATGATCGCTCGGCGCACGGGAGCGCGGATCGGCTATTTCGACCTGAACGACGATGGAAGTCTCAAGCTCTCGGATTTCGAAGCCCGGCTCTCCCGCCGAACCAAGTTGGTTGCGGTGAGCCATGTCTCGAACGCCCTCGGGATGGTGAACCCGGTTGCCGAAATCTGCGGCCGAGCCCGGGCAATTGGGGCGGTGACGATGGTGGACGCGGCGCAGTCGATACCCCACATGCCGGTGGACGTTCAGGCGCTGGGATGCGATTTGCTGGCCTTCTCCAGTCACAAGATGGCAGGGCCGATGGGGGCCGGCGTACTATGGGCACGGGCCGAGTTGCTCGAGCGAATGCCACCATACCAGGGTGGAAGCAACATGGCGCACGCCGTCGGGCTCCACGATATGGAGCTCTCCGCGGGGGCGCTCAAGTTCGGGGCTGGAACGCCCAACGTTGCCGATGCGGTGGGTATGGCGGCGGCGGTCCGCTTTCTCGGTTCCCTCGGCTGGTCGGCCATGGAAGCGCATGGGCGTGAGATCACCGCGCACCTGCTGAATCGTCTTGGAGAAGTTCCGGGATTGCGGATCGTCGGATCGGCTCGGCCCGAAGGGCGCATCCCTTTGGCGGCGTTCAATCTTGCCGGCCATCAGCCGGCCGACGTGGCCAAGGCATGCGACCGAGAGGGAATCGCGGTTCGAGCGGGGGACATGGCAGCGCTGCCCCTACTCAAACGGTTCGGAATCGAGAGCGCGGTGCGGGCGTCGTGCTATTTGTATACAACGACGGCGGAGATCGACCGGCTGGCGGTAGCGCTCAAGCGAACCGCCCAGGGTCATTGAGCCGGAGTGTGCGGTGTTTGAGTACCGTATGAAATCGGAAGGGATGAGGCATGATTGGAAACCGGCGTACTCCGCCGGCAGTATAGTCAGGCTAGGCTCTCCCTCATCGAAAGGTTCCTTCCGTGACGACGCTCCGTCGAGTCGGCATCCACGCAATCTGGCTGCCGGCATTAGCGGCCGGGCTGCCGCAGACCCAAGACCCGGCGACCCTTAAGCTCACCGCGCCGATCAGGGCGGCGGTCATCGACTCCGCCGTGGCGGGACTCAACCGGCAGTATGTCGAGGCCGATACCGGCCGCATTATCGGCGCGCGCCTCCTGGCCAGACGAGAGAGTGGAGCCTACGACGGCCTGGACAATCCGGCGCAGTTTGCCCTAGCGGTCACCAACGATCTCCGGTCCGTGAACGGCGACCTGCACCTCAGCCTCGGGTACGCTCCGCCCAGCCCTGCCGGAGGCGCGACAGCCGGTGCTCCCACCGGACCAGACCCTCGGGAACGCAATTTCGGAATGGGACGGGTGGAAATTCTGCCCGGGAACATCGGCTATCTCGAGATCACCGGATTCATGGGGGCCCCGGGATACCAAGACGTGGTGGTCGATGCGCTCCGCTTTCTTTCCCGGACCGAGGCGGTCATCATCGACGTCCGCCGGAACCCAGGCGGGAGCGGCGTGATGAGCCACTTCGTCTTCAGCCATTTTCTGGGCGCCACGCCGGTGGAAACGATCCGGATCAGGCGGCGGTCACCGACCGATTCGCGGGTCATGCAGAGCCTGGCTGAGGTTCCTGGCCCTCGACGGCCCGAGGTGCCGCTGTACGTGCTCACCAGCCGCGGGAGCGGATCTGCGGCTGAGGAATTCAGCTTCGTCCTCAAGAATCAGAAGCGAGCCACCATCGTCGGCACCCGAACCGCCGGCGCCGGGCACATGGTTGCCACCGTGCCGCTCGGCAATGGCTTCGTTATGGGCGTGTCGATCACCCGGGTCTCCGATCCCAAGACCGGATTGGAATGGGAGGGGGTAGGCGTTCAACCCGATATCCAAGCCTCCCCCGAACGGGCCCTCGGCGTGGCTCACGCGGCGGCCGTGCGGGTCCTCATGGCCAAGACAACCGACCTAGTCCGGACCCGTGTGCTAGGCCGCCTGACGGCCTGGCTCGATGCCCAGGCGCAGCCGGTGGCGGTCGACCCATCGCGTTTGGCGCAGTTCGTCGGCAGTTACGAGGGGCGGGAGGTGACGCTCTCGAACGGCAGGCTTCGATTTGCCCAGCGCGCCGGCGGCCTTCCGGAGGATATGGTGCCCATGGGGGAAGACCGCTTTGCGATCGGCTCGCTCCAAGTGCGGTTCGAGCAGCGGGAGGGGCGCATGATCCTGGTCGTCGATCAGACCAACGGAAGCCAGGTGACCTTCCGGAAAACTCCCTAACCGCCCGGCCTCAGTTGCCGGCGAGTGCCGCTTGAAGAAGGGCCGGCCCGATCCTGAAGTGCGATTGCCGGTGGCTCGGGCCGTTCTGGTTCACCATCACCGCCACCACGATGCCGGTCGGAGGATCGAAGAGCACCAGCGAGCTGGCGTTCGGAGTGCCGCCGCTGTGCCCGTACAGCGTGCGGCCCAGGTAGTTGTAGCGGCGGATGCCCAAACCGCCGCCGGTTTGCCCGGGAATCCCTCCATCATCGGGGACGATGGTCAGCATGGCGGCCTTGGTGGCCGGCGTGAGGAGATCGCCGCCGAAGAGCCGCTCGGCAAAGCGCGCTAGGTCCGCCGCGGTAGTCTGCACTTCTCGGCGCGAACTGAAGAGCGCCGGACCGAAGAAGGTCTCGGTGTAGTTGGTTCGGTTGCCGGCGGCATCGACCGACCATTGCGTGGCCAGCGGACCGGGCGCCGCGCCGTCACCGCCAAACCAGGTCGAGGTGAGGCCTGCCCAGAGATCTCGCTTCATGAAGGCGCCGAGGGTCAAGCCCGATTCACGCTCGACGATCATGCCAAGGAGCAGGGAATTGGTATTGGAGGCGTTCCAGCCCGCTCCGGGCTGGAAGAGCGGAGCGCCGACGAAGGAGAGCAGCTCGGCGGGTTGCCAGGCGCGGCCGGGGTCGGCGAAGATGCTCTGGGAATAGTTAGGCGCCGCTTGATAGTCCGCCAGGCCGCTGGTCTGCTGAAGCAGGCGTTCGAGGCGAATGGCGGGATCTACGTTCTGAGTGTTGGGGAACCAGCGGCCGACTTGGTCGTCCATACGGATGACGCCCCGATCGATCAGCGTCAACGCGGCCACGATAGTGAACATTTTGGAAATGCTCCCGGTGCCGATCAACAAGTCGGGCCGCATCGGGTCGCCGGGGCCGTTGAGCCCGGTGACGCTGACCCAGAGCGGCTTTCCCGGAATAAGCACCGCTGCCTGGGCGCCGATGACCTGGTTGGCGGCGGCGCTGTCGGCCAGAATGCGGTTGAGACGATCGGCCAGGGTCTCGGCCGGTTCCGTGCCGGGCGCCCCACAGGCGGCAACGCAGGCGCTCAGCAACGCCAGGATGAGGCCGTTCATGGTTGCCTCAGGAAGGCGACGATTTCCTCGATGATCATCCCGCCGTTGCGCCCGAATCTCCAATACTCCACTCCGCCGGGAAGCCGCTGCATCCCTCCGGGCTGGAACAGCCCATGGTCGCCGTCAGGCACGACCACAGCCCGGACTCTGTCGTTCCCGGCGGCCGCGGCAAGGGACCGCAGGAGGGCGACATTCTCCGCGGGTGGCACCACTTCGTCCCGCCCGCCGAAGAAGGCCAGCATCGGAATCCGGAGCCGCCTGAGCACGGGTCCGGGGTCGTATCTGTTGAGGGCCACCCAGAGGCTGTCCAGGCCGGCCATGGAGGTCGGGATGTCGGAGTCCTCCATGAACTCACGGGCAAAGCCGATGGCGCGCGCCCACTGAACGGTGGCCATCATCTCGTCGTAGCGGGCTTGGGTGGCCTTCGGTTCGAACATCAGGGTGATGTAGCGCAGCGCCCGCGCCGTCGCGGCGGAGTCGAAGCCGAGCCGTCTGGTGACGTAGGTGGCGTTGTCGCGTTGCTGCTGCTCGACGCTCGTCGCGGGCCCGACGCTGGTAATGAGAAAGTCGACCGGCGCGCGGGAGTGCGCCTGCACCACGACCCACCCGCCGGCGCTGTTCCCCCAGAATCCGAACCGGGTCGAATCGCGGTTGAACCGCTTGCGGAGCTCGGCGAGCGCGGCCACCGCGTCGTCGGTGAACTGGTCGATCGTTCCGAAACGGCAGTTTCCTCCCGAGCGTCCCGAGCCGCGTGTGTCGGCCGCAATACCCCCAATGCCGTACTGGGCCAACTGCTCCAGGCGGCGGAGTCCGCTCTCCCGCGTGGCGCAGCCGCGCCCGGCAACGAAGACGATCGCGGCATGCACCGGGATTCCGACCGGCCGGAGAATCGTGGCCGCCATCACTGCGCCGGCACTCGAGTAGGTGATCTCCTCCCTCGAGAGCTCCACCTGGGGAAGGGCCGCCATTCGGCGGAGGTGGAGCATGATTCCGCCCTCCGCGCCCACCGGCCCAATCAGCTCGCCGTTGACCGAGTCGAACGCCAGGCGGGCGGGGCCGTTCCAGGTTCGAAATGTCAGCCTGCCGGTCGAGTCTCGCTGCATCAGCGCCGTGACTCGGCCGGGCCGGTCGGGCGAGGTGATGCCGATTAGGAGGGAGTCTCCCCGAGCTCCTATCTGGGCGTCGACGAGCTGCACCGAGCCGTTTCGAACGAACGCTCCTCGGTAACTCCCGTGAATGGCGGGCCGCGGAACCGCCGCGGCGGGGGATTGGGCCTCTGCCGGAACCGGGATGAGGAGCGCCGAGCCGAGGCAGAGGAATGAGCTCAGGGAGGAGATATCGCGTCGCATGCCGGAGCCTAAAAGCGTAGGCGTCAGGGCGCTACAGGATCGGCGCCATAGCGTCTCCGTCACACCGATCTCTTACGAATGCCGGCGGGGCGGAGGGGAGACAAGGGATAGATTGTCTATCCCATTGCTCGGAAAGGAGCGCCGGCATGCGGCACTCGATCGTGGTCGGTCTCGCTGGACTTGGCTGGTGGCTCACTGCGGCCCCCGTGGCGGCACAGGCCCCCGCCGCGCCGGTCCGGTCGCCGTGGTATCGCTGGAGCAGTTCCGGGATTTTCGCTGGATCGTAGGGCGGTGG
>JABFSM010000261.1 GCA_013140635.1 Gemmatimonadales bacterium
ATCCGACCACCGACGTGATCGCCGCGGCCCACATCACGGCGGTGGTCGGATCGGCCTATACGTCGGTGTCGTTCATCCGGACGCTCCGAGCGGGCTGGGAGCGGCACACCACGCCGCTCATTATCGGTTTCATCGTAGCGTCGACGACCGTCTTCCTTGTCGTGGGGCGTCCGGTGGCCATCTTGATCGTGGTCGGCGCGCTCAACGCCCTGGTGCTCCCGATCGGGCTCGCCGCGATGCTCCTGGCCTCACGGCGCGCGGATTTGATGGGAGGCTATCGGCACCCACTGTCGCTTACCGTCGCCGGCACGGTGGTAGCCGTGGCGATGGCGGGGCTCGGGGCGTACACGCTGGTGACGCAGGTGCCGGGGTTATTCAAGTAGCCGATAGCTCTTCCCCCCTGAAACGGGTACTTTCGTCAGACTCTGGCCCCCAACGCATGGACATGATGCAGGTCGCCGGCAAGTACGAGGTGATTCGGTCGTTGGGCCGCGGGTCCTTCGCCGAAACGCTCCTGGCGAAGGATCTGCGGCTCGGGCGCCAAGTCGCGATCAAGGTTCTGCATCCCCGGACGGCCCAAGATTGGAAGTCGTTCGAGCTCTTCGAGCGGGAAGCGATGGTGCTTCGGGACCTGCGGCACCCGGCGATTCCCACCGTGCACGACACCTTTCGCGCCGAATGGCAAGGCGCGGAGGCCCAGTTCCTCGTCATGGAGTACGTCGAGGGTGTCTCCCTCGCCCAGCTGATTACCGAACGGCGGCACCTCGACCCCTCCGATGTGCTGCACCTCTTCGTAGAAATGCTCGGTGTGCTCGACTACCTCCACACCCGGGTGCCGCCGGTGCTGCATCGCGATATCAAGCCCGCGAACATTCTCGTGCGCCCCGACGGTTCGCCGGCGCTGGTCGATTTCGGGGCGGTCCGCAGCATCTATCGCCCATCCGAGGAAACCGGGTCCACGATCGTCGGCACTTACGGCTACATGCCGTATGAGCAAACGATGGGGCAGGCGAGCCCCGCCAGCGATCTCTACGCCCTCGCCGCCACTTTCCTCCATCTTCTGACCCGCCGTGCGCCTCCCGACTTCATGCGGGAGGGCCGCATCGAAGTGCCGGAGGCGCTCGGCAACAACGAGGTGCTGCGCACCGTCCTGGCGAAGTCTCTCATGGCGGCTCCGTCGGAGCGCTACCAATCCGCGCGCGACGCGCGAAGGGCGCTTTTCGGCAGCGCCCCGGCCGTTGGAGAGTCCGCCGCTCCGGACAAGATCCAGCTTCCCGCCTTGCGGTCACTTCCTCCTATCGTCCTCGCCACGGTGTTGCCGCGGCCGTTCGATGAGGAGACGCGCACCGCCTATCGGCGGATCGCCTTCCGGGCCTGGGACTTGATGTCCCCGACCGAGAAGCCCTTCACGCCCCCATCGGTCATCGATCTGCTCGTGGTGGGACTCGTGTCGTTGGTGACCGCCGGCATCTTCCCGGCCATTTTCTGGAGTGCGGCGTGGAACCGAAAGCGAAAGACGCGGCATTTCCTTCGGAACGGCATGCTGACGACCGCGCGCGTCTTGGAGAAGACGCTCGAAGACCTGGCGTTTGGAGCGAAGCTTGCGCGCGTGCGCTACGAATTCGAGGCCGATGGCCAGCGGCATCGCGACTCCGATTCCACGCTTCCGTCGATCGCCGAGCGGTGGGACATCGGCGCGCCGATCCAGGTGCTCTACCTTCCCGACGAGGACTATGACAGCATCATCATCAGTGCCTCGTGAGGCGGTGAACGTCTCACCCCCGGTCACGAAAAAAGAGATCTTCGGCTGGGCGATGTTCGACTTCGCCAATTCGAGCTACACCACCGTCGTCATTACGGTGGTGTATTCGGCCTTTTTCGTCGGGCACATCGTTCCGCCCGGTTCCGGCATGCGCGACTCGTACTGGTCGATCGCGATTCTCCTGTCGACCGTCGTCGCGCTCGTGCTGTCCCCCTTGGCGGGCGCCATTTGCGATTACAGCGGCAAGAAGAAGCGCTACCTCTTCTATTCGACGGCGGTCTGCGCGCTGGCCACCGCGTCGCTCGCCTTCGTCGGGCCCGGGGGCATCTGGCCGGCCATCGCCCTCATCGTGGTGAGCAACGCCGCTTTCATGCTGAGCGAGTCGTTTTGCGGGAGCTTCCTCCCCGATATCTCGACGCCGAAGAACATGGGCAAGATCTCCGGTATCGGATGGGGAATCGGCTACCTCGGTGGGCTCGCCAGTGTGATCGTGGCGACGAGAGTCATCATCCGCACCGACCCTCCGGAATCGGCGCCGTTCAAGTACATCGCCGAGAACCAAATGGCCATGGTGGCGATCGGGCTCTTCTTCTTCGTGGCGGCGCTACCGACCTTTCTGCTGGTGAAGAATCGAAGCCGTCCGGCGCCCGGATTCGAGCGGGCCGGATTCGGGAAACTGCTCGCGGCGGGATTCCGGGAATTCGCCCAAGGGGCGGCCACCGCGCGGAAGAACCGGATTCTCTTCCAGTTCTTGGGCGCCTTCATGGTCTATATGGCCGGCCTCGACGCCATCGTGAAGTTCGTGGGTATCTACGCGCGGGAGGAGGTCCGCCTGAGCGCGGGAGAGCTGGGGATGCTGTTTCTGGTTCTGCAACTCTCGGCCGCCGCCGGTGCCCTTGTCTTCGGATGGCTCGAGGGGAAGATCGGACCCAAGCGTACGGTGCTCCTGACCCTGGCGTGGTGGATCGTCGGGGTGTTAGGCATCTACTTTCTCGAGCAACTCGCCGCCCTGGGCGGCAGCGATCCCAAGCGGGTCTTCTACGGACTGGCGTTGATGGCCGGCGCCGGCATCGGGGCCACCCAAGCATCGAGCCGCACGGTGGTCGGGCTCCTCTCTCCACCCGACAAGACCGCCCAAATGTTCGGCTTCTGGGGCATGTTTTCCCGCCTCGGCACCGTTCTGGGAACTTCGTTCGGTTTCGTGGCCGACGGATTCCAGTCGCGCCGGGCCGCGGTCCTCGTGGTGGTGGCCTTCTTCGTGCTGGGGGCGATTCTCCTCTCTCGGGTCGACATCGATAAGGGCATTCGCGACGCGCATGGTGCCCGCGCATGATCGCGGCCAAGGGACTCTCCAAGAATTTCGGGGAGCACCGGGCGGTCGAAGCGCTCGATTTTCACGTGCCCGCGGGCGCACTCTGCGCGCTGCTCGGCCCCAATGGGGCCGGCAAGACCACGACCGTTCGCCTGCTGCTCGGGCTCCTTACGCCGACGGAAGGCAGGGCCGAAGTGGCGGGGGTCTCCCTCCCCGCAGCCGACGCGGCGGCGGCCAGGCTTCGGGCTCGTGCCGGCTTTCTGACCGAGTCGCCAGGGTTCTACGACAAGGTGAATGGCCGAGAGAATCTGGAGATCTTCGCGCGGCTCTACGGCCTGACGGGCGTCGATCTCAGTCGCCGGGTCGAGCATTGGCTCCGGCGGATGGACCTCTGGGAGGCGCGGGATCGGCCCTTTGCCACCTGGTCGAAGGGGATGAAGCAGCGACTGGCGCTCATTCGGGCGGTGATCCACGAACCCGAGGTGATCTTCCTCGACGAACCGACCGCGGGGCTCGATCCGGCGGCTTCCCGCGAAGTGCGCGATCTCATCGCCGGATTTCGGCGTGAAGGACGGACGATCCTCCTCTGCACCCATAACCTTGCCGAGGCGGCGGAGCTCGCCGATCTAGTGGGCATCCTACGCAGGCGAATGCTCGCCTTCGGGGCGCCCGGTACGCTTTCCTCCGTGCGCCCGGAAGTCGAGATCACCCTCTCGGTGGATGCGGCCCCGATGGCCCGCCTCCTCGGAGGAATGGCCGGCGTCGACGAGTGCCGGGCGGAGGGCTCGATCCTGCGGTGCACCCTCGTCGATATCGTTCGGGATACGCCTCACGTTGTGCGAACACTGGTAGGGCTGGGGGCCGACCTACTGAGCGTGCGGCCTCGCGTCCCCTCGTTGGAGGAAATCTATCTTCGGGCGGTGAGGGAGGATCATTCGTGAATCGGGAGATTCTCTTCCTCTTCCTCAGGAAAGAGCTCCGTGACTTGCGTGGCAATCGCCAGGTGTGGCCGGCCTATCTCATCCTGTCGGTGGTTGCCGCCGGCCTGCCGGTCTTGATGATGGCGCTTCTTCCCGTTCTCCTCGACCCGGCGCGCTCCGGGAACGACCCGGCCCTCGCGTTGCTGCACGACACGGTGGCCGCCGATCCCAGCCTTGTGGGCGCCACACCGGCCGAACGGGTAGCACGCCTTCTGCTCCGCGATCTGGGCATCTTCTATCTGTTTATCGCGGTGATTCTCGCCAGCACCAGCGCGGCGCTTGCTCTGGTTCGCGAGAAAGAACAACGCACCCTCGAGCCGATTCTCGCCACCCCGATTCGCGACCGCGACCTCTTGCTGGCCAAACTTCTCGCCTCGCTGGGGCCGGCGATGCTCGCCACCTGGGCGGCGGCACTGGCCGGGACGGTGGCGGGCATGCTCGGCTCTTGGTGGCGTATCGGAGTGGTCATTCTTCCGACCGGTGGCAATCTTCTCGGCCTTCTCTTCCTCGCGCCCGCGCTCGCGGCCCTTGCCGCGCTTCTCGCGCTACGGGTCTCGGCGCGGTTTACCGATGTGCCCTCGGCCACCCAGTTCACGGGCCTGGTCGTGGTCCCAACGGCGCTCGTCATGGTTGCCATCGTTGGGCGGCCCGCCATGGCCGATCCGCTCGTGACCCTCACTTCCGCCGCCGTCGTGGCGGCGATCGCCGCGTGGTTCTTTTTCCGAAGCGTTCGCCGCTTCCGCCGCGAGGAGATTCTTACCCGCTGGCGCTAGTCGCGCCGCCGTCATTGCGTTAGCCACGCTGCCGTCATTGCGAGGCCCCGAAGGGGCCGAAGCAATCTCACTCCCCCCTGAGCACCCGCATCGGCTGAATGCGGCTGGCACGAAGCGCCGGCGCCCACGCCGCCCCGAGCGCGACGAGGAAGACCAATCCTCCCACCAGCCCGAAGCTCACGGGATCGACCGGCGACACGCCATACAAGAACGGTTTGACCAGGCGAGTAGCGGCGGCCGCGGCGGCGGCGCCGGCAAGGACCCCCGCTCCGGCCACGCCGAGGATGCCGCCCATCACCAGACGGAGGATACCGTGAGGCGTCGCGCCTACCGCCATCCGAATGCCGAGCTCACGGAGGCGCCGCACGACCGTTCCCGTCGCCACCCCGTACACCCCCACTGCCGCGAGCAGTGCCGCCGCGATGGCGAAGAAGGTGATGAGGATCATCCGGAACCGCTCGGCGACCAGCGTGAGCTCGATGCGGTCGCTGAGCCGATCGATCCGGCTCACCACCACCGACGGGTCGATACCCCGGACGACGCCGCGAATCGGCCCAGTCAGTGCCGCGGGATCTCCGCTGAAGCGCACCACGACGGCATCCGACCAGCGATCGGTCTGCGCAAGGGGGAGATAGAACGTCGCGGTCGGCTCCTCATCGAGGGAGCTATGGCGCACGTCGCCGACCACCCCCACGATGGTGAGCCAGGTCTTATCCACTCTGATCTTCATCCCGAGGGCTGGGCGGTCAGGCCAGAAACGGCGGGCCATCGCCTCATTCACGATCACCGCGTCGCCCGGACCGGCATCCTCCCGTCCGAAAAGACGGCCCACGCGGAGCGGAATCCCCGCCGTTTCGAAAAATCCGGGGCTCGCAACCCGCCACGCCGCATCGGTCTGCTCACCCGGCGGCACCGCCCGGCTCTCTGCGGCCTCGATGGTCGTCGAGCTTCGGCTCCCTTGAAACGGCACGCCCGAAGCCACCGCCACGGCGCGGACACCGGGGACCCCCGAAACCCGCTCGGCCACCTGGGTAAAGAACTGCCGGCGCGCCGCGGCGTTGCCGTACGCCGCGGACGGGGGATTCAACCGCACGCTCAAGATCTCGCTGCCGGCAAACCCGGGATCGACGGCGCGGAGTCGCTGATGGGTGCGCACCAAGAGGGCTGCGCCAACCAACAGCACTACGACCAGGGCGCACTGTGCCAGCACGCCGAAGCGCTGCACCGCGCCGCGCTGGCGGGAAAGCCGGGTCGAGCCGGCTTGCAGGATTGCCGCCGGCGAGGTGCGGGCCAGCGCCATGATCGGGGCGAGAGAAAAAAGCATAGCGGTAAAGCCGGTGACGACCAGCGCCACCGCCGCGGCGCGACCGTCGACCCGCGCAAACTCGAGCCGCGGAATGCCTTGCGGCGCGAGTGCGGTGAGCACCCGGACCGCGAGCATCGCCACCAGAATCCCAACCGCCGCGCCGAGGCCGGCCAGGATCGCGTTTTCGGTAAGGAGCTGCCGCACCAGGCGGTGGCGGCTTGCGCCCAGGGCAATGCGCGCGGCGATCTCGCCGTCACGCCCCCCCGCTTCGCCCAGTAGCAGTGTCGCGACATTGGCCGACGCGATGACGAGCAAGAGCACGGAGGCCCAAAGCAGCAGCAGAAGGGGCGCGCGAACGGCTCGGGTCGTGTCGAGCTTGAGGTCGCTGAGCCGGATCGCGACGGTATCGTTCGCCTCGCGGCTTCCGGTGGCCAGCGTCTGGGCCGCCTCGGCCACCGCGGTCTCGGGCGATACGCCGGGTTTGAGGAGGCCCAGCGCGTTGTAGTTCCAGTTATTGCGTTCCAGGTCGTACGAAGCGCTGCCCGCGGCGGTCCACACTTCCGAAGGCTCCGGCTCGCCCGCCATTCGGAACGTTTCGGGAAGAACGCCGACGACGAGATGTGGCTCGCCGCGGAGGGTAAGGCTCCGGCCCACCACCGATGAGTCGCCGCCGAAGCGGGTTCGCCACGCCTCGAACGAGAGCACGATGAGGCGTGCCGCGCCTACGCCGTCATCGCCGGGGAGAAACCACCGCCCCAGCGCGGGGCGCACGCCGAGCAGCGGCATCAGCGAGGCCGTGGCGCGACCGACCCGCACCTCCTCCGCGCCGCCGGGACCGGTGAGCACCCCGGTGCCCGACACCCACGCCGCGGTGGCCTCGAACGAGCGTTGCGAGGCCGCCCAGTCGAAATAATCCGGGAGCGCGACCGGTAACGCATCCCATTTGAGCGAACTTCTCGAGAGCACCGGGCTGTGGCGCCAGAACTGGCTCGTGCGCCAAACCGAAACGAGCCGGTCCTGGTCGCGGTACGGGAGCGGCTTGAGGAGCACACCGTCCACCAGGGAGAACATCGAGGTGGCGGAGCCGATGCCGAGGGCAATTGTCGCGATGAGGAGCAGGGAGAAACGGGGACGGCGGGCCAGGATACGAAGGCCGAAACGGAGGTCGTCGCGGAACGATTGCATCGGTCCCTTTGGCGGAGGAGCTTCTGGTGAGAGCGCGCACCCCGCCGAAGGGTTGCGTGCCGGCTACCGTCTACCGCTTGGCGTAGACCGCGGTCTTACCCGTCTTGTCGAACGTCAGGACGTCGTACGGGTCCTTCCGCCCGCCCGCTTCCATGCCGGGCGAACCGGCCGGCATCCCCGGTACCGCGAGTCCGGTGACTTTGGGCTTCTCGCGAAGGAGCCGCTGTACCAGATCGGCGGGTACATGGCCCTCGACGACGTAGCCGCCGACCAGCGCCGTGTGGCACGACGCAAGCGCGTCACCCACGCCGTAGCGCTTCTTGATCGCACTCATGTCAGGTGTGTCGATAGCGGAAACCTCGAATCCCGACTTCTGCATGATCGCCACCCACGCCTTGCAGCACCCGCAGCCCGCATCTTTGTAGACCACCATCGGCGTCGCGGCGAGGCTCCGGCGGGGAAGGAATGGAATCGCCAGGGCGGCGGCAAGAAGCTGTCGGCGAGAGATGAGCATCGTCACGGTCGGCTCGGTGTCGGTGTTCCCCGAAAGATAGCAGAACTGTCCCGCCACACCTGCCGGCCCTCCAGCAAGGTCAGCACGACCTTGGCCACATGGATCTCGGCCGCCGGAATCCGGTAGAGATCCCGATCGAGGACGATAAGGTCCGCGGCCTTCCCGATTTCGAGGGTGCCGTTGGTCCCTTCCGCGAAAGCGGCGTAGGCCCCACCCTGGGTATAGGCGCGAAGCATGGCGTCAAGGCCGACCGCCTCGTCGGGAAGCCAGGCAGGCCCCGACGGTGCGCCCGGTGCCCTCCGAGTGATGGCCACTTCGATTGCCTCCAACGGGTTCATCGAAGACACCGGCCAGTCGCTTCCCGCTGCCAAGCGCGCGCCGGTTCGCGCCACCGAACCGATCGGGTAGAGATGCCGCGACCGTGCCGGACCGAGCACCGGCACCGTGAGCTTGGTGATGTAGTCGTCTTCCCAGGCCCAGAGCGGTTGGAAGCTCGGGATCACGCCGAGCTTGGCGAAGCGGGGAATGTCCATGGAGTCGATCAACTGCAGGTGGGCAATGATCGGACGCGCATCGCGCGGACCATTGTGCATGCGCGCGTTAGCCAGGGCGTCCAGCGCCATCCGCATCGCCCGGTCGCCGATGGCATGGAGGTGGACCTGGAATCCCGCCGCATCGAGCGCCGCGACCAACGAGTCGATTCCACCCGGCGAAAGCCTCGCCTCCCCTCGGGAGGAGCCGCCGACGTACGGCTCGAGCAGCGCCGCGGTCTTGGCCTCGATTACCCCGTCGACGAAGATCTTGGCGGCGCGGGGCTGAAAATAGGCCCGCCCCGTATGGCCGGCCCGGAGAATACGGAGCGAATCGACCTGTCCCGGGCCGGCCCGTGTGTCGACGGCGAGCGCCGCCACTACGCGGGCGTTGAGCTGCCCCGCGCTGTCGAGGGCCGCATATGCCGCGAGGACTTCGACCTCGGCCTCGGCGTCGTAGAGACTGGTGATGCCGTAGCGGTTCGCCATCTCGATGGCGAGGGTGAGTCCCGCACGGATCTCCTCCTGCGTGTACGCCGGAAGGTGCATCTCCACGAGCCGGGAGGCCGATTCTCGAAGAGTGCCGGTCGCCTCGCCGGTGGCCGGATCCCGTTCGATTCGTCCGTCGACGGGATCCTTCGTGGTCTTGGTAATCCCGGCGACCGCGAGCGCTTTCGAGTTGACCCAGACCGAATGCCCGTCCGCCGCCGTCAGGTAGACCGGCCGGTCGGGAACAATCGTGTCGAGCCACTCCTTTCGCGGGTTGGCGTCGGGAAAGAGCGGCAGGGCCCAGCCGCGTCCGCGGACCCACGGGAGGTCCGGCCGAGCCTCCGCATAGCGCCGAACCAGCTCGAGGACCGCCTCGCGCGACTCCGCTTCGTCGAGCACCACCTCGCGGAGCCCGATGCCGCCCCGTGGATGCACATGGGTGTCGTGAAACCCCGGCAGGACCATTCTGCCGCCGAGGTCGATCACCCGCGTTCGAGACCCGATGTAGGCCTTCGCCTCGCCGTCAGAGCCGACGTAGATGATGTGACCGTCGCGAATCGCCACCGCCTCGGCCGCGGCGGAGTCGATCCCGAACGGGTAGATCACCCCTTGCCGCAGCACCAGGTCGGCCGGCTCACTGCGCGCGCAGGCCGCCGTGGCAAGGAGGAGCACCGAGAAACGAAGGGAGGCGCGCATTGGCATGGCTGGAAGGTAACTTTCCTCCATGTCTCCCCGTTACCCTGAGACACACGTCCTCTACCGAAACCTGGCCCGCGACTACCCCCTCATTGTCCGGGGGGAAGGGTGCTGGCTCTTTGACGCCTCGGGCCGGGCCTGGCTCGACGCCTGCGGCGGCGCCTACGTCGCCTGTCTGGGCCACGGCGTTCCCGATGTGGTGGACGCGGTGACCGAGCAGATTCGGCGGGTCAGTTACGTGAACGGATTGAGCTTCACGAACGAGGCGGCGGAGTCGCTTGCCGACGAGCTCGGTCGGTTCGCCGTCGGCGATCTCACCCAATTCTATTTTCTCTCGAGCGGTTCCGATGCCGTCGAAGCGGCGCTCAAACTGGCGCGGCAGTACTGGGTGGAGCGCGGCAAGCCCGAAAAGGATAGGTTGGTGGCCCTGACGCCGGGGTACCACGGGAACACCCTGCTCACCCTCTCCGCCGGCGCGCGGGAGCACTATCGCACCTACTTCGAGCCGTGGCTGCTGCCGGTCGAGCGGGTGCCGGCGCCGTATGCCTATCGCTGCTCCTGCCGCGGCGAAGACTCCGCATGCCGCCGTTGCGGTGGCGGCGCGCTGGAGGATCTGCTCGACCAGGTCGGTGCGCACCGGGTCGCCGCTTTCCTGGCGGAGCCGATCGGCGGCTCCTCCACCGGCGCCTCGGTGCCCCGAGCGGATTATTGGCGGACGATTCGCGACATTTGCGACCGGCGCGAGGTCCTCTGGATTGCCGACGAAGTACTCACCGGCGCCGGACGGACCGGCACTTGGTCGGCGCTCGAGCCGTACGGCGCCATTCCCGACATCCAGGTGATGGGGAAAGGGATCAGTGCCGGATATGCTCCGCTCGCCGCGGTGGCGGCGCCGCGGCGGATCGTGGATGTGCTCGCCCATGCCGGGAAGTCCCTGCTGCACGCCCAGACCTTTTCGCATACGCCGATGATGTGCGCCGCCGGCGTCGCGACGGTGCGCTACATCCGCGACCATGGCCTCGTGGCCCGGGCGGAGACGGTGGGTCGGGTGTTGCAGTCGCGGATGCGCTCGCTGCTCGATCACCCTCTGGTGGGAGATGTCCGCGGCCGAGGGATGCTCTGTGGCGTGGAGTTCGTGGCGGACCGAACGACCCGCGCCCCATTTCCGCGAGCGGCGCGCTTCGCGGAGCGGTTCATCGCCGCTGCGGAGGAGGAGGGGCTCATGGTCTGGCCCAATACGGGACATGCCGACGGTACCAACGGCGATCTGGTGATGGTGGCTCCGCCGTACATCATCACCGAGGCGGAAATCGACCAGATTGTGACGCGCTTTCGGAAGGCGCTGGAGCGAATAGCGAATAGCGAGTAGCGAACAGCGAACGGTCATTGCGAATAGCCAACGGTCATTGCGAGCGAAGCGAAGCAATCTCCCGAGATTGCTTCGGCCGCTTCGCGGCCTCGCAATGACGTAGCCAGTCTCGCAATGACGTATCCATGAGAGAGGTGCCATGCCGAAATCCTATCCTAGAATCGTCACGCCGCTCCCAGGTCCTAACGCGCGTGCCATCGTCGACCGTGACAAGGCGGTCACGGCGCCGTGCTACATCAAGGAGTACCCGCTGGTCATCGCGCGCGGCGAGGGGCCGATGGTCGAAGATGTCGACGGCAACCGGTTTCTCGACTTCATGGCGGGGATCGCGGTGTCTGCCACCGGCTACGGCCACCCCGCGGTCGTCAAGGCGGTGAAAGACGCGGCCGACCGCTTTCTCCATATCTGCGGCAGCGACTTCTACTTCGAGGGTATGGCCGCCCTCTGCGAACGGCTCGCGCGCATCATGCCGGGTGACGGGAAGAAGCGCGTCTTCCTCACGAATTCGGGAACCGAAGCCATCGAAGGGGCGATGAAGCTCGCGCGCCATGCCACCGGCCGCACCGATTTCATCGCCTTCAAGGGAGCCTTTCACGGGCGGACGTACGGCGCACTCTCGATGACCTCGAGCAAAGCCCGGCAGCATGGCGGATTCGGGCCCTTCCTTCCAGGCGTGCATCACGTGGCCTTCGGTTCCTGCTACCGCTGCGAATTCGACAAGACCTTTCCCTCCTGCGGCCTCTTTTGCGTGAGCCACATCGAACGCGATCTCTTCGCCCGGCATCTTGACCCGCGGGATGTGGCGGCCGTCTTCGTCGAGCCGATCCAGGGTGAGGGGGGCTACGTGGTGCCACCCCCGGGATGGCTCAAAGCCATCCGAGATCTCTGCGACAAGTACGGCATCGTCCTGGTCTTGGACGAGGTGCAGTCGGGCATCGGCCGCACCGGGAAGATGTTCGCCTGCGAGCACGAGGATGTCGTTCCCGATATTCTCGTGACCGCCAAAGGGCTGGGTTCGGGCATGCCGATCGGGGCCATCGTGGCGCGCGACGCGGTGAGTACCTGGGAGACCGGCTCCCACGGCTCGACCTTCGGGGGCAACCCCGTTTGCTGCGCTGCAGCGCTCGCCACACTCGATCTGGTGGAGGGGGGGCTCATGGCCAACGCCCGCGTCCGGGGCGAGCAACTCACCCGCGGGCTCCAGACGCTGGCTCAGCGGCACGGCGTGATCGGGGACATCCGCGGCCGCGGTCTCATGCAGGGAGTCGAGTTCGTTACCGATCGTACGACCCGCGCGCCGGCCGTCGATCTGGTTCACCGGCTGGAACAGGCCGCATTTCACAAGGGCCTCCTCCTCCTTGCCGCCGGAAAGAATGCGCTCCGTTTCGCGCCGCCCCTCGTCGTTGACGCGGAAGATGTGGAGATTGCCCTCGGCATACTTGGCGAATGCTTGGATGAACTGGACTGATCTACGCGCCACCGCGGCGCTCCTCCTCGCGGCCGCCCTGCCGGCCGCGGCGCAGCGCGAGCCGGTGCTCAAGCAGATCCAGGTTCCCCATCCCTACTACTATCGCGAGATGTATCTCCCGCAGGTAACCAGCGGCCCCAATTCGATGACCTGGTCTCCCGATGGCGCGGAGCTTATCTACGCCATGCAGGGGTCGTTGTGGCGCCAGAAGCTCGGCTCCCGGGAGGCGGTCCAGTTGACGGATGGTCCCGGATACGACGCCGAGCCTGATTGGTCGCCGGACGGGCGCCTTGTGGTGTACACCTCTTATCGGAATGACGCGCTCGAGCTCTGGCTTCTCGATCTGACGACCGGGTCTACTCGCGCACTGGTTGCCAACGGCGCGGCAAATCTCGACGCGCGTTGGTCTCCCGATGGAACCCGGATCGCCTACGTCTCGAGCGTCTATCAGGGGCGCTGGCACATTTTCGTGGCTACGGTTTCCACTGTCCTCACCGTCCGTCTGACCGACGACCGCGACAGCCGACTTCCGCGCTACTACTACTCCCGCTTCGACCAGTACCTCTCGCCGAGCTGGTCGCCTGACGGTCGCGAGCTCGTCGTGGTGTCGAATCGGGGCCAGATCTGGGGGTCGGGTGGCCTCTGGCGCATGGAAGCGACGGCCGGCGCGCCAATGCTGGAGCTCCGGCGTGAGGAGACCAATTGGAAAGCGCGGCCCGACTGGGCTCGGGACGGCAAGCGGGTGGTCTATAGCTCCTACCTCGGCCGACAGCGCAATCAACTCTGGCTCGCCACGGCGGATGGAGGCGATCCGTTCCAGCTCACCTACTGCGACTGCGATCACACCTGGCCCCGCTGGTCCCCCGATGGGCGGCGCGTCGCCTTCGTGAGCAACGAGGGCGGGAACCCATCGCTTCGCGTCGTGACGATCCCGGGCGGCGCGGTTGAGACGGTCACGGCGGCAACGAGGCGCTACCGTGGGCCCACCGGCGTTCTCCGAATCGATCCGATCGATGGTGCGGGGCATCCGCTGGCCGTGCGGCTATCGGTCACCGGGGCCGACGGCCGAGGCTGGGCTCCCGATACGGCGTGGCGGCATGCCGATGACGCCTTCGACCGGCGGAGCCGCGCCTTCGAGATGACGTACTTCCACACCGGCGGGCCTGCCACCCTTACGGTGCCTGCGGGGACATACGCCATCCAGGCCACCAAGGGCCTCGAGTACGCGCCGGTCACCCGTACGGTGACCGTGGCCGCCGGTAAAACCACGACGGCCGCCGTGAGGCTCGGCCGGCTCCTCGACCTTCCGGCGCGTGGGTGGTGGAGCGGCGATCTCCATGTCCATATGAACTACGGTGGCTCCTACAAGAACGAACCGGCCCATCTCCGCGCTCAAGCCGAGGCGGAAGACCTGCACGTCGTGGAAAACCTGATCGTCAACAAGGAGCAGCGGATTCCGGACGTGGCCTTCTTCCGGGGCCGGCCCGACCCGGTCTCCACGCCGCGCACGATCATCGCTCACGACGAGGAGTTCCATACCAGTTGGTGGGGGCACACCGGCCACTTGGGCCTGACCAAGAATCTGATCCTGCCGAACTACGCCGGGTACGCGAACACCGCCGCGGCAAGCCTCTTCCCCGACAATGCGGCGATCATCGGTCTGAGCCGCACCCAGGGCGGCATCGCGGGGTACGTGCATCCCTTCGATCCGCCGGCGCCCGATCCGTCGAAGGATCCGCTCACCTACGCGCTCCCTGTTGATGTGGCGTTAGGTAACGTCGATTACCTCGAAGTCCTCGGTTTCAGCGACCACCGAACCACCGCCGACGTGTGGTACCGGCTTCTCAACACCGGCTTCCGGATCCCGGCCGGCGCCGGAACCGACGCGATGGCCAACTTCGCCTCGCTCCGGGGCCCCGTCGGCATGAACCGGGTCTTCGCTCGTTCCGGACCACGGCTGGATTACCGAGCCTGGCTCGGCGCCATCAAGGCGGGAAAGACCTTCGTGTCGAATGGTCCGCTCCTCTCCTTTACGTTGAACGGACGGGAGGTGGGAGACGAGATCTCGCTTGGCGCCGGAGTGCACCGGCTCAACGCGCGGGTGAGTCTCCGTTCGCTCGTTCCGGTTGAGCGCCTCGAGATCGTGGCCAACGGTGTCGTGGTGGCGCCGATTCCGCTCTCCGCCGGCGGGACTCGTGCCGACGCCGTCATTCCGTTGCCGATTGCCCGGAGCGGTTGGTTCACTCTGCGCGCGTGGTCCGCCGCAGCTGTCGAGCCGGTGCTCGACCTCTATCCGTTCGCCACCACGAGCCCGATCTACGTCACCGTCGGCGGCCAGCCGATCCGGAGCGCCGAAGATGCCGAATACTTCGTGCGGTGGATCGACCGGGTAACGGCCGCCGCGGAGGCTCACGCGGGGTGGAACGACTCGGCCGAGAAGGCGGAGGTGCTGGCGCGCCTAGCGGCGGCTAAAGCGGTCTACTTGCGGAGGGCGGCGAAGCAACCCAGCCTTCCCTAGGCACCGAGCGCCAGGACGATACCCGCGGCGCGAAGTTCCAGCTCGAGCAGGAACTGCTTCCGCCAGAGGCCGCCGCCGTAGCCACGGAGCTGGCCGTTCTTCTGGATCACACGGTGGCATGGGATCACGATCGGAATCCGGTTTCGGCCGTTGGCCAGCCCCACCGCCCGTTGCGCCGTGGGCTTGCCGATCCGGATCGCCAGCGCTTCGTAGGAAATGGTCTCGCCGAACGGAATCCGGAGCAGCTCCCGCCAGACCCGTTCCTGGAACTCCGTTCCCCGAATATCGAGCGGTACGTCGAACGATCGCCGATTGCCGGCAAAGTACTCGTCCAGCTCCCGGATGACCTGCTCGATGTACTGGTTCGTTCCCGGCACTGGGGGCCGATCGTAGAATCGCGTCAGATCCTCCGCCTGGCGGGGGAGCTTTTCGCGATCCGCGAATTCGAGCATGCAGAGCCCCTTTTCGGTCGCCGCGGCGAGCAGCGGTCCGAGCGGCGAGGGGATCATCTTCGCCACAATAGGCGGCGTCCCGCGCGCCGCTGCGGGAGTTATCCCGAAGAGCTTCTTGAATGCGTCGCGAAAACCGCTGTCCGACTCGAACCCACTGTCGAAGCCGGTTGGCGTGACCGGCGTTCCCTCGTGCAGTCTGTCGAGAGCAAAACCGAGGCGGCGAGCCCGGGCGTAAGCGTGCAGCGTCATACCGAATCTCCCAAGGAAATAGCGACGCGCGGTCGCAGGCTGAATGTCCATTCGCCGAAGCGCCGCATCGGTCAGCCGCCGCGTCGGATTGGCCTCGAGGGTCTCGATGACCCGCCTGGCCCACTCTGGGTGGCCGCCGGGTCGCTCGAGCGGTTTGCAGCGCCGACAGGGCCGGAACCCCGCCTTGGCCGCTTCGCCCGTGGTCAGGAAAAACCGCCGATTCTCTCGCCGAGCCTGTTTGGACGGGCAAGTCGGGCGGCAGAAGATCCCGGTGGTTCGCACCCCCACCACGAAGATCCCCTCATAGGAGGGATCCCGATCATCCACCGCTCGATGGAGTTCTTCGGGCCGGGGCATCCGCAGAGTGGCGGTGGCGGCGGCGGTGGCAGTGTCGACTGGCATGGGGGGAATCTAGGGCCGTCGCTCCGGGCCGCCACCGATTCTTGAACACTATATTCCCGAGCCCCTCCACCCCCGGACTCTCGGAGCGCGCATGAGGCTCACCTCTCTCGACCTCGCCATCATCGCTGCCAGTATCGTCATCTCCTTCCTGCCGGCGCTCTTCTTTGCCAAGCGGGCGGGGGAGAGCACGACCGAGTTTTTCACATCGGGCCGCGCCGCGCCCTGGTGGCTCGTGGGCATATCGATGGTCGCCACCACCTTCAGTACCGACACCCCGAATTTGGTGACCAACCTGGTCCGGGAGAGCGGGGTGGCGGAGAACTGGGTTTGGTGGGCCTTTCTCCTGACTGGAATGGCCACGGTCTTCTTCTACGCCAGGCTCTGGCGGCGGTCGGGGGTGCTCACCGATCTCGAGTTCTACGAGGTCCGTTACAGCGGTAAGGCCGCCACTTTCTTGCGCGGCTTCCGTGCCGTCTACCTCGGCCTCTTCTTCAATTGCGTCATCATGGGGACGGTGAATCTCGCCGCGGCCAAGATCGCCAACGTCGTGCTCGGCTGGCCGATGGGGCAGACGCTGCTGGTCTGCTCGGTCATGACGATCTTCTTCGCGTCGGTCTCCGGGCTCTGGGGTGTGCTGGTGACCGACTCGATTCAATTCGGCATCACCATGACGGGCACCTTCGCGGTCGCCTATTTCGCGGTCCAGCAGCCGGAGGTGGGCGGGCTCGTCGGGCTCTTCCAGAAGATCGACCCCGCCAAGCTCAACCTGCTCCCCGATTTCGGCGATTGGTCGGTGGCGCTCTCCGCGTTTGTCATTCCGCTCACCATTCAGTGGTGGTCGGTTTGGTATCCGGGCGCCGAGCCCGGCGGCGGGAGCTATATCGCCCAGCGGATGCTCGCCTCGAAGACCGAGAAGGACGCCGTCATCGGCACCCTGCTGTTCAACGTAATGCACTACGCGCTGCGCCCCTGGCCCTGGATCATCGTGGCCTTGAGTTCGATGCTCATCTACCCGGAGCTGGCGGATATCGCGCGCGCGTATCCGCATGTGGATCCGGCGCTGATCGGGCACGACATCGCCTATCCCGCCATGCTCCGCTTCCTTCCAGCCGGGTTCCTCGGTTTCGTCATCGCGGGCATGCTGGCCGCCTATCGGTCGACGATCGAGACGCATCTCAATTGGGGCACCTCGTATCTCACGCACGATTTCTACCGCCGCTTTCTCAACAAGAACGGCACCGAGAAACACTATGTGCTCGTGGGCCGCCTTACGACGGCGGGGCTGATGGCGGCGGCGGTGGCGTTCACCTACGCGCTCGACACCGCCAAGGAAGCCTTCGATCTCATTCTCTCCGTCGGCGCCGGGACCGGCTTGATCTACTTGCTCCGCTGGTTCTGGTGGCGGATCAACGCCTGGAGCGAAATCGCCGCGATGGTGAGCTCCTTCGCGATCGCGGTCGTCTTCTTCCTGCTCGGCAAGTCCGGCACCGTCGTTCCTTCGCACCTTTCCCTCATCATCACCGTGGCGCTCACCACCGTGGTGTGGGTGACCGTGACGCTCATGACCAAACCGACCGACCGCGAGACCCTGCTCAAGTTCTATCGTCTGGTGCGTCCGGCCGGCAGCGGATGGAGGCCGATCGCCGAGGTGGCGGGGGTGGGGCCGAGCCCGGACAACCTGGCGCAATCGCTGCTCGGCTGGGTGCTCGGCTGTTTGTTCATCTACGCCGCCCTCTTCGGCACCGGGAGCTTCATCTACGGGCACACGGCGCAGGGTGTGGTGTGGGCGGCGCTCTTCATCGTGAGCGGGCTCTGGCTCCTCCGGCTCGTGCCCAGGCTCTGGACCCGGGAGCGAGCGGCCTGACCGACCGCGCCGTTATCCTCGCGCGCGGGCTCGGTACCCGTATGCGCCGGACGGACTCGGCTACGGTACTCGATACGGCGCAAGACGAAGCGGCGGGGAAGGGAATGAAGGGGATGATTCCCTTCGGTCGCCCCTTTTTGGATTACGTCTTGAGCGGGCTCGCCGATGCGGGATATGCTCGCGTCTGTCTTGTCATCGGCCCCGAGCATGGAGCCGTTCGGGAGTATTACGAAGGGGCCGGCCGCCCGACCCGCCTCGAGTTGTCCTTCGCCATACAGCTCGAGCCTCGCGGCACCGCCGACGCTGTTCTCGCCGCCGAAACGTTTGCGGGTGAGCAGCCGTTCGCGGTGATCAATGCCGACAACTACTACCCCGTTGGAGCACTCGCCGCGCTCCGTCATCTCCCCCGCGCCGGGTTGATCGGCTTTCGGCGCGACGGGCTCCTTGCTCACGGCAACATTCCTTCGGAGCGGATCGCCGCGTTCGCGCTGATCGAAGCGGACGAGCTAGGCGGCCTGAAGCGGATTGCCGAGAAACCGAGTCCGGCGGAAGCCGCCACGTTCGGTCCTGATCCGCTCGTCAGTATGAATGCCTGGCTACTTCCCCCCGCGATTTTCGCCGCCTGTCGCACCGTCACCCCGTCGCCAAGGGGTGAGCTCGAGCTTCAGGATGCCGTCCGCTACGCTATCCTGCACCTCGGCGAGCTCTTTCTTGTCGTGGAGAGTCGCGAGGGGGTGCTCGACCTCTCGAATCGAGATGATATTCCCGCGGTGGGGGAGCGGCTTCGCCACTTCGTCGTGCGGCCATGAAGGAGTTCTACGCGCCAGAGCTCGAAGCCCGGGGGATGTCGATACCGGAGGCCGGCCGCAAGGAGATTCTGTTCGTGAACGCGCGTAAGGCGCTGGAGCGCCTCGCGCCTATCGATGGCCCGCTCGGTGCCTGGTTCGTACCTGGCCGGGTCGAGTTCCTCGGCAAACACACCGACTACGCTGGCGGCCGGAGCCTCGTCTGTGCGATCGAGCGGGGCATCTGTGCGCTGGCCCGTCCACGAACCGACGGTGTGGTCCGGATCGTCGAAGCCGCCGCCGGGTCCCGCGCCGAGTTCGATATCCGACCCGATCTTCCGGTTCCGGAGGGGAGCTGGGCCACCTATCCCGCGACGGTCCTGCGCCGCGTCTGCCGCGACTTTCCCGCCGTCGTGCGTGGCTTCGATATCGCATTTGCGAGCGACCTGCCCCAGGCAGCCGGGCTGTCGAGCTCGAGCGCGCTCGTCGTCGCGGTCTATCTCGCCCTCGTGGAGGTCAATCGACTCCGCCCCTTCCCATCCGACGAGGAGGTGGCCGGCTACCTCGGCGCGGTCGAGAATGGGCGGGCGTTCGGCTTATTGCCTGCTCATCTTGGCGTAGGGACCCATGGAGGGAGCCAGGATCAGACCGCCATCCTCTGTTCGCAACCCGGCCAGCTTGCGCAATTCTCCTGGGATCCGGTTCGCCTCGAGCGATGGATCAAGTTGCCGGACGGATATCGTCTTGCCATCGCGGTGAGCGGTGTCGTGGCCGAGAAGACCGGCAAGGCCCGCGATGCCTACAACGCCGCCTCCGGCGCGGCATCGGAGCTTCTTCGACGGTGGCGTCTCGGCACCGGCCGCGACGACGCGACCCTCGCGGCGGCCATGTCGAGCGGGCCTGGCGCTCGCGCGCATCTCGAATCGCTCCTCGCCGACTCTGAGGCGCTGCGGGCTCGGTTGGAGCAGTTTGTGGTCGAGTCGTTCCACTTGATTCTCGAGGCGGGCAATGCGCTCGAACGTGGCGATCTCGCGGCGCTCGGGCCGTTGGTCGACCGGTCGCAGGCGGCGGCGGAGCGAGGGCTGGGCAATCAACGCGCCGAGACCATTCACTTGGCCCGGAGCGGGCGGCAACTCGGCGCCGTCGCGGCATCGGCCTTCGGCGCCGGCTTCGGCGGGAGCGTCTGGGCTCTGGTCGAGGAAGAGAGGCTGGAGGAGTTCTTGGTCCAATGGGCGCGCGATTACCGGGCAGCCTTTCCCGAACTTGAACGGCGTTCGGAGTTCTTCACCACGGGCGCGGGGCCGGCGGCATGTCGGCTGATGGGTTTGGGGTGAGGTAGTTGTTTGCTGCGCGCTATTCGCTATACGCTTGTACTTCCCTCTTCCCTCTTCCCTCTTCCCTCTTCCCTCTTCCCTCTTCACGCTTCACAAATCTTCACCGCCTCCGCCAGCGACGCCAACGGGTCTCGAGACGGCATGAACTCGTGTGCGACATATCCCTGGAACCCGGCGTCGGCGATCGCCTTACAGACTGCTGTGTAGTTGAGCTCCTGGCCCCCGTCGATTTCGTGGCGCCCCGGCACTCCTCCGGTATGGAAGTGGCCGATATGAACGAGATTGTCGCGGATCGTCCGGATCACGTCGCCTTCCATGATCTGCATGTGGTAGATGTCGTAGAGCAGCTTCACCCGAGAGGAGTTGACGGCGGACACCACCTTCACCCCGAAAGCGGTGTGATCGCCCATGTAGTCTTTGTGATCGACCCTGCTGTTGAGCAGCTCGACGCACACGGTAACCCCATGCCGCTCCGCCGAGGCCTTGACGCGATTGAGGCCGGTGATGCAGTTGGCGGCGCCCTCCTCATCGCTCCGGCCTTTCCGGTTCCCGAACATCGCGATGATGTTGGGCACGCCCGCCGCGGCCGCGAGAGGGAGCGTCTTGTCGATTTCGTCGACCAGCATGTCGTGGAGCGAAGGATCGTTGAAGCCGGCGGAAAGGAAGTCCCGACGCTTGGATGGATATCCCATCGAACAAACCAGCCCCGCCCCCTTCACGACCGGCCACTCCTCCGGCTGGAGCAGGTCGACGGCCACGACACCCGCCGCCTTCGCCTTCGGCGCGAATTCCGCCAGCGGCATCCGTCCATATGGCCAGTAGGACACCGACTGCTTGAGCCGTCCGGCGCGCCGATAGGCATTGCGAGGCGCCGGATGTGGCGCAGTCATCGCGAGGGGCGAAGCTGACCCTGTCATCGCGAGGGGCGAAGCCCCGTGGCGATCTCTCTCCCCGCCCACCACCGCGGCCCCTACCACGCCGAGCATTTCCCGCCGAGTCATCTCACGCATGCCGTCCTCACCAGGTGAGTTTGCGGAGGAATTCGTACGCGACCTTCGCGCTGTCGAACGGCGAGCCGGGGGTCGAGTCCTGCTCGTAGAAATAGTGCCGGACACCGCCCTGACCGGCGCGGCGAAAGACTCGAGCAAAGTCGATCGTGCCCGTTCCGATATCGGCAAAGAACTTCCGCGCGGTGGCGTCCATGTCCTTCACGTGCAGCAGCGGAAAGCGGCCCGGCCGACTCGTGAACCATCGGAGCGGATCGTGCCCCGCCTTGATCATCCAATAGAGGTCCAGCTCGAATTGCACCAAGCCGGAGTCGACTCCGGCGTGCAGCAGTTCGTAGGGAATCGTCCCGTCGATCGGCACGAATTCAAAGTCGTGGTTGTGATAGGCAAACTGGATCTTTCGCTTCTTCGCCTCCTCGCCCGCCTTATTGAAGAGCGCCGCGACGCGCTTCCAACCATCCACGGTCTGGCGCTCCTCCGCCGGGACCCACGCGACGACGACGTACCGCTGTCCCAGCATTGCCGCCTGGTCGAGCGTCTGCTCCCAAGCGGAGCGGATCGATTGGAAAGGCACATGCCCCGACGGCGCGGTGAGTCGCAGGCGGTCGAGGATGGCACGGAGCGAAGCGGCGGTGCCATCGGGGTACCCGGCGAACTCGACTTCCTGGTACCCGATCTCGGCGATTTTCGCGAGCGTTCCCTCCACATCCCGTGCCAGGTCACGACGGACGGTGTATAGCTGAATCCCGATCGCACCGAGCTTGGGCGTCCGTTCGATTCGATGCCACGGCAGCGTCGCGGCCATCCCCGCGGCACCGAGCCGATGCAGGAAGTCGCGCCGGCGTATCGTCATAGCTCGTGTCGCTTCATCGCCTCGACCGCGAATGCCGCGGCGCGCGCGGTGATCGCCATGTACGTGATCGAGGGGTTCTGGCACGCCGACGAGGCCATGCAGGCTCCGTCGGTCACGAAGACATTCTTCGCGTCCCACACCTGGTTGTTCCCGTTGAGCACCGACGTCTTGGGATCCCGTCCCATCCGCGCGGTGCCCATCTCGTGAATGCAATGGCCCGGCGGGTTGTTTGAATTGTGGGTCCGAATATCAGTGGCACCCGCGGCCTCGAGCATCTCCGCCATGCTCACTTGCATGTCCTTGAGCAGCGCGAGCTCGTTCGGCCCCCAGGTGCACTGCACTTTGAGGGCGGGGACTCCCCACTTGTCGGTGAGGGTCGGATGCAGCTCGATTCGATTGTCCGGGCGGGGCAGGCACTCCGCCCACCCGCTGGCCGAAAAGCGCCAGGGACCGAGCTGCCGGGCAAAGAGTGCCTTCTTGAAATCGGGGCCGAATCCCGACTGGGGCCGCCCGAGGTAGGAGCGCCCCGCTCCGCCTTGCATGCCGTACCCCCGGAGGAAGTCGGGGTGCTTGTCTTTCACATTGCGGAAGCGCGCGATGTAGACGCCGTTCGGACGACGGCCGTATGAGGTCTGGTCCTCCATGCCCGGGACCGTGCCGCTCGCTCCGGCGCCGTAGATGTGATCCATGAGGTTGCGCCCCACCTGGTCACTCGAGTTGCCGAGCCCGGTCGAAAACCGCGGCGTCTTCGAATGGAGGAGCAGCCGAGCCGATTCCATCGTCGACGCGCAGAGAAAGATGACCCGCGCACGGAACTCGAGGGGCTGCAGGGTCACGGCATCGATGACCCGCACGCCGGCGGCCCGGTCGCGCGTCTCGTCATAGATGACGCTATGCACGACGCTGTTCGGGCGCAGCGTAAGGCGCCCCGTCCTCCGGGCGGCGGGAAGGGTGCTCCCGTTACTGGTGAAGTAGGAATGGGTGATGCACCCGCGTTCGCAGGGACCGCAATAGTGGCAAGCGGAGCGGCCGTTGTGGTTCCGGGTGAGAATGGCCACCCGTCCGATGGTGAGCATCCGGTCGCCGCCCCAGGCGGCCAGCACCTTCTCCCGCATATGCCGCTCGGCGCAGCGCATCTCCATCGGGGGGAGAAACTGCCCATCCGGCAGCTGCGCCAGCCCCTCCTTGGCCCCGCTCACCCCGATGAAGCGCTCGACGTGGTCGTACCAGGGGGCGATATCGGCGTAGCGGATCGGCCAGTCGACGCCGATCCCTTCCTTGGCATTGGCCTCGAAGTCGAGATCGCTCCAGCGATACACCTGCCGGCCCCACGTAATCGAGCGCCCGCCGACCTGACGGCCGCGAAACCAGGTGAATGGCTTGTCGGCATCCGTTTCGTAGGGATTCTCCCGGTCGTTCACGAAGAACTTGGAGCCCCACTCGTCGCAGGCGTAGCAGCGCCGTTGCACCGGCTGGTCGCGTTCCAGGGCCTGGCGGTCCCCTCGGCCCCGAAAGGGCAGTTCCCATGCCTGCACATGTTCGGCGTAATCCACCGAGGGATCGATATCCCGTCCTGCTTCGAGCACCAACGTCCGGAGCCCGCGCTCGCACAGCTCCTTGGCCGCCCAGCCTCCGCTGATCCCGCTGCCGACCACGATAGCGTCGAAGCTCGTAGCCTGTCTCGACATGATCGCCCCCCTAGACCGGCACGCAACCGTCGAAACGGCCGGGAATGACCGGCATGTCTCGGAGCAACTCCGCGACCGGCTTCGACGTCGTGTATCCGAAGACCACGAGCTCGTGCACGCGGCGGTATCCCCATGCCGGACTCCGCGGGGGCCCCTCTTTTCCATCGACCGTCCCGAGAAAGGCCCCCCGTTCGGCCGCATCGAGCTGCGCGAAGGGGCGCCCATGACTCCGCCGGCACTCTTCCTCCAAGGCGTCGATGCCGGCCAGGAGATTCGTCCGGTCGGCCGGCGCGTACCATCCCGCGAGGAAACGGTCGATAAACGCCGGTACCTCGACATCCAGCGCGCCGGGGGTGTCGGTGCGGGGCAGTATCGAGTCGGACAATGCTGAGACGAACGCGACTTGAGCGGGAGAGAGCGCGCCGCCGGCTTGCGACGTCAGTTGGTGGACGCGCCGGCCGAGGGCGAGGCGGTCTCGTGCGGAGAGCGGTGTCAGCGGAGCGAGAGCGGCGCCGCCGAGCCACCTGAGGACTTCGCGTCGGTTCATGATCGAAGCTACGCTGCGGCCCTTACCACCGCCACCCGCGCGACCTAGCTTTCTGCAACGTGCCGATCGTCGAATTTTCCCGGGTCGCCAAGAGCTTCGGATCCACCCGCGCCGTGGACGACCTATCGTTCGCGATCGAGCGCGGTGAGTTCTTTTCCCTGCTCGGCCCTTCCGGGTGCGGCAAGACCACCACCCTTCGCCTCTTGGCCGGCCTGGAGGCCGCCGACACCGGCGACATTCGCATCCATGGCGAGCGCGCCAACCAGATCCCACCCTATGAGCGGAAACTGGGGATGGTCTTCCAGAGTTATGCGCTCTTTCCTCATCTCACCGTGGCTCGCAACGTGGCCTTCGGCCTCGAGCGCCGCCAGGTTCCTGGCCGCGAAATCCCCGGCCGCGTGGCCCGCGCGCTCGAAACGGTACGTCTCGAGCCGGCCGAGTTCGGTCCGCGGCGTCCCATCGAACTTTCCGGCGGCCAGCGACAGCGGGTGGCGTTGGCGCGCGCCCTCGTGCTGGAGCCCGACATCCTCCTCCTCGACGAACCCCTCGGCGCCATCGACCTCAAGCTCCGCCGGGCGATGCAACTCGAGCTCAAACAGCTCAACCGCTCCCTGGGCGTCACCTTCGTCTACGTCACCCACGACCAGGACGAGGCGCTCGCCATGTCCGATCGGATCGCGGTCATGCACGGGGGACGGATCGTGCAGATTGGCTCCCCGGCCGAGACCTACGAAAACCCGCGCACCGAATTCGTCGCCACCTTCATCGGGGAATCGAACCTCTTTTCCGGACATGCCATTCAGCGGGTGGGCAGCGAGTGGGAAGTGGCTTCCACTCTGGGGACATCGTTCAAGGTCCCGCACCGCGCCGGCCTCCTGCCGGGAACGCGGGTGCGGATCGCCGTCCGCCCTGAATGGATGAATCTCTTCCCCGCGGACCAGGTGCCGGCGGGAGAGAATGCGTTGACCGGGATCGTCGAACAAGTTGTGTATCAAGGAGAGATGATGCGGGTGATCGTCATGCCCGCCGCCGGCCGGCCGATAACGGTGGCCGTCCGCAATGAGGGCCAGCTCACCCGCCCCCTCGGCTGGTCGGTGGGCGATACCGTCGCGGCCTGCTGGCGTCCCGAAGATGCCGAACTGCTGGAGGAGGAGTGAGTCTCGTAAGGCGGCGGTTCCTTCGGTGGCTCGGCCGGCGCCCGGCGCTGGCCTCGGCGACCCTGGTGGCCCCCGGCACCCTTTGGCTGGCCTTCTTCTTTGTTGTGCCGATGTCGATCATGCTCGGGATGAGTCTCATGCCCCGCGGCGTCTACGGCGGCGTCGAGCCTGGATTCACCCTCGAACACTATCGTCGTTTCTTCGAGCCGCTCTACCTCCAGGTGCTTCTGCGCACGGCGTTCTGGGCTGCGCTCGCGACCGCGCTCTGCCTGCTGCTCGGCTATCCCGTTGCCTGGGCCATGGCCCAAAGTCGGCGGCGGGGCTTGCTGCTCTTTCTCGTCGTCCTCCCGTTCTGGACCAGCTTTCTCGTCCGGACCTTCGCCATGATCTTTCTCCTGCGCGATACCGGCCTCATCAACGGCGCCCTGCTCGGCCTAGGGATCGTCGATCGCCCGATCGCCCTCCTCTACACCCCCTTTGCCGTGCTCCTCGGCCTCGTGTACGGTTTCTTACCCTTCATGATTCTGCCGATCTACGCGTCGCTCGAAAAACTCGACCCTTCGCTCCTCGAAGCCGCCGAAATGCTGGGAGCGCGTCCGCGGGATCGCTTCTTCCAGGTCATCCTTCCCCTCTCGATGCCCGGCGTCGTCGCCGGCTCGTTGCTGGTCTTCATTCCGGCTCTCGGCTCCTTCGTCACCTCCGATCTCTTGGGCGGGGCCAAGCAGGCAATGATCGGCAACCTGGTGCAGAATCAATTCACCATTGCGCGCAACTGGCCCTTCGGATCGGCCGCCTCCTTCATTCTCATGTTCCTCGTCTTGGTCGTCGTGCTCGTTGCCCGGCGGCGCGGAGAGGAATCTTGGCGATGAAACGACGCAATTCCCTCTGGCTGACCGCGGTGGTCTGGGCAGTCTATCTCTTCCTCCATCTGCCGATCCTCGTCCTGGTGGCGTTCAGCTTCAATCAGAGCAAGTACTCGGTGACATGGACCGGGTTCACCCTTGATTGGTATCGACAGCTGGCCGAACGCACCGATATCCTTCGTGGCCTCCGAGCCAGCCTGATCGTCGGCGGAGCCTCTACCGTTATTGCGGCCGTTTTCGGAACCATGCTCGCTCTTGCGCTCGCGCGCCGGCGCTTCCCGGGCCGCCGGGCGCTCGATGGGCTCCTGTATCTTCCGATCATGACCCCGGAGATCATCGCCGGTATTTCGCTCCTCTCGCTCTTCGTCACCCTCAAGATCCCGCTCGGTCTGACGACGATCGCCATTGCCCACGTAGCATTCAACATCGGATTTGTGGCCATTGTGGTGCGAGCCCGGCTGGAGGGAATGGACCGAAGCCTGGAGGAGGCGTCCCTGATGCTCGGTGCCGACGAGCTGACCACTTTCCGCCGAGTTACCGTTCCCCAGCTTTGGCCCGGTATCCTGGCCGGCGCGTTACTGGCGTTCACCATGTCATTCGACGACTACGTGATCACCTCTCTCGTGTCGGGGACCGGCTCGTCGACCTTGCCGGTGGTCGTCTATTCGATGGTGCGCCGTAACGTGGAGCCAACGGTGAACGCCATCAGTACACTGATTCTCGTGGCAACTTCGCTGCTCATCTGGGCCGCCGACCGGCTCTCCCGGGAGCGGCCGCCCGCGGGGGAACGAAGCGGTGATCGGCGCCTTTCGCACCCCGCGCCGATGGCGCGAGTAAAATAGCAATATAGACGGCTTGACAATAGTAAAATAGACGCTATTGTAATAGCAATATGGACGTTTCCCATGGCTGGCACCCCCGGCACGCCACAGCCCCCCTCAAAACCGCCCTGGCGGATACCCCGGTGGTCTGCCTGCTCGGGCCCCGGCAGAGCGGCAAGTCGTCGCTGGTCCGGCGCGCCTTTCCGGGGCGCGCCTATCTGAGCTTCGACGATGCCAACGTCCTGGCCGCCGCCACCGCCGACCCGGCCGGTTTCGTGGCGCAGCTTTCCGCGACAGTCACCCTCGACGAAGTACAACGGGCACCCGCCATCCTGCCGGCCATCAAGTTGAGCGTGGATCGGGACCGCCGCCCTGGTCGCTTCCTACTCACCGGGTCGGCCAATCTGCTGCTCCTGCCGACGGTCGGTGAATCGCTGGCTGGGCGGATGGAAGTGGTGAGCCTCCACCCCCTCACCGAGGCTGAGAAGGAAGGCAAACCGGGACGGCTGTTGGCAGCCCTGCTTCAGGGAAGCGTCAAGCCCCGGCTAGGCGGAACCTCCGCCGACCCCGGAAATCTCCGCGACCGGATATTGCGCGGAGGATATCCCGAAGCTGTACGCCGTCCTCAACAGGCGCGGGTCCGGCAGTGGCACCGTAGCTACGTCGACGCACTGATGGAGCGAGACGCCAGGGAGGTGGCCAATCTCCGTAATCTCGACCACCTGGCCCGCCTGCTGACGCTGCTCGCCCTGCAAACGGCTCAGTTGCTCAACGTCGAGACGCTGGCCCGGCAGCTCGCCATCAGACGCGAAACGGTGCAGCACAATTTTGCGGCCCTCGAACGGCTCTTCTTGGTTCGGACCCTCCCCGCCTGGCATAGCAACGAGTCCAGGCGCCTGATCAAGGCCCCCAAAGTCCACCTAGTGGACAGCGGACTCGCTGCCACCCTGACGGGCGTTCGTGCCGAGGACTGGATTACCCACCGCGAACGCCTTGGCCATCTGCTCGAGTCGTTCGTGGTGCAGCAACTTGTGGCGCAGGCCGGTTGGACCGACCCGGATCTCCATTTTTGGCACTACCGTGACAAGGACCAGGTCGAGGTGGACCTGGTCATCACCCGCGGGCGGGAGACCTGGGGCATCGAAGTGAAGGCCGGCGCCACGGTAACCGGCGGAGCGGGCGCGGGCCTCAAGCGCTTGGCCGAGCGGTGCGGCAAGGCGTTCCGTGGTGGGGCACTACTTCACGGGGGAACCAATAGCTTTCTCTTGGCGGATCCTCGCGTGCTCGCCATCCCCATGATGGATCTCTGGACTAGGTAGCCTCCGATGAGCAGAGTAATGAACCTCAGCCGCCGTGAGCTCGTGCGGAGTCTGGCCGGCGCGCTAACGGTTCTTCCGGGTGCCGGGCTCCTTGAGGCGTGCGGAAGGCGCTCCACCGCACCCCCAGCCGGAAGCGAGGAACTCGGTCCCTTGGAGGGCGAGCTCAACATCTACAACTGGTCGGACTACATCGCGCCGAGCGTGCTCTCCGGATTCGAGCGGGAGTTCCAGGTCAAGGTGACGTACGACACCTTCGAGAGCAGCGAGGAAATGGTAGCGAAGCTGCAAGCCGGCGCGCGTGGTTACGATCTTGTGGTTCCGACCACCTATGCGGTCACCGCGTTGTTGGCCACCGGCCTCCTTGCCCCGTTAAGCAAGCGTTATCTCTCGAACCTCGGCCATCTGTCACCCCTATTCCGCGGCCTCGCGCACGATCCGGCCGATCGCTTCACCGTGCCTTGGCAATGGGGGATCACCGGCCTTGCCTGGCGCACCGATCTCATCGCCAAGGCTCCCGGCAGCTGGGCGGTCTTTCTCGACGCGGCGCTCTCGGGCAAGATGACGATGCTCGATGATGTTCGGGATGTCCTTGGAGCCTTTCTTCGCTATCGCGGCCAGTCGATCAACACGACCGATCCCTCCCTGATCGCCGCCGCCGGCCGAGACGCGATCGCCGCCAAGGCCAATCTCAAGGCCTATCTCTCGGCGCCGGTAAAGGCCCAGTTGATTGCGGGAGACGTCTGGCTAGCCCAGCTCTGGAATGGAGATGCGGCGCAGGCGGCTCGGGAGCAGCCCGCAATCGCGTGGGCGTTGCCCTCCGAGGGGAGCACGCTCTGGATCGATTCGCTTGTCGTGCCGGCGGCGGCACCTCACCCCCGCGCCGCGCACGAGTTTATCAACTACGTCCTCCGGTCCGAGGTGGGCGCCGCTATTTCGACCGCCACCGGTTACGGAACGCCGAACCACTCGGCCATGCCCCTCATTGCGGCGCCGGTGCCCTATCCCTCTCAGGAAGCACTCACCCGGCTCGAAGTCCAGAAGGATCTCGGCCGGGCGAGTGAGACATGGGATAGAGTTTGGACGGAAGTGAAGTCGGCATGAAACGCTACTTGCTATTCGCTATCCGCTAAGGTCTCTTGGCGAATAGCGAATAGCGAATAGCGAATAGCGAATAGCGAATAGCGAATAGCGAACTACAGCTTATGCACCGCGAAGTCCTGCACATGCACGTCGAGGTGGTGGTTTACCCGAAGGCCGACGATTCCACCGACATTCCCGCCCGGCGCATCGATCTCAGCAATTTGCTTTCCATTCACCGTAAAGGTGAGCTTCTTGGTGGTGGCGTTTCCCGTGACCTCGATCACGTTCTTCGACTGACCGTTACCATCTTGTTTGACCACAGCGTCGCTCGGCAGCCAGCCGTTGACGTCTCCGCCGGTCGTGAGATTCTTCGACCGGGCGCCGACCGCGCCGCCCTGACGGATCGTGTACATCCCATCACCCCGCACGATCAGGTAGACGTACGCCGCCGTAGACTTGTCGAGGTCCTTTCCAGCCACGAAGAGTCCGAAGGCCTCGGGATGCGCGGGAGCCTTCGTCTGATGGATCGTGGCGATCGTGTGGAACGAGCCGGTCGCGGCGTCCGCCGCACGGTAGAAGATGCCCGAAGGACCGGTGGTGATATGCCAGCCGGGGGGCATACTTACGAGTTTGAGCGTGGCCAGAGAGGCGGTGGCCAGGTCGAGCCGAGCCGACCAACCTGCCGGAAGCGTTCCAGTCCCTGCAACGTTCTTGTCGGGGTCCGACGGCTTGCCCCCCTGCGCCGCCAGGGGCGATACGACAAGGGCGGCCAGGGTCAACAACGACATGGTGCGCATGCCAAACTCCTTACAAGTGCCGCATCGTTGCGGCGGTGGTGGGGGGACAGGTAAAATACCGGTTCACCGCTGAGGGAACCATGGAGCTTTTTGGACGCATCTTCGCTGGTTTGGGCGCCGGGATGATTCTCTTCGCGCTCACGTATGTGACGCTTCTCGTCGGGGCAATTGTACACGCAATGGCTATCCTGATGGCCGGTCCCCTCGTCGACAAGATGCTGGCCAAGAAACGCTAGCTTTTCGTCCCCAATTCCTCGGGGGGGCGACTCTCTGGGGTCTTCGCCGACCGAAGTGCGCCCTCGTAGTTGATCTTTAGCCCAGCCAAACCCTCCCGGAGCCCCCGGACTTTCATTTGGATACCGGCTCCGCGTCGGGCCAACATGCCCATGACGCCCAGTTGCTCCGAAAGCGGCGTCAAACCGACCGAGTTCATTGATGCCCGGCTCTCGTCCAGAATCCGGCAGAGGCGGCGAGTCGTCGCGTCATCCGCCCGAAGGCCGGCGATTTCCTCCACCAGCCGATGGATCTGCGCAAACCGCTGCGGCAGCGGCTCCAAGGCGGCCAGTTGGGCCAGTTGTCGGGAGGTTAGCTTGTCGGCCATTACGGAATGCGGTAAGTCTCAACGGGAAGGGGAGTTGGCCCGTACTTCATCAGCGGCGCCCCGCCCCTGGGACGCCGCTCCGCACTTTGGTCGAGGCCAGTCTGGCGCATGAATCTTTCCGATATCTCCATTAAGCGACCGGTGTTCGCGAGCATGACGAGCGCGGCATTGGTCCTCTTCGGCGTGCTGGGCTATACCCAGCTTTCGGTTCGTGAATTCCCCGACGTCGACCCGCCTATCGTCTCCGTCTCGGTCACCCTCCGCGGCGCCAATCCCGCCGTCATGGAATCGGCGGTCACCGACGTCTTGGAGGAGCAGCTCGCCTCGCTCGAGGGGCTGCGCACGATGACCAGCAGCAGCTCGGAGCAGTCGTCCAACATCAACCTCGAATTTAACCTCGATCGGCCGATCGAAGACGCGGCGCAGGATGTCCGCGACATCGTCTCCCGCGTCCGCGGGCGGCTGCCGCAGGAAATCGAAGATCCCGTGGTGAACAAGCAGGACGCCGATGCGCGCCCCATGATGTTCATCGGCGTCGAGTCCTCCCAGCACGACCTCTTGCAGCTTTCCGAGATTGCCGACCGGATCTTGAAGCCGCGGTTGCAGACGGTGCCCGGCTTGGCCCGCGCGGATGTTCGGGGCGAGCGCCGCTATGCCATGCGCGTCTGGCTCTCGGTCAGCGCGCTCGCGGCCCATGACATCACCGTCCAAGACGTGGTCCGCGCTATCCAGGCTCGGAACGTGGAAATTCCCGCCGGCCGCATCGAGTCGGAACGGCGGGAATTCTCGGTTCGGTCGCTCGGGGAACTCAAGAACGCCGAAGAGTTTGCCAACATGGTCGTCGCGACGACCGGCAACCAGGTCGTCAAGCTCGCGGACATCGCGAAGGTCGAACTCGGAGCTGAAGACGAACGGAGCTACTTCCGCTTCAATGGCCGCCCCGCGGTCGGACTCTCTCTGGTTCGCCAGTCGAAGTCGAATCTCGTCGAGGTCTCCGACGCGGTCCGCGAGGCCCTTCCCGATCTCCAGGCCGCGCTTCCCCCGGGCGTCACCGCCACCATCGGCTTCGACCAGTCGATGTACGTCAAGCGGTCGATCAAAGAGGCCGAGGAAACCCTCGTCATCGCCGCGGGCCTCGTGGTCCTGATCATCTTCATGTTCCTCCGAAATGTCCGGGCCACGATCATTCCCGGGCTCGCCATTCCCGCGTCGATCGTCGCGACCTTCGCGGTCATGAACGCGCTGGACTTCTCGATCAATAACCTCACGCTGCTGGCGCTCACACTCGCCATCGGCATCGTCGTCGACGATGCGATCATCGTGCTCGAGAACGCCTACCGGCACCAGGAGGAATTGCGCGAGCCGCCCGAGAAGGCGGCCATGGAGGGCACCCGGGAAATCGCCTTCGCCGTCATCGCCACCACGGTGTCGCTCGTGGCGGTATTCACGCCGCTCGCCTTCTTGAAGGGGAGCACCGGGCGGCTCTTCAACGAGTTCGGCATTGCCGTGGCCGCCTCGGTGGCCATTTCTGGCTTCGTCGCCCTCACGCTCACGCCCATGCTGTGCGCGAAGATCCTGCGGGTCCCTCCGCGCCACGGTGCCTTATACAAGGTGCTCGAGCGCGGATTCACCGGGCTGGCCACCGGCTACCAATGGTTGCTTGGCGCCGCCTTGCGGCACCGGATGGTCGTCTTGGGGGGCACCGCCGCCCTCCTCGCCGGTGCGGTCGCCGCCTTCTTCACATTGAAGCGGGAGTTCGTCCCCCCAGAAGATCGGGGCCAGATCCAAATCCAGATCACCGCCCCGGAAGGGTCGACGCTCGCGTTCACCGATGAGTATCAGCGGCAAGTCGAGGCTATTCTGGCGGGTATTCCCG
>JABFSM010000227.1 GCA_013140635.1 Gemmatimonadales bacterium
GCGAGCCGAGAAAGGCGTTCGCCTCTTCGGCCAGGTCGCTGCCGACCTTGACGAGCGGAACGATTTCCCACCCGGCGGGGAGGTGCGCGTCGAGCCCCGCCAGCGCGTACGCAATACCGCCCCACTCCTCGACAACTGGGGTGGACGGATCGCGGCCATGAATCTCGTCCCAAACGAGGGAGCCGAGGACGCCGACTCTAGGCATGCTCGTCGAGCCAGGCTCGGGCCGCGCCGACGACACCGGCGGTGCCCTCGAGCGCGCCAGGGACAACGCGGCAGGCCTCGACCGCCGGCTTGAAGGCCCGTCGGGCAATCTCCCGGCGGAGCGGCTCGAAGAGACGGTCTCCGGCCCGGGTGACGCCACCGCAGATCACCACGACTTCGGGGTTCAGCGTGTTGAGCATGTTGGCGATGCCGACGCCGAGATACCGCGCCGTATCGAGGACCAGCTCGTTGGCGAGGCCGTCGCCCATGGCGGAGGCTTCGAAGACGGTCTGGGCCGTGATCCTCGCCGGGTCGCCGCCGCTGATGGCGGTCATGGCCGTCACGGCGCCTGCCTCGATGGCCTCGACCGCCCGCCGAGCGATGGCGGGCCCCGAGGCGTACGCCTCCAGGCAGCCGTAGTTGCCGCAGCCGCAGCGCCGCCCGTTCACATCGATGGTGACATGTCCGAGTTCCCCCGCGGCATCGGAGGCGCCATGCACGAGTTTTCCGCCGACGATGATGCCGCCGCCGATGCCGGTGCCAAGCGTATAGCAGACGGCATTCTTCGCTCCCACGGCAGCGCCGACCCAATGCTCGCCGAGCATGGCACAGTTGGCGTCGTTGTCGAGGGAGGAAGGAAGTTCGAGGGCGGTGCCGATTCGGTCGCGCACCGGCATGTTGGTCCAGCGGAGATTCGGCGTGAAGATGACCACGCCGGTCTTTCGGTTGAGCGGGCCGGGGGAGCCGATGCCGACGCCGAGGATCGTAGCCTCCGAATCCTGCCGATGCGTTTCGGCAATGACCCCGCGCGCCATGGCAATGATCCGGTTGATCACGGCGTCGGGGCCCTCGGGCACGCCGGTCGGCTCGGTGACGTGGCCCACGACGCGGCTCCCGTCCTCGGTAACCGCCCCGATGACGAGATTCGTGCCGCCGATGTCGATGCCGAGGATGTATTGCATCGTTCCAGTTTGGTTGAGTGCTACTCGTTATTCGCTATTCGCTATTCGCTATTCGCTATTCGCTATTCGCCAAGAGTGTTAGCGAATAGCCAGTAGCGAATAGCGAGCAGGGTCTAGTCATCGCGTGGAGCCAACGACCCCGAAGCAATCTCCCGCACCACCGTCGCCACACTCAACTCCCGCATGCACCGATGATGGCCGAGCGGGCAAACCCTCGGCCCATGTGACGAGCAGGGGCGGCAGGAGAGCCCGACCAGCTCCACGATCCGGTCTTTCGGACCGCGAGGACCAAACCCGAACGCGGGCACCGTCGGTCCGAAGATGGCGACGACCGGGGTCCCGACGGCAGTGGCAAGATGCAGCGGCGCCGAATCATTGGTGACGAGGACAGCGGCCCGCTCGAGCAGCGCCGCCGACTCCCGCAGGCTCAGTTCACCGGCGGCCGAATGGGCGCGTCCGGGTGCCGCGGCAACGATCGCCGCGCTCAGGTCGCGGTCCTCCGGGCCACCGACCGCCACGACCGGCAGGTCCAGTACCCGCGCCAGCTCCCCGTAGCCGGGCCATCGCTTGGTGCCCCAAATCGAACCAGGCGCCATCGCCACGAACGGGGTGCCGACATTATGCGTGGTGAGCCATGCGCCGGCCTTTTGCCGATCCTCCGCGGTCAGGTCGAGGCTCACCTTCGCGCGAGCGCCCGGCGGAGGCTCCGCAAGCGCGAGAATCCGCTCCGCCTCGTGGCCGGTGCCGGGACGAGGAATCCGCCGGGTATACGACCATGCCCCCGGAGCCCCGGTGTACCCGATCCGCTCATCGATCCGGGCCACCCGCGCGAGCGCGGCGCTCCGGAGCGACCGGTGGGGAAGATAGACGCGTGCATAACGCTCTTTGCGCAACCGGCCCGCCAAGCGGAAGAGCCCACCGAAGCCCCGGTCCGCACCCCGCTTGTCGTACCGGATGACTTGGCGTACGGCGGAGTGCGTCTCGAGCAGCATCGCGGCGCCCGGGGTGGTTACCACATCGACCGGGCCGAAGCGTTCCGCCAAGACCGCGAGCAGGCCGGTCGTCAGGACGACGTCGCCGAGGAAGGCCGTTTGGATAACCAGTGTGGGCGACATTTGTTGTTCGCTATTCGCTATTCGCTATTCGCTATTCGCTACGCGCTATTCGCTATTCGCTCTTCGCCAAGGCTGTAGCGAATAGCCAATAGCCAATAGCGAATAGCGTTATTCAACTTGCAGTACCGCCAAGAATGCCTCCTGCGGAATCTCCACGGCGCCGACCTGCTTCATCCGCTTCTTCCCCTCTTTCTGCTTCTCGAGGAGCTTCCGTTTTCGGGTGACATCGCCGCCGTAGCACTTGGCCAGCACGTCCTTGCGCAGGGCGGAAATGGTTTCCCGCGCGATGATCTTCTGGCCGATGGCTGCCTGCACGATGACCTGGAAGAGCTGCCGCGGGATCAGCTCCTTGAGCTTCTCCGCCACCTTGCGGCCCCACTCGTAGGCCTTGTCGCGATGGATGATGACGCTGAAGGCGTCAATCTGCTCGCCGTTGATGAGCATGTCCAGCTTGACGAGCTCGCTTTCGCGGTAGCCCCCCAGTTCGTAATCGAGCGAGGCGTAGCCGCGCGACAGCGATTTCAGCTTGTCGTAGAAATCGAGCACGATCTCGCCGAGCGGAAACTCCCAATGAAACTCGACTCGGCTGGTGTCGAGATAGTGCATCCCGCTGTAGATGCCCCGCCGGTCCTGGCCAAGCTTCATGATCCCGCCGATGTAGTCGGAGGGAGCCATGATCCTCGCTTTCACGAACGGCTCCTCGATCCGGGCAATTTCCGCCGGGTCGGGAAGGTGGCTCGGATTCTCGACGAGCTCCATAGCGCCGTCGGTCCGGTACACATGGTATTCCACCGTCGGGACCGTCGTGATCAGATCGAGGTCGAACTCCCGCTCCAACCGTTCCTGCACGATTTCCATGTGCAGCAGGCCGAGGAAACCGCAGCGGAAGCCGAAGCCGAGCGCGGTGGAGGTTTCCGGCTCGTAGTGCAGGGAGGCGTCGTTGAGCTGGAGCCGCTCGAGCGCATCGCGCAGCGATTCGTACTGGTCGGTGGTGGTCGGGTAGATCCCGGCAAAGACCATTGGCTTGACATCGCGATAGCCGGGGAGGAGCTGGGTGACGGGGTTGTCGTGGTCCAGAATCGTGTCGCCCGCCCTCGCGTCCCGAACCCCGCGCAGATTGGCCACGAGGTACCCCACCTCTCCCGCCGCGAGCTCCTCGCACGCCCGCTGGCCGAGCTGGAGGTAGCCCACTTCCTCAACGTGGTAGGCATCCTCCGGATGAGATCCGAACTGGATTTCCATCCCCTTCCGGACCGCGCCGTCGACCACCCGAATACTCGGCACCGCGCCCCGATAGCGGTCGAAGTGGCAATCGAACACGAGGGCCCGGAGCGGCGCTTCCCGGCTTCCCCGCGGGGGAGGGACCCGGGCGACGATCGCTTCGAGCAGGTCGGGAACGCCGATCCCCTCCTTGGCCGACACCGCGAGGATTTCCTCCCGCTTGGCGCCGATCAGGTCCATCACCTCCTGCGCGCGCTTCTCCGGTTCGGCCCCCGGCAGGTCGATCTTGTTGAGCACCGGGATGATCTCGAGCCCCGCGTCCATGGCCAGAAAGAGGTTCGAGAGCGTTTGGGCCTGCACCCCCTGCGAGGCATCCACGACCAGGATGGCGCCCTCGCACGCCGCCAGCGATCGGGAGACCTCGTAGGTGAAGTCCACATGGCCCGGGGTGTCGATCAGGTTGAGCTCGTATTCCTGGCCGTCCCTGGCGGTGTAGGTCATCCGGACGGCGTTGAGCTTGATCGTGATCCCGCGCTCCCGCTCCAGGTCCATCGTATCGAGGACCTGTTCGCGCATCTGGCGCTTGTCCAACGTCCCGGTGGCCTCGATCAGACGGTCGGCGAGAGTGGACTTGCCGTGGTCGATGTGGGCGACGATACAGAAATTGCGAATGCGTGACTGCGACATGGGGCAAATATAAGGTGACCGCCTATCTTTCTCTCATGCCGCCCACCGCGCGCCGATTCTCCTCCCACGACCTTGAAATGCTCCTCGTGACCCTGGTGTGGGGGGGGAATTTCGCGGTCAGCAAGTTCGCCATGGAGCAGATTCCGCCGCTCCCGTTCAGCGCGTTCCGCTTTACCCTGGCGAGTGCCATTCTGGTCGTCATCGCCCGCCGCCTCGGTGCCGTTGCCCAGCTGCCCCGCAAGACCCTGATCGGACTGATCGTGCTCGGCGTCGTCGGCAACACCTTCTATCAAACCGCCTTCATGACCGGGCTGTCGATGACCACCGCCACGAACAGTGCGATGATCGTGGCGAGCCTCCCGGTCGTCGTGGCGCTCCTCGGGACGGTGTTCGGGATCGAGCGGGCCAGCGTCGCGATGTGGGCGGGCGTGCTCCTGAGCACCACCGGGGTCGCGCTCGTCGTGACGGCGAGGGGAATCCACTTCAGCGCCCAGAGCTTTCGCGGTGACCTGCTGGTGCTCTTCGCGGTGCTCTGTTGGGCCAGCTACACCGTCGGGGTCCGGCGGATCGGGCGAGGGGTCGATCCGCTGCAGATCACCACCATCACGACCGTCGCCGGCACGCCGGGGCTCCTCCTGCTCGGGCTGCCGGGGCTTCTGCGGGAGGATTGGGGGGCGGTGACGCTCAAGACGTGGGCGGCGGTGGCGTACGCGGCGTTTCTGGCGCTCGTGTTGGCGTACGCGCTCTACAACCGGGCGGTCCAGGGTATCGGGAGCGGGCGCACCGCCATCTACAACTGTCTCACTCCCCTCGTGGCGATGATCATCGCCTGGTTCACCCTGCACGAGGTGCCGACGGGGATGCAGTTCGTGGGGGTGATTCTGGTGATCGGCGGGGTACTGGTCAGCATGCTGGGCAGAAAGCCGGCGGTGGGCACGCCGGCCGTCGTGCCGGAATAGCGCTAGCCCCGGAGCTCCTCCAGCCGCGCCATCGCGCGGCGGAGGTGGGGGATCACGATGCTGCCGCCCACCACCAGCCCGACCGCAAAGACCTCCAGCATCTCTTCATCGGTGACGCCTTCCTCCTTGCAGCGCACGACGTGGTATGTAACGCAGTCGTCGCACCGGAGCACCAGCGAGGCGACGAGGCCGAGCATCTCCTTCGTCTTGACGCCGAGGGTGCCGGCCTCGTAGGCCCGGCCGTCGAGGGCAAAGAAACGGTTGATGGTCAAGTTGCCCGCATTCAGGATGATGTCGTTCATCCGTTCGCGGAACTCGCGGAATTCGGCGAGGGTGCTCGTCGTTTCGGACATTCAGTCATTGCGAGGGCGCGACGCGCCCGAAGCAATCTCCTTACGGCGTCACGATCTGTTGAAAACTCGACGGCACCCACTGCGGCCGTTTGGCCGCGTTGGCCACTTCGAGCCCGGTGTAGAAAACAAGCTTCACGATCCGGCTCTCCTTCTCGGCGTCGATCTTGTCGACGGTGTCCCCGGGGCGGTGATAGTCGGCATGGACCCCGTTGAAGAAGAAGAGAACCGGCACACCCTTCTGGGCAAAGTTGAAATGGTCGGAGCGCCGGTAGAAATCCTCCTCCGGCCAGCGATCGTCGATCGCGTTCATCCGAAGCTCGGGGTGCGCGGCATTGACCCGATTGAGCGTCGACCCCAGATCGGAATGTTCCTTCCCGATCGCGACGATCGTGTCTTTCCAGTTCCGGCCGATCATATCGGTGTTGAAGTTGGCGACGACCTGCTTGATCGGTACCGGCGAATTATTGACGAACCACCGGCTTCCCCACAGCCCGTGCTCCTCGCCGCTCACGGTGAGGAAGATGATCGAGCGCTTCGGACGGACTCCCGAGCTGAAGGCTTCGGCGAGCTCGAGCACTCCCGCGGTGCCGGACGCATCGTCGTCCGCTCCATTGCAGATGCTGTCGGCGCCCATCGCCCGGCAGGCCGCGCCCAACTCGCCGGTCTTGCCGACGTGGTCCATATGGGCCGAGAAGACGACGTACTCGTTCTTGAGTGTGGGGTCGGAGCCTTCGAGGATGCCGACCATGTTCGGTCCCTGCGCCGTGGAGAGGACGGTGTCGGCGAGGACCACTTCACCCTCCCAATCGGGGTACGGCACGACCACCGCGCTCGGCGCCTGCCGCAGCGCGCCGAACCGCTCCGCCGCCTCGGGGATCTGGCGGGTGATCGCGCCTTCGCGCAGCCCGATATTGGCTAGACCCACCGTGCCCGCGCCGGCCACCTCGTACACTCGGGCCGCGGCGTTGCCGTAACGCTCGTTGAAAACGCTGTCGGAATTGATCAGGGAGATCACGCCAATGGCGCCGGCGTCGCGAGCCACGCGGGTCAGCGCTTGCAGGCGAGTGCCGGCCCCGGGCTTAGTCCAGTCGGTGACGTAGACGACCATTTTCCCGCGCAGCTCTGAACTGGGCAGGCTGTCGGTGCGCCCCTGTCCGCCGACGAGAACGATACCCCCTTTCCAGGGGCCGACCGCCAAACGGAAGGTGCCCCAGGCCGCGCCGTCAGCAAGGGTGACCCTGGCACCCTGGTCACCCGACGCCGATCCGAACCGCACCACCGACCGGTCGGCCAACAACTTCTTCCGATAGATCGGGTAGTTCTGGAGATAGGAGCCGTTCTCTCCGCCCGGCTTGAGGCGGAGCCGCTTGAACTCGCTCGCGACATAGTTGGCAGTCTTGGTGAGTCCCGGGCTTGGAGTGTTCCGGCCCATCATCGAGTCGTCGGAAATGATCCCGATTCGGCGCCGGACATCGGCTTCGGTAATCGTGCCGGCGGCGCGCGCCACAGCGGGGTTCTGCGCCAGCGTGACACTGGGCGCGCCAAGAGCCAACAAGGCAAGTATGCCGATGCAAGGAGTCATTTGAGTTGTTCGTGGTGAAGGGGGAACAGGGCCACCGGCCGCCGGTAATCTACCTATGGCTTCCGGCGCTTGAGAACCGGCTCGCCGGTCGGTTTGGGAGCGGGTTTCGGAGGGGTCTGCGCCGTGCTGGGCTTGGCGGCCGATGG
>JABFSM010000249.1 GCA_013140635.1 Gemmatimonadales bacterium
GGGTTGGGTCGGGCGATGTGGTCGAGCATATCCGGCTCCTGGAACGGGAAAACAAGAAAAGCGGCCCGTGACATTCACGGGCCGCAGGTAGCTCTGGATTGGGTGCTGTCTACATCTTAACCTTCAGCACGCCTCCGGCTCCGGCCCATGGGGGTCGGATAGCGGTAATAGCGGGCAACCAGGCGGGCGGCAATCATGGCGTCAAGGAGAGTAATCCGCATGCAATTCGGATGGAAGGGGGGCCGGTGTTCTTTTCAGTCTGTCTGATCCTGAGCGCAATCGCCGAGCCGGCGGCTCCCGTCGATTCGATCCTTGTGGAAGCCGCGGGACGAACGGTGGTCGTCCGGGCCGCCGACCTGGCACGCCTCCCGCGCGATAGCGTGCGAACCAAGATCCATGAGGGGCCAAGCCTCCTCTTCTCGGGTGTTCGGCTCAAGGATGTACTCGCACTCGCCGGTGTGCGAACCGATTCTCTGCGCGGTCCCGCCTTGACCCAGCGGGTCGTGGCCGAGGCGCAGGATGGCTACCGCATCGTCTTTGCGCTGGCGGAGCTCGACCCGGGGCTCGGCGGTAAGCACGTCCTGCTCGTCGACCAGGAAGATGGGAAGCCCCTCACAGCGCAGTACGGCCCCTATCGGCTGGTCCTCGTCGGGGAAACGAGGCCGAGCCGCTGGATTCGGCAGGTGACCCGCCTCACGGTGCGCGCCGAACCGTAAACTACCGAGAGGTGAACGGCGCCCGCGCGTTGGTCACCCGCCCCCCGACCACCGTCAGCAGCGCCTTCACCTCTTTGATTTCCTCCGGCGCGATCGTGAACAGATCTCGCTCGAGGATTACGAAGTCGGCGAGCCGACCCGGCATCAGCCTTCCCTTCTCTGCCTCCTCCCCTTCCGCATAGGCGTTGTTGGCGGTGTAGGCCTTGAGCGCGGTCTCGAGGTCGAGCCGCTCCTCCGGAAACCATCCCCCTTCGGGTTTGCCGTCGAGTGTCCGCCGGGTGACCGCGGCGTAGATGATCTTCATCGGATCGGCGGTGTACCACGACGCATTGGTCCCCGGCCAATCGGAACCGAAGGTGAGCATCACCCCGGCATCGCGAAGGGTCTTGAAGGCGTAGGCCCAGCGCGCCCTGGCGCCGATCCGTTGCTCCATCCAGCGCATGTCGTCGATCGCGTGATAGGGCTGCACCTCCGCGATCACGCCGAGGGCGGCGAACCGCTTGGCTACCTCGGGCCCTCGGAGCACCTGCGAGTGGATGATCCGGAATCGGCGATCGCGCGGAGGATTCTCCTTCATCACCTTCTCGTAGAGGGTGAGCAGCGTGTCGATCGCTTCGTCGCCGATGGCGTGCACCTGGGGCCAGAGCCCCGCCCGATCGGCGCCGAAGAGATTCCGCTCCATGTTCCCCGAGGGCTGCATCCCGGACCCGGGCCCCGAGGTGGCGGCGGTGTTCGTCGAATCGCGCCATTCGCCCCGCTTGCCGGAATGGAGCTGCGGCTCGTAGAAGCGGGCCGTCGAGCTTCCTTGGATGCCGTCGACGAATCCCTTGAGCCCGCCGATTCTGAGCCACCCGTCGCCGAATCCGTGGGGGATCCCCACTAGGGAAAGATCGTCCCATTTGTCGAGGGTCGGCCGGGCGTAGACCCGCACGAGCAGTTCGCCGCGGCGCTTCAGCTCGTGATAGACCGGGAGTTGCTCGCGCGGCGTGATGTCGTTGATCCCGGTGACGCCAAGTTCCGCTAAGTGGGAGAGCGCCGCTCGCGCCTCGCGAAGCCGCTGTTCGAAGCTCTTGGCGGGAATCGCTGCGCGAACGCGCCTGAGCGCCTCGCCCGATATCCGGCCCGTCGCACGAGCTCCGTCGCATTCGAGCCCCTCGACGGCGCGGGCGCAGTCGAGTGCGGCGGCCGCAAGGGCAAAGCCATTTGCCAAATAGGCGCTCCGGTCCCACCGCTGCAGGAGAACCCCGGTATTCGGGGTCATCGAATCGATCAGCCCGCGCTCCGGACTGAAGCGAGCTCGCGCGGTCGTGTCCTCGTAGGCTCCCCAATCGCCGCCGGTGATCCAGGCCCCCTCCGGGAGCCGGTCGCGCGCGCCGCGGACCCGCGCAATCAGCGAGTCCCCGCCATCGACATCGAGAAGATTGACTCCGAGCAGGAGGCCGCCGGCTTGGCCGAAATGGGTGTGATTGTCGATGAACCCCGGAGTGAGAAGCCTTCCCCCGGCATCGATCACCCGAGTTGCCCCGCCCCGATACCGCCGCGCTTCGGCCCCGCTCCCGACCGCCAATAGCCGTTCACCGCGGACCGCGAGCGCCTCGGCCCAGGGGTTGGCCGAATCGCCAGTCCAGATGCGGGCGTTCTGGACGATGAGATCGGCGTCGGGAAGCGAAGAGCCGCATCCGGTGACGGCCACGATGAATGCCAACGCGAACACGGAGCACGAACAAAGGGGAGGGTAGATCACGGGGAAGATCCTCGGGGTGGCGTCAGATGAAGATACCGATCGGGGCCGATCGCGGTATCTTCGTCCCAAACGTCACTGGTGGAGGTTCCGGATGGGTGGGCTACTAGACGGCAAGAATGTCGTGATCACCGGTGGAGATGGAGCACTCGGCCAGGCGGTCGTGGAGAGTTTCCGTCAGGCTGGGGCGACCTGTCACCTTCCGATTCTTGGCCCTGTCACCACTCCGGCGGCACCCGGCGTCCTGTTGACCGGCACGATGAACCTGACCGACGACCGGGCGGTGACGGCGTACTACGCCGGTCTCCCACCGCTCTGGGCGTCGATTCATCTCGCGGGTGGCTATCTGGCCAAGCCATTTGCCGATACATCGCATGATGACCTGACGCGCCAGCTCGAACTCAACCTGACGACGGCCTTTCTTTGCTGCCGAGAGGCGGTCCGCGCCATGCGGCGGAGCGGCGGTGGACGGATCGTGAATGTCGGGGCCCGCGTCGTGGAGGCGCCGATCGGCGGCGCGGTGGCCTACTCCGCCTCCAAAGCGGCGGTCGCAGCATTGACCCGCGCGCTCGCGGTCGAAGTGCGTGGCGAGGACATTCTCGTCAACGCGATTCTACCCTCGATCATCGACACTCCCGCCAACCGCGCCGCGATGCCGAAGGCGGACGCGAACAAGTGGCCCAAGCCGGAAGAACTGGCTGCAGCGATCCTCTGGCTCTCCTCGCCGGCCAACCGCCTTACGTCGGGGGCGCTGGTGCCGGTGTACGGTGGTGCCTAGGGAAGTTCTGAATAAGTCATTGCGAGCCGCCTCTGGCGGCGAAGCAATCAGGGAAGGCCCACAGTACGCACCTATCGGTGCATGCCACCCCCTTGCGCACTCACTCCCGCCGAGACGAACGTATTGCCATGCCGGCGATACAGCGGTACGTCACCGCGGAGATGGTCCGCGCCATGCCTAACGACTGGAATCGCTACGAAGTCGTGCATGGCGAGCTGCTGGTGAGCCCCTCGCCTCTCCCGCCGACATCTCGTGGACCCCCGACACCCTCGTGCAGCCCGATCTCTTCGTGGTGGCGGCGGTGGAGGCCACGGGGAGCCAATGATCGGACGATCCATTTGAGTTCGTGATTCCGAGCCGTCCTGTATCACAACAGACCCGAAGGCGGGACTCACATCCAGCCGATGAGCCTCATCTCGTTGTGCAGGCCATTCGGGAGGTGATCGCGGGGGCCCGACCGTAAGTCTGGCGGCCCCCGCCGCGCGACCTCTACGTTGCGCGTAGCAGCGCGTTGAAATCGGGAAACACCTCGAGTTGGACGTACACGGAGGGGAGGCTCACCCACACCGGAAGCTGGCCGTTGACGACGACCTGCCCCGACATGTACCATGGCGTCGAGGCGGAATACGCCCGCCACCGAAGCGGGACCGCGCCGGCCGAGGACCAGAGATTGACGACCCCGTAGCTCGGCGCCTGGTAGAGCGGTGTCCACGTGCCGGCCGGGCATAGCGTGTAGGAAATGGACATCTCAACCCCTCCGTCGCGGTCGGGTGGTCCGGGCGAACTCGGCGAGCGCTGCCTGCGGATCGGGCGGCGCCTGCGCCGCCCACGTCATCTCTCCCCGGCACCGCACCAGCGCCACGTAACAGCGGCTGACCAGTTCCGCTTCGCTGCGGATTGGGAAGTACTGCTCCGGCAGATAGCGCACGATCGCGCCTGGGCGCAGGTGATGGCCCTCGACAACCACACTCCGCTTCGGCAGCAACCGAGCCAGCACCCGTGCCGACCTGATCGGATATCTCACATCGGCGGCGCGCGCCGCTTTCACCGCTCCGGCGCAGAGCCGAAGTTCCCGATCCTGGTTTAACGCAAGATCGAGGACCTCGAAGTCTTCCGGTTCGAAAGAGATCCCGCGGCTTGGATTCCGGGGCTTCTTCCCGCCCCGGCCCCGCCGACCTGCCTTGCTTGTCATGCTGTGGTACCTCCTCTCGGGATGGCCGGCGCCGGCCCTTCCCGGCGATTCGCCGGGCCGGCGCTAGGTGCACTAGACTACCACCCACGCCGACACCCCGCTAGGCCCGTGTGTCGCCTCACGATCACTGTGGTTTTCCACAGTGATTCCCGGCAGCGCCGTGACGGCCCGAATGCCTGACGCGCCCGCGGAACGCCTGCTCCTTGATCCAGCCGCAAAGGGTCGGGACATATCCGGCATGCGCCAGCGGAATGCCGCCATCGGCCGGGGGGAGATTCATCCGATGATCCGCGCCCCGGAGAATCGCCGACGTGAGTTGCCCGGCGCGGCAGCTCATTCTGAAGATGCGCGATCCCCGATTCGACGGGCGTGGTATGGCCGCCCTCGCCGAAAAGGACGAGCACCGGCTGTTCGACCTTGGCGTGGGGGCACCGGGATGGGCCGCTTGCCCGGTCGGTCCCGGAACCGCAGATTGGGCAATGCGCACGGCACGGCATTCTGGAGTCTTCCTGCTCTGGCTCACGGCCGCGTGCGGCAGCAAGACACCCGCGGTCCCAGGCTCGGGACCGACGGTAGCCCGACTCGATTCCCTCCCCCTCGCCGCCCCAGATTCACTCGAGTCCTTTCTGCCGCTCCGGACCCATGTCGTGAGCGCAAACGGCGAGGTTTTTCTGGAGACGGGAACGGCCCTCCTCCACTTCGACCCCCGTGGCCGTCTGATGGGCGCGATGGGACGGCCTGGCCGGGGACCAGGCGAGTTCGTCCGCATTTCCACGATCGTGCTCTTGCCCGGCGATTCGCTGATCGGCGCCGTCGATGCCCGCCGCGGGCGTATCGTCATCTTCGGAGCGGTCGACCATCAACTCCGCCGGGAAGCGCCGATGAACCCGGTCTTCTTCCCCGGCTCACAGTGGGTGCTCGCCGGCAATCGGGTGGTCTTCGGCACCAAGCTGAGCCCGGAGCCCTTCACCTCGTGGTTTCCGGACACCGACAGCCTCCGGCGGTGGGGAGCGGCGCCGCCGATCTTCAGCCGCTCGCTCACCGCCTACTCGCAGGGTGGCGAGCCATCACTCGCGCCGTATGAGGACGGATGGATCGCGCTTTTTCCTGGCGATGGCGCGCTCCACCGGGTCGGCCAAGATGGCGCGCCGCTAGGCATCGTGCCGATGCCGGTGCGCCGGCGGCTCGGCGTTCCAGCCGACCTGGCGGAGCAAGTGGCCGCAATCTCCGCGAGCGGGCGGTTCAGGTACGCCGCATCGCTCGCCCTGGGCCTCCACCGGCTTGCCGACGGACGCTATCTCGTCATCCACCTCGATGCCGATGCAGAGGTAAAATCCGACGCGGCGGACGGAGCGGCCAGCGTCATCTACTCGAATGTGCGGTATTGGGCGAGCCTCGTCTCCGCGGACCTAGCTAGAGCGTGCGTCGATAGCCCTGTCCCATTCGAAACGGACAATATTCTGCCGCCGTACTTTCACGGAGACATCCTCACCTTCTTGTCCCGCGATCTGGACGGCTCAGGCCGGCTACGGACCGTCCTGCATTCTTATCGAGTTGGGGATGCCGGATGCGACTGGGTCGCGACGGGAGGGGTTCGGGCTCCGCCCGGCCTGGCGGCTGGCCGGTAACGCCAAACAGCCAGCCCGGCGACGCCGGACTGGCTGTTGAGCAAGTGCACCGCGGGCGTTTACGCCTTCGGGCCGATCCGGGTGACGCTCTCGGCCGCCGGACCCTTGGCGCCTTGAACGACGTCGAATTCAACGCGCTCACCTTCGGCGAGGGACTTGAAGCCCTGCCCGGTGATCGCCGAGTGATGAACGAAGCAATCCTTCGCTCCATCTTCCGGCGTGATGAATCCGAAACCCTTGGCGTCATTGAACCACTTCACGGTGCCTGTCGTACGCATTGTCCTACTCCTTACCTGATTAGGGTCGGCTCCCGGCTAGGCCGTTGATGCCGACTCACTGTTCCCGCGACAAACCCTCGCGGGAGAGGGACCTTCCCACGGCAGGGGGAACCTCCCCACTGCCATGAGCGGTCGTCAGTAAGAAGAAAGGGGCCACAGAATGTCTGGGCCCCTTACGTCGACTCGGAACATGTCCGCGCACTGACTGACCACTGTCACAATAGTAACCGTTCCCCCCCGTTCGCGCAATAGACGACTTTGGGAGCCCGTTGGCGCCCGGCACCGATGCCCGATATGATTGCCCTCACTTGTCTTAAGGAGCTGGGCATGCGCGAGGAGGTTACACTGATCCGTCCTCCCGGCGAAGGAGGCGCACCGGGAACCGGGTCCTCGGAACTCCCCACCGACCTCTTCGACCAGGTTCGCGGCCGGCTCAGGCTCCTGACGGCTCTCTTTGCCATCGCCTTCGGCGTGGATCTCTTCATTTTCGTCGCGACGCGCCTCGTCACGGCAGTCACCGATATCTCGCTGCCGGAGGACGCCGCGGCAAACGGGGGGTTCCAGCTCATCAACCTGAGCGCCGTCGTCGCCTCCCTGGGACTCCGCTGGGCAGCCGGGAACCACCGGATCTCGGCGTCGCGACTCCACACCCTCGGCATGGCGTACGAAATCGGGCTCTGCTTCATCATCGCGATCCTCTCCTATTCCCTCTTCTACGACTCGTATCGCATTCTGCCCAACCTGACCTGGGCGCCGGCGGTGATCATCATGTTCCCGCTGATCATGCCGGGACCGCCGCGCCGGCTGCTCGCGGCAGCCTGCGCCGCAGCCACCGCGGTCGAGAAGGTCGCCTGGAAGTATCCGTCGGCCTCGATCTGGATCCGAT
>JABFSM010000216.1 GCA_013140635.1 Gemmatimonadales bacterium
GGCCGGGAGCCCGGGGAGGGTCATCATCCGCTCGCCATGTCCCCAGGCGAGGGCCAGGGAGGCCCCGGTTGCGCAGAAGGCCACATCGGCGCCGAGTCGCGCCGCCAGGTGGAACAATTCGGCGCGCGGAATCGGGTTGCCGGCGAGCGCATTTACCGCATGTAAGGCCGCTGCGGCATCGGCGGACCCGCCTCCGAGCCCGGCGCCGATCGGAATCTTCTTGGTAAGGGTGAGGTGAACGCCGATTCCTCCCTCGATGGCCCCTTGGGCGGCCCGGGCGGCGCGCACCGCCAAGTTCTGCTCGGCCGGACCGGTATCGTCTCCCTGAACCTCGATCGAGACCTCGCGGCCCGGCACTCGTTCCGCCACCAGCGTATCGGCCAGGTCCAGGCGGCAGAAGAGCGTTTCGATGCCATGGAAGCCGCCGGTGTCACGCGAGAGGACGCGAAGAAAGAGATTGGCCTTCGCGTGGGCGGCAACGGTGATCGAGCCGGTCATACGCGCGCCGCCCGGGCATCCTTCACCTGAAGTCCGGTCGTGACGAGCGAGTAGAGCCCAAGGAGGGTGATCGGGATGAAGGTCGTGATGTGATAGGTGATGCCGTAGGCGATTCCCACGTCTTTCGGCACACCGAAGAGCGCCAGCCCCGCCGCGACGAAGAACTCGAAGACGCCGAAGTAGCCCGGCGTCGACGGCGCCGCGATCGCGAAGGCGACGATACCCTGCACCAAGAGCGCGCCGGTGAAGCCGACCTCGATGCCAAAGGCCGCGAAGGCAAGGTAGAAGGACAAGGCGTTGACCAGCCAATGAACGACCGACCAGGCCACCGCCGCGGCAAGGCGAGCCGGAGAGCGTAAGGCACTGAATCCGCCGCGGAGGCTTTCGAGCAGCCCGACGAGGCGCTCCGCCACCCCGTGGAATGGAACGACCCGGCGGGCCATCCGTTCGGTGAAGCGCGGCAGGGCCACGACGATGATGGCCCCGAGGAGGATCACCGCGCACACCACCGCGGCGCGCCCCGCCGCCAGATCCAGACGGGCCCCCATGATCATCGTATCGGCGGGAAGGCGGGCGCGGACCAGCGCTACGACGAGGAGCCCGAGCAGGGTCATCCCGTCCAGGGCGCGCTCGACCGCCACCGAAGAGAAAGCCATCGGCAGCGACACCTGACCGAGCCGGCTCACGGCGTAGGAGCGGACCAGCTCGCCGAGCCGGAAGGGAAGGGTATTGTTGGCCATGAAGCCCATTGCGGTGGCGTGCCAGAGCGCGGGCCACGCCACCGGCCGGCCGTCGGGCCGGCGCAGCAGGTAGCGCCACCGGATCGTCCGGATACCGAACACGAGGGTGGCCACGGAAACCGAGGCCCCCAGGGGGCCGAGCCGGGCGCTCTTGAAGTGGGCGAGAACTTCGCTCAGGGAGGTATCCCGCAGGGCCCACGCAAGCAGCGCGATCGATATCGCGAGTCCTATGACCGTCATGACCCAGCGGCGCGCGGTGCCGCCCGATGCGTCAGCGGTCGTCGACAAGGGCAAGAGGCACGAGTTCGAGGAGCTCCGAGAGGAGCGCCTCTACGCCGGCGAGGCTTGGCTTGGTCCGGAGCGCGATATCGAGTTCTCGGCGCACGAAGTCGGCCCGCTCGAGAGCTCGGCGACCGGCGTAGAGCAATGCTTGAATCGGCACCGGCTCGGGCTCCGCCGGAGCCGGCGCCAGGCTTTCGATCGGGACGATCGGGGTCTCGTCTCTCGGGTGGAGCAGGGCGAAATAGGTCGAAAAGGTCTGCTCGAAGGGGGTGAGGCTCGGAGCGACCGCGGGAGCGGCATCATATAGCAGAGAGGCGATCGGCACGACATCGCGCTCGTCGTCCAATGCGAGCGCCTCGATCGGAAGGACCTCGATTTCATCGAGCGTGGCCTCCGCCGGCGTGGCGGTGACGCCACCGACTCGGTCGAGCTCGGCCACCACCGGCCCGAGGAGGCCCGCCAGCGATCGGGCCGACCCTGATTCGCCGGCGCCCTGAAGCGCGGACGCCGCCGCCGTGAGCGCCTTGGAAAACAAATCGGCGGTGTGCAAGGCGCGACCCGACGCGATCTCTCGGTCGAGCCGCCGGAAGAGGGGAGAGGTGGCGGCGGCGGAGTCGGGAGAGAGCGTTAGGCCGCGGAGAGTCAGGCCGAGCGAATTGAGCGCGAGTGAACGCCCCGCGCGGCTCGTGCCCTCCGCGAGCTGGCCCGCCGCGTGGCGCAGCCGTTCGGCAATGCCGGTGAGTTCGACCGCGGTGCCTCCGGTTGCGGCAACGGGGAGCGGCGGTTCTCCCCGGCGCTCGATCGGTGACGGATCTCCATCGCGAAAGAGCGTGGAGATGGCGACGACGTCGTCGCTTCGGCCGAAGGCCTCGCGGAGCGACTCCGCCGCTTGGACAACCTCGTGGGCGTCCGGCTGGGGGATCCCCAACTCGGCAATGTCGCGGGCCATCCGAGCCAGTGCCGTCCCGGTAATGCGGAGCGCTCGCGCCGCACCGGGGGGCCAAGCCCCTCCTCTGCCGGCGGAGGCGAGGGTCAGATCGAGTGCTTCGAGCAGCTCGGGGAGCGGTGAGAGCCCCGGCAACGCGCCGAGGCCGCGGAGCGGCTGGAGCCGCTGCACGATCGGGTCGGCCTCGATGAGGGTCGGATGGTGCTCGGCCGCGGCGCCGACCTGTTCGAGGGTGGCGGCCACCGCCGCCGCCTCGCGCGCCACGTAGGCACGGACGCCGGCGGAGAGACCCTCGCCGGTCGAGGTCAGCGGAACCGACGCCCGTTTTCCCGCGGCCCCGACCAGCGCATCGAGACGGCCCGCCACACTCTCGGCTCGGCGCAGGTCGGCATCGGCCCACTCACGCACCCGCCGCAAGAGGGCTTTGCACTCTTCGATCGCTTCGGCGAGCGACTCGGCTACACGGGGATCCCAAGGAAGGCTCCCCTCCCGTACCGCCTTGCCCAGCGACTCGATCGCTCCCGCCGCGACGGCAAATCCCGGCGGCCCACCCATCAGCGCCGCACCCCGCAACGCGCGAGCGTAGCGCACCAGGCCATTCGCGTCGGGAATACCGATGCCCCCAGCTTCGTGAGCCAGGCGCTCCAGGTATTCACCGGCCTCGAGGGCAAAGAACTCTCGGCGACCGACGGGCGGGGGTGTGGGCATTTTGCTCGCTATTCGCTATTCGCTACTCGCTACTCGCTATTCGCTATTCGCTATTCGCTAATGGCTCTCAAAGCTAATAGCGAGTAGCGAGTAGCGAATAGCGACCTACCTCCTCGCCTCGTCGATCAGCGATCTCATCAACGCCACCGCTTCCGTCATTCCGGTCATGACCGCCCGGCTCACGATGCTGTGGCCGATGTTCAGCTCCTCGATCTCGGGAATCGACGCCACCGGTTGCACGTTGAGGTAGGTGAGTCCGTGGCCCGCGTGCACCGCCAGTCCGCGTCCGGCGGCGTGTTTGGCTGCGGCGGCGAGCTGGGCAAGGGCCGCGCCGCTCGAGCGCCAGCCATGTGCATAGCGACCGGTGTGCAGCTCGACGGCGGGAACACCGAGGTCGGCCGAGGCGTCGATGGCCCGCGGATCGGGGTCGATGAAGAGGGAGACCCGTGAGCCCGCGGCCGTGAGGTGGGCGATGGTTTCGACGAGCCTCGGATCCTTGCGGGAGAGATCCAAACCTCCCTCCGTGGTCACCTCTTCTCGGCGTTCGGGCACCAGCGTGGCCTGGAAGGGGCGCAGCCGGCAGACGAACGCGACGACATCGGGCGCCAACGCCAGCTCGGCGTTGAGTACGGTGCGGGTGACGCGCGCCAGCGCCTCGAGGTCGGCGTCCTGGATGTGGCGCCGGTCTTCCCGCAAATGCGCCGTGATCCCGTCGGCGCCGGCGGCCTCCGCCAGGCGCGCGGCATTGGCAGGATCGGGCTCGTCGGTCCGGCGGGCTTGCCGGATCGTCGCCACATGGTCGATGTTCACATACAGCCGCATCTCTCTCGTTGCTCCCGAGGCTCGAGTCCCATTAGTTTCGCAGGTAGAGCCGTTTCAGGTAAGGGAGGATCCCGCCATGAGAATCAGCGTGACCGTTGCACTCCTGCTCGCCGCATGTGGCGGCGGGTCGAATCTCGGCACCGCCGCACCGGTTGCCTCGTCCGCCCAAGCGCTCCGCGAATTCATGAAGGCCGCCGCCGACAGCAGCATCTCGCGCATGGCCGAGCTTTGGGGCACGTCCCACGGGCCGGCCGGCGCCACGCGCAATCCCGCCGATTTCGAGAAGCGGCTGATCCTCATTCAGACCTATCTTCGCGCCGACAGCACCAAAGTGGTGTCCGACATCGGTGTTCCAGGTGAGGAAGACCAGCGCCGCCTCCAGGTTGCGATCTACCGAATGGGGTGTATGAAGCAGGTGCCGGCCCTCATGCTTCGGCTCAAGAACGGCGGGTGGATCGTGAACAACATCGAGCTGGCAAGCGCGGGCAATCCGGCGCGCCCGTGCGAAGAGTCGTAGCCACCTGTCTTATTCGGTGAGCTCGAGGAGGATCCCCGCGGTCGCTTTGGGGTGCACGAAAGCGATGCGGCGTCCGCCGACGCCGGTTCGCGGAACGTCGTCGATGAGTCGGTAGCCGCCCCGGCGGCAAGCGGCGAGCGCCGCATCGAGGTCGGGCACGCGATAGCAGATGTGGTGAATACCCGGGCCCCGCTTCGCGAGGAACTTGGCGATCGGTCCGTCAGCGGTTCTGGGCGCGAGGAGTTCCACCTCGCTCTCACCGAGGGGCAAGGAAACTATGTCGGCGCCGTCGGCGTTCTCGGTGGGATGAGGCGAAAGGCCCAAGACATCGCGGTAAAACGCCAACGCTTCCTCGAGGTCCGGCACGGCGACGCCCACATGGGCGATACGTGGCTGGTCGGGCATGACGAACAAAGTAACAGGAGAGCGAAACGAACATGAGCACCACCGGCACCATCATTCATGTCACCGACGGTGACTTCGGGACTGAGGTCGAGGAGGACAAGGGTCTGGTCCTCGTGGATTTCTGGGCGGAATGGTGCGGCCCTTGCCGCGCGATTGCCCCGATCCTGGAGCAGTTGGCTTCCACCTATTCGGGCCGAGTCAAGGTGACGAAGCTCGACGTGGATGCCAACCAGAAGACCACGATGCGCTTCAACGTGCGCTCCATTCCCTCGCTGCTCTTCTTCAAGGGCGGGAAGCACGTCGACACGATCGTCGGACTCACGCAGAAGTCCACCCTCGAGGCGCGGATCGATAAGCTCCTCGCCGCGTGATGACGTGCGCGGCGGCACACTCTACGTCGTCGCGACCCCGCTCGGCCACCTCGGCGATCTGACGGCGCGCGCCGCGGAACTCCTCCGCGCCGTTGCCGTCGTTGCCGCGGAGGACACCCGCCGAACTCGGATCCTGCTCGATCACCTCGAGGCGCGCCCCCGAGTTCTCTCCTATCACGCCCACTCGGCGCCGGGGGCGGCCCGCCAGATCCTCTCCGCGCTCGCGGATGGAAGCGATGTCGCGCTGGTGACCGACGCCGGGACGCCGGGGATCAGCGATCCCGGCGCCGAACTCGTAGCACAGGTGCGGGAATCGGGTTTTGCGATCGTCCCCCTGCCAGGGCCTTCCGCGGTTACCACCGCGCTCTCGGCGGCCGGACTTCCCGCCGATCGCTATGTGTTTCTTGGATTCCTCCCCCGGAAAGGCTCGGAACGGGAACGGCAGCTCAAACGGATCGCCGCCGAAGAGTCGACGATGGTCTTCTTCGAGTCGCCCAATCGGCTGGCCGAGCTCTTGCGCGATCTCGCCGAGGTTTGCGGTGACGATCGCCGAGCCATGGTCGGCCGCGAGCTGACCAAGATGCACGAGGAGCTTCGGGCCGGCACTCTCGCCGAACTCCTGGCGCCGCTCGCCGACGGCACCGCTCTCGTGCGCGGCGAATGCACGGTGGTCGTGGCGGGTGGCGAGGCAGCCGAAACCGAGGGCGATTTGCCCGCTGCCCGGCTGCTGGCCGGGCGTCTTCTGGCGGAGGGGGTTTCCCGCAAGGCAGCGGCGGCCATCCTGACGGAGTTCTTCGGTGTGACCCGCAACGTGGCGTACAAACTGGCGACGGAGGCTCCCGAGGCGTGAGACGGAGTGGTGTGGCGTTGCTCGCGTTGTTCGGCTCGCTGTCGGCCGGTGCGCTCCAGGGGCAGACCCCCCTGACCATCGGGCGTCTGCACTACGATGGGGGCGGGGACTGGTACGCGAACCCCTCGAGCCTGCCGAATCTACTCGCCGCGATTTCGCAGCGGACCACGCTTCCGGTCACTGCGCGCGAGAAAGTGGTGACGCTCGCCGACGCCGATCTATGGCAGATTCCGTATCTCTACATGACGGGTCATGGGAATGTCCGATTCGGCAACGCCGAGTTGGCCACGCTGCGCCGCTACCTGCAGCAGGGCGGCTTCTTGCACGTCGACGACAACTACGGAATGGATGAGTCGATTCGCCGGGAACTCGGCCGGCTCTTTCCCGACCGCGCTCTGGTGGAAGTGCCTCTCGATCACCCGGTCTATCACCTGGTGTACGAGTTTCCCCAGGGGATTCCCAAGATTCACGAGCACGACGGCAAACCGGCGCAGGGCTTCGGCATCTTTTTGGATGGGCGCCTCGTCGTGTACTACAGCTATCAGACCGACCTCGGCGACGGGTGGGAAGATCCCGAGGTTCACAAGGATCCTGCCGAAAAGCGAGAGGCGGCGCTTCGAATGGGGGTCAATCTGTTTCTCTTCGCGGTGGGGGGAGGCCAGTGAGGAACACGGAGCGGGCGCTCGCGGACGTGGCCTCGCCGCTTCGCAGCCGGCTGGTCTGGCTCGCCGGGGCGGGGGCGCTGTCGGCGCTGGCGCTCGTTTTGACCCTCGCGGCGTGGGGGGCGCGGGCCGGCCTCCTCCGGTCGCCGATTTGGGTTCCAGCCGCATGGTTCATGGCGTTCGCGGTCTCCGGGGTGGCGGCGGCGTTCGGAGGCCGCGCAGTGAGGCGGCTGTCCGCGGTTCGGCTTGCGGGGCGCCTCGAACGAGAGGCGGACTGGCGCGCCGGTTCGCTCCTGGCCTTTCTCGAGCCGGCGGCGGCGGGGACGAGTGGCTCGCTGCATGCCTTCGCGGCCGAACGCGCCGCCCGCGAGGTGGCCGATCGGGGCCCGCCCGCCCTCCG
>JABFSM010000278.1 GCA_013140635.1 Gemmatimonadales bacterium
ACCCCGACGAATCCCGTCACCAGCCCGACCCCCGCGCCGACCAGGGCGATCATCCAAGACGAACCGGGCGCCGGGCGAGGCGGCGCAGCCGACGACGCGATCCTCCCCGGCCCGAGGAGCATCGCCACCGCCGCCGTCAGGATCACCAGCGCGAGCACCGTGAGCTGGATCTCCGCGCCTACCTGGAGACCGAGTTCGGCCCCGAGCAGAGCCCCGGCGATCGCGGAGGGGCCGAAGGCGAGCGCCGCCCGCCCGTTCACGGTGCCGCCCCGCCAATGGCGGAGCGCACCGACCCCGCTGGTGAGGCCCACGACCACCAGGCTCATCGGCACCGCGCTCTTCACGCCGTAGCCGAGAACGTAATGCAATACGGGAACCGTGAGGATCGCGCCGCCGCCGCCGAGGAGGCCGAGCGACAGCCCGATGGCGAGGGCCAATCCGTAGCCCAAGACCACGGTGGCGGTCAAGCGGCGGTCGGCGGTGCGGTGCGGTCGAGCAGGTCGGCGAGCGCCCGCATGTCGAAGGGCTTCTGGACCAGCGGCTGACGCAGCCGAGCGACGAACTCCGCGACGTCGGCCGAGGCGGTGTCGCCGGTAATGAGAACGAGCTTGGCCAGGTCGTTGGGGGCAAGCGCCGCCAGCCGGTCGTGAATCTCGATACCGGAGACACCCGGCATCTTGAGGTCGGTGACGATGGCGTCGTACCGGACCGCGTTCGGCACCGCCCCATCTTCCAGCCCGAGCAGCGTCAGCGCCTCCCGTCCATCGCGCGCCTCGTCGACCGACCACCCGCGCCGCTCCAGGAACCGGCGAATCGCCACGCGAATCGGCGCTTCGTCGTCCACGATGAGGAGGCGGCGAAGCCCGGCCGCCGGCACCGGGACAGGCGCCGGCCGTTCGATGCGCGGCCGCTCGATGCGCGGCCGCTCGACGCCTTTGGCGAGCACCGGGCGCGCCACGGAACGCCGGTCGACAAAGGGAAGGGCGGCAGTAAACCGCGCGCCGACGACCCGGCCTCCGGCCCCGATCCGGTTTTCGGCCGAGAGCGTTCCCCCATGCTGCTCACAGATCGCGTGGCTCACCGAGAGCCCGAGTCCGGTTCCCTCTCCCGGCGCCTTTGTCGTGAAGAAGGGCTCGAAGAGCCGAGGCAACGCGTCCGCCGGAATCCCGGGACCGTCGTCCTCGACCACCAGGGCCACCCGGTTGCCGGCGACGCCCGCCCGAATCGTAACGGTGCCGCCTGCCGGCGTGGCCTGCAGCGCGTTCACCACGAGGTTGGTGAGCACCTGCTCGATCCCGGACGGATTGCAGTCGAGGGTGGGGAGCCCGCCGGCAACATCCACTCGAAGCGCCACCCCCCGCGAGGCGGCATGCCGCTCCAGCGCCGGGAGTGCCCGGACCACGAGCTCGTGCGCGGGGATTGCCTCACGATCGTCCCGTTTGCCCCGCGCGAAGGTCAGCAAGTCCTGCACGATCGCCCGGCATCGCTGGGCTTGTTGCACCACGGTGGTCAGCGCCTCGGTGTCGGTCAGGCTCTTCGATTGGGCTTCGAGGTCCTGCGCGAACGCCAGAATCGCGGTGAGCGGATTGTTGAGCTCGTGCGCCACACCGGACACCATACGGCCGATCGTCTCGAGCCGGGCCGCCTGGGCGAGTTGCGCCTGCATGCGCTCCCGTTCCTCGTCGAGGCGGACGCGGTGGGTTCGGTCGCGCAGAATCAGCACGAACCCCTCCGGGGTTCCGTCGCCGATCGCGCGAATCGACAGCTCCATCGGAAACTCGATCCCGTTCCGGCGGTGGCCGCGCAATTCCGAGCCCCCCGGAGGGGTTTCGCCGGTGCGGTGGGAACCGGAGGTCGAGGTCCAGAGCCCCTCCGGCGTCCCGGCGGGCAGGAATTGATCGAACGACTGCCCGACGACGTCCTCCTGGGTGCAACCGAGGATCTCGAGCGCCGCCGGATTTCCATGCACGATGCGCCGCTCAGCATCGAGCAACACGATCCCATCCGAGGCGGCCCGGATGATCTGCGCCAGCCGGGCCTCCGAGGCCGCCACTTCCCGAAGCCGCGCAGCGCGCGCTTCCTCGGCCCGCCGAAAGACGTCGTCGAGGACGGCGAGGATCATCCCGAACCCGAGAAGAAACTCGAACAGCACGTCGACATAGGAATTGTGGAGCGTGAGCCAACCGAGCAGCGTCTTCTCGCCGGGGCGATTCGAGCTCAGGAAGCCGGGGATGTACAGGGTCCAGAGCACGGCGAGGAGGAGGTAGACCGTCGCGAGCAATTTGCTTCCCCGCGTTCGCTCTCTTTCCGGAAGCCCCACCAAGAGCCAGGCACAGGCGAGAAACACCGGCACCGCGATTCCCCCCTGCCAGGCCATGAGAGGATCGAGTTCCGCCGGCGCCAGCGCAAAGAGGATCGACACCACGACGATCAACGCGAGGCCCGCCTTGAGCCCCATTCGTGGCAGCGGCTGTCGCGTCGCGAAGAGCCAGGTGCCGGCCAAGAGACACCCGAAAAAGAGGAGCTTGGCGCCGGCGTATAGGCCATGAAAAAGCGCCGCGAGTTCGGTATCGTGGCGCTGGAGAGTGTCGAGCGGGAGGATCGGGAGGAGCTGGTAGCGGAAAACCAGGGCGGTTAGGGCGACCGCCATCGCCCCGAACGACCCGGTCCACCACGCCAGCCAGGGGCGGTTCGTGGCCCCCCGTTTGAGCACCAGTCCAAGGCCGAAGCACAGCAGCGTCCCCGCCAACTGAAACTGGAGGCCGAGGTCGGAGACCACGGCGGCTCCGGCGGCTGGATCTTGGGGCATGCCTTCAATCTGTCAGACTCGACTGATCGGCGCCACGTACAGCTCTCCCCCGCGCGCCCGGAACTCCTCCGCCTTTCCCGCCATGCCCGCCGCCTGCTCCGCCATGGCCCGCAGATCCTGGCTGATCCGCATCGAGCAGAACTTGGGGCCGCACATCGAGCAGAAGTGGGCCAGCTTGGCTCCATCGGCGGGCAGCGTCTCATCGTGGTAGGCGCGCGCGGTGACCGGATCGAGCGCCAGGTTGAACTGATCCTCCCACCGGAAATCGAAGCGGGCCTTGGAGAGGGCGCCGTCCCGGACGGCGGCGCGCGGGTGGCCCTTGGCGAGATCGGCGGCGTGGGCCGCGATCTTGTAGGCGATGACGCCGGCCTTCACATCGTCCCGGTTGGGCAGGCCGAGGTGCTCCTTGGGGGTGACGTAACAGAGCATCGCGGTGCCGTACCACCCGATCATCGCGGCGCCGATCGCGCTGGTAATGTGGTCGTAGCCGGGCGCGATGTCGGTGGTGAGGGGGCCCAGCGTGTAGAAGGGCGCCTCACCGCACCAGGCGAGCTGCTTTTCCATGTTCTCCTTGATCAGGTGCATCGGCACGTGGCCCGGCCCCTCGTTCATCACCTGCACATCGTACTCCCACGCGATCTTCGTGAGCTCGCCCTGGGTTTCGAGCTCGGCGAACTGCGCCGCGTCGTTCGCATCGGCAATGCTCCCGGGCCGGAGCCCGTCGCCGAGCGAGAACGACACGTCATAGGCTTGCATGATCTCGCAGATCTCGCGGAACCGGGTGTAGAGAAACGACTCCTGGTGGTGCGCAAGGCACCACTTGGCCATGATCGAACCGCCCCGGGACACGATCCCCGTCACCCGTTGAGCGGTGAGCGGGATATAGCGGAGGAGCACACCGGCATGCACGGTGAAGTAGTCGACCCCTTGCTCCGCCTGCTCGATGAGGGTCTCGCGATAGAGCTCCCAGGTCAACTCCTCCGGCACCCCACCCACTTTCTCGAGCGCCTGATAGATCGGGACGGTGCCGATCGGCACGGGCGCATTGCGGATGATCCACTGCCGCGTCTCGTGAATGCGCTGGCCGGTAGACAGGTCCATCACCGTATCGGCCCCCCAGAGAATGGCCCAGCGAAGCTTCTCGACCTCGTCCTCGATCGAGCTCTTCACCGCGGAATTGCCGATGTTCGCGTTGATCTTGACGTGGAAGGCGCGCCCGATCGCCATCGGTTCGAGCTCGGGGTGGTTGATGTTGGCGGGGATGATGGCGCGACCGCGCGCGACCTCGCTCCGCACGAACTCCGCCGGCATCCCTTCGCGAAGCGCGACGAACTCCATTTCCTCCGTGATCTCGCCTCGGCGCGCGAAGGCGAGCTGGGTGATCGGGCCGCGGCCGCGAATGGGAGGCCGGAGCAGGGAGGCGGGGATTGAGATTGCCTCGGGCGATTCGCCCGGCGCGATCCCCGGCAGCTCCTCCACCCCGCGCGGCTCGATCCACACCGCCCGGAGCGGCGGCAGCCCGTTCCGGACGTCGAATCCCTCCGGCCCGCTCGTGTCGTACACGCGGAGCGACGGCTCGCCACCGCTCAGCGCGATCTCCCGCATCGGCACCGCGATGCCACGCGGGCCGGGGACGTGGACTTTGGTCGAGTTGGGAAAGACGCCCCGGTAGGGGGGGGAGATTGCTTCGGGGCCTTCGGCCCCTCGCAATGACAGGTTCTCTTCGTTGTTGCGAGGCGGCGAAGCCGCCGAAGCAACCTCATCGGCCGTGACTGGAGCAGCGGTATCCATGATTTCTCCTCGGGGCGAGGGAGATGGACGACCGCACGTCGTAAACGAGGCGGGCCGCGCTCCCTACGCCGGTGTCAACCGGATCAGGTTCCAAGGGTGACTTCTCAACCGCGGGACGGAAGTGCTCCGCCCCGCGGTGCCCCTGGCGGTTGCCGAGAAGATAATTGCCTATTGCGGCTTCGGCGTGAGCTTGAGCTCCGCGATGCGCGCGCTCAGCGTGAAGGGATCCAGCGCTGCGGCTTTCCCGTACACCGTCCTCGCCTTGGCCGTGTCGCCGAGGGCCAGGTAGCCGTCGCCGAGCCGCTCGTGCAGAAAGGCGACGGTGGGAAAGAGCGCAATGCCGGCTTCGAGAAGCGCCACCGCCTCCCGGGCTCGCTTGGGAGTCGCGGCTAGCAGATTGAATGAAACGGTGCCGGGTACGTAGCTCGTGAGCGCCACCTTGGGATCCGCCGCCAGCGCGCGGAGACGGACGGCGGCAGCCTCGCCTCCCTCCGTCTGGGCGATTCGCGCGAGCTCACCGATCTGCGCCGGCTCGTCGGGGCTCCGAAATCCGAACGGCACTCTGAGGTGACCGCTCCGCACCGGCCGGCCCGCCGCGAAGTCCAGCATCATCCGCATCAATTCGACCGACTGCAGGTGGGGAGCGTGCGCCGAGCCGTCGACGACGACGTGGACGCCGTTGGGAAAGCCCCGCCGAACCTCCTCCGCATCGGCCAGTGAGGTGCGTCCATCGAAGGTGCCGCTATAGAGGAACGCCGGCGCCGAGCTGGTGACCGGGGCGCGGAACCCTTCGCCAAGATCGGGCACCTTCCACATCGACGCGAAGGAAGGAAGGTCCCAGGGCCAGTTGATCGCGTTCCCCATGATGGCGGTGCCGGCCTCCCGTGCGATCCGCGCGGCGCGCGCGGGCGAAACCCCGCTAGCCAGGTGCATCGGATAGGTCATCGCGGTGCCGAAGGCGCGTTCCTTCAGGGCGTTCCGCATGGTGCGGACGAAGTAGGCCCCGTCACCGGCCTCGAGCCACGTGAAGAGCTGCGGCAGCCGCTTGATGAACTCGACCTCGCCGCTCATGAGCGCGATGGTGGCGGCGACTTCATCCCGCCCCACCAGCCATTTCTTTCCGTCCTGCTCCACGAGGAGGGGGGCCTTCTCCAAGCGGTCCATGACCCGGCGAACGAGGCCCAGAAAATCGGGGATCCGCTCCCGGAGCTTCGAGTCGGCCTTCACCGCGCTGTCGATCCGCGCCAGCAGGACGTCCCCGTCGACCGGAGGGCGCCAACGATGGTCGGGGCCGTTGATCCCGCCGAGCAGAAGCCGCGCCACGCGGTTGGGGTACCGCTTGACGTAGGCCAGCGCCAGATGGGACCCGTAGCTGTGGCCCCAGAGCACCAGGCGTTCGGCGCCTAACGCCATCCGGAGCGCCTCCAGGTCTTCGACGCTTTCCGCGGTCGTATACGCCGCGGGGTCGACCCCGCGCGCGCGGAGGGTATCGAGCGCGGCGACGAGAACGGCGGTGAGCCGCGCCTCGGTGGCCGGCGAGCGGAGCGGCTGATCGGACGGGAGGTCCAGCCGGCCCGGCACGACCAGACTCGGCTCCGCCCGCCCGGTCCCCCGCTGATCGTAGAACACCACGTCGCCGAAGGCGCGGAGCCCCAGAACGAAGGGCGAGAAGTTGGGACTGGTGGGAACGCCGGCGCTGCCGGGGCCGCCGGCCAGATAGACGATCGGCGGTCCGGGGCGATCGGTGGTGGCGCCGAGCTTCGCGATGAAGAGGCGAACCTGCCCCCCGCCGCTTCGGTCGCGCCGCTCCGGCACCGTGATGTACGCGGTCGTCGAGGGAACCTTCTCGCCGGTCGACGCGGTGAGGTCGAGCGGGGTCCAGGCGATCTGGGATTGGACGAGCATCAGTGCGGCGAGCAGCATGGACGGCCTCCGGAGTGGGGGGAGGCGGCCCGTGCCGGCAACGCTACCCCGTCAGGTATGCGTGAAGCGCGCGGGTGAGCTCGGTGACGAGCTCCGCGTCGCTGAGCGGCGTGACCGCCGCATGTGGTGCGTCGAAGAGGATCTTGTCGCGAGCCGCGGCCGCGGCGATGAAGAGCCCGGTCCGCACCGCCCGCGCCGGGTCCCGGTGGGTGATTTCGTCGCGAAAGAGCAGAAACGCCTGGAGCGCGCTGTCGTGAAGGGCGCGCCGGCGCGCCAGCAGATCGGGCGAGAGCGCGGCCGAGTGCGCGCGGGAGTAGAGGCCCACGGCGCGCAGCAGCCAGCGCCGCTCCCGATAGTCCCGTACGATCCGCGACACCACGCGCCGCACGAAGGGCCGGAGCCCGCCGGGGCCCCGCACCGCCTGGGCCAGCAGCCGTTCGATCCGCGGCGCCAGCGCGGCGTCGTAGCGGGCATAGACGAAGGGAAGGAGATCGTCCTTGGCGTGGAAACGGGCATAGAACGCCCCGGTGGTGCATCCCGCCTGCCGGCAGAGTTCCTGAATGCCGATGTCGCTCCAATCCCGGTCGGCGAGGAGCGCTTCGGCCGCGGCGGCCAGCGCCGCCAGCGTGCGCTCGCTCCGGGCCTGGAGCGGGGGATGCGGT
>JABFSM010000253.1 GCA_013140635.1 Gemmatimonadales bacterium
GAGGGATTCAGGGTGGTCGTGGGGCCGTTTACGACGCGGGAACTCGCCGAGGAGACCGGGAAGCGCCTCGGACGGGCCTACTTCGTCATCCGGAGACCGCCACGACGCACCTGACGTTGACGCCGGACCCGCTTATTTTCCTTCGCATCCGGACGGCGGCTTCGCGCCCCGTCACCCCTTCCCTTCAGTCCCTGGCCGCCGAATGAAGCTCACCAAGCTGGAGCTTTCCGGCTTCAAGTCGTTCGCGGATACCGTCACACTCGAATTCGAGGAGGGAGTCACCGCTATCGTCGGCCCGAACGGCTGCGGTAAGTCGAACGTGTCCGATGCGGTGCGGTGGGTGCTCGGCGAGCAGTCCGCGCGGCTGCTCCGCGGCGGAAAGATGGAGGACGTAATCTTCCAGGGATCGATGGGACGCCGGCCGGTCAATCTCACGCAGGTCTCGATCTACCTCGACAACAGCGCCGGCGATCTCCCGATTGCGTATCAGGAAGTGGTCGTTACGCGCCGCCTCTCCCGCTCGGGGCAGAGCGAATATCTCCTCAACAACACCCCGGTTCGCCTCCGGGACATTCAGGATCTTCTCCGCGGGACCGGACTGGGTAGCGACGCGGGGGTGGTGATCGAGGCCAAGATGATCGACCTCCTCCTCTCCGATCGCGCCGAGGAGCGCCGATCGCTCTTCGAGGAGGCGGCCGGAATCGGTCTCTATCGCGACCGAAAGCACAGCACCGAGCGGCGGCTCGAAGAGACCGGCACCGACTTGCAGCGTCTCGAGGATCTGATCGCCGAAGTCCAGTCGCAAATTCGTTCGCTGGCACGGCAAAAGGGAAAGGCCGAGCGCCACGTCAAGCTCATGGAAGAGAAGTTCGCCGTCACGCTCACCCTCGCTCGGCGGCGCCTCGACGAGCTCGGCGAACAGGCGATCGGCGTCGAAGAGCGCCATCGACTCCTCTCCGAGCGCCTCCCCGCCTTGCGCGACGAGCTGAATGAAGGGGCCGCCAAGCAGGAGGAGACGGCGCGGGCTCGGACCAAGGCGGAGGAGCACCGCACCGAAATCGCCCGGCGACTGGCCGACGTGCAGGTCTCGCTCTCCCGGCTCGACGGCGACCTTGCGGTGGCGGGGGAGCGGCTGGCCAATGCGGTGCAGCGGCGGCGGCGGGACGAAGAGGAGCGCGCCCAGGCCACTCGGCGCACCGAAGAGGCGGCGCTGGAACGCGCAACGGCGGAAACCGAGCTCGGCGCCGCGGAGGAGGAGCACGGCGGCATTCAGCTCCACCTGACCGAGCGCGCCGCCTTGGAAGATGAGGTTCGCGCCCGGCTGACCGAGCAGCGCAATGCGGTGCGCCGGGCCGAGGAGGCGCTGGCCGCGAGTGCCCAGCAGCTCCGGTCTCTCGAAGGCGAACTCGCCGCGCTCGAGCAGGAAATCGTCTCTCTCAGGGAATCCGCCGCTCAGGCCGATTCGCGCACCACGGAAACCCGGTCCCAACTGGGCGAGGCCGAGGGCCGGGCCCGCACCGCCGCCCTGGCGGCCGACCAGGCCACCGATGCCGCGCTCACCGCCGCGCGCGAAGCGGAGCGGACCCGGCACGCCGTGGCCGAAGCGCGAGAGCTGGAGACCAGCGCCCGAAACCGGCGGCGCCTGGTGGAGGAATCCCTCGCCCAGCTCACGACTCGGCGCGCCGCCCTCGAAGAACTCGAGCGGGATCGGGTGGGGCTCGCCCCCGGCGCCGCCGCCCTCCTGGCCGCCCGAGAGCGGTTCGGCGGGGCGGTCCTCGGCACCTTGAGCGATCATGTCAGCGCCGACAACGAGACCGCCGAGCTCGCCGAGCGGCTCCTCGGCGAGTGGATGCACGCGATTCTGGTGCGCGATCAAGCCGCCGTCGAGGCGATCCGCCAGTGGCACACCGAGGCGGAGCCCGGCGCCCTCGTGCTGCTTCCCCTGGACCCGGGGCCCCGGTACGCCCCTAACGGTACGAGCCCGCTCGAGAGCCGGCTCCGCGCCGACGGCCCGGCGTCCCGGTGGGTGCAAGCGTTGCTCGGCGGAGTGGAAGTGCTCGACGGCCGCGGCCGCGCCCACCGGCGCGCCAGCGGTGCGGTCTTGCTCTCCGCCGCCGCCGGCACCAGCGGCCCCCTCCGCCGCCGGGCCGAAATCGGCGGGCTGTCCGCGGAAATCGACCAGCAAGCGGCGGCGCAGACCGCCGCATCGGTCGCGATCGACGCGATCGAAGCTCGACTGGCCGAGAGCGAGCGCGCCGCCGCAGCGACCTCGGCGGCGGCGGAATCGGCCCGCCAGACCGAGCGCGGCGCCGCGCTCGCGCGGGAGGATGCGGCCCGCTTGGTCCAGAATCTCACCCGTGAGGTCGCCGACGCCGAGACGGCGTTCACGCGGCTCAAGGAGCGCCTCACCCGCGCCGAGCAGCGCCGTGCGGAGATTGCCGCGGCCCAGGAGCTCGGAACCGCCGGCCGCGCCCGCCAGGAAGAGAGCCTGCTCGCCGAACGCGGCCGCCTTGCCGCGCTGGAGGCGGAGCAGGAGCAGGCCCGCGAGCAGCGGGTACACTGGCAGGTCCAGGAGGCGCACGTGTCGGCCCGCCTCCGCGCCACCCGTGAGCGCTTGGAGCGCGCGGCGCAGACGATCGCCCTGGCCGACGAGGCGGCCCGCGCCCTGCAGGGCGAGATAGCGCAGCTCGATCAGGAGAGCGCCGCGCTCGGCCTTCAGCAGACCGAGTGGCTCGAACGGCGTCGAGAGCAGGCAAAAGCGCTGGAGGGGCTGGAACGGGCGTCGGCCGAGGCCGAGGCAACGCTGGCGGGCGCCACCGCCGCCTTGTCCGACGCCGAGCGCGCCGTGCAAGGCCTTCGCGATGAGGTCGATCACGCGAGTTCCGAAGACCACCGCCTCGAAGTCGAGCTGACCGAGGTCAACGGCCTCCGCCGGAGCATCGTCGAGCGGGTTGAAGCGGAGTGGAAGCAGCCCTTCGATCAGCTCATGGCCGGCGTGCAGCTCCTGGAGCTCGACCGGGAAACGCTCGAGGTCGAAGCAACCCGAATCGCGGAGTCGCTCGACGCCATCGGCCCGGTCAATCCTCTGGCGGTCGAAGAGCATGCCGAAGAGTCGAAGCGGCTCAGCTTCCTCACCTCGCAACGGGACGATCTGGTGGCGGCTCGGCTGTCGCTGCTGCAGGCCATCAAGGAAATCGACGGCACCGCGCGGCTCATGTTCCAAGAGACCTTCGCCGCAGTGCAGGAGAACTTCAAACACGTATTCCAAACCCTCTTCGGCGGCGGCGAGTGCGAACTTCGGCTCGCCAATGCCGAGGACCCGCTGGAGAGCGAGATCGACATCCACGCCGCCCCGCGCGGCAAACGCACCCAGCGGATCCACCTCCTCTCATCGGGAGAGCGCACACTGGTGGCGGTGTCGCTGCTCTTCAGTATCTACCTCACCAAGCCGAGCCCCTTCTGCCTCATGGACGAGGTGGACGCTCCCCTCGACGACGCGAATGTCGGGCGCTTCACGAACCTGCTGGACGAGTTCAAGAAGAGCACCCAGTTCGTGGTGATCACCCATAACCCGCGCACGATGCAATCGGCGGATGCGGTATACGGGGTGACGATGCAGGAACCGGGGGTGTCGACGATCGTGGGGGTACGGTTGGCGGAGGGAGCCGGCGTCAGGGAGTAGGGAAGAGGGAGGAGGGAGGAGGGAAGCGGTTGCTTCGCGTCTCCTCTCTTCCCTCCTCCCCCTTCCCTCTTCCCTCCTCAGATCCCCGAATGCGGCCATGCTGATCCTCCTCCGCTCCGATGCCTCTGCCGCCGACCGCGCTCGCGTCGCCGCGCTCATCGCCGAACTCGGCTTCGAGGTCCGGCACATTCCCGGCCGGCAACGCGATGCTCTGGCGGTGGTCGGCAACGACGGTCGCCTCGACGCCGCGCGCTTCACCGCCCTCTCCGGCGTGGAAGAAGTCGTGCACCTCACCAAACCCTATCGGATGGTGGCGCGGGAATGGCGTCCCGAGCCGACCGTCGTCGCGATCCCCGGGGGCATTTCCATCGGCGGGAAGGCCGTCCTCGTCGTGGCGGGCCCCTGCTCCGTCGAGAGCGAGGAGCAGATCTTCCGCACCGCGCGCGCGGTCCAGGCCGCCGGGGCGCGCGCACTCCGAGCCGGCGCCTTCAAGCCCCGCACTTCGCCTTACGCTTTTCAGGGTCTGGGCGCCGCCGGCCTCGCGCTCCTTGCCGCGGTGAGGAAAGAGACCGGCCTCGCGATCGTAACCGAGGCCATGGACGAGGCGGGGCTGGAACTCGTCGCCGAGGTGGCCGACGTGGTCCAGATCGGCGCCCGCAACATGCAGAATTTCGCCCTGCTCAAGCGGGCCGGCCGCGCCGGGAAGCCGGTGCTTCTCAAGCGAGGCCCGCACGCCACATTGACGGACCTCCTCCTGTCGGCCGAGTATGTGCTCTCCGAGGGCAATCCGAACGTCATCCTCTGCGAACGGGGCATTCGGAGCTTCGATTCCACCACAAGGAACCTGCTCGACGTGAACGCCATTCCCGCCGTGAAGTCGCTCTCTCATCTTCCAATCATGGCCGATCCGAGCCACGGCACCGGCAAACGCGCGCTGGTGCCCGCCATGGCGCGCGCCGCTGTTGCGGCGGGCGCCGACGGCCTCCTGATCGAGGTGCACGCCGATCCCGAGGCCGCTCTGTCCGATGGCGCGCAGAGCCTCTACCCGGAACAGTTCGCGTCGCTGATGGATGAGCTCCGCGCCATCGCGCGCGCCGTCGGCCGGGAGATCGCTTGAGCGTGGCCCGCATCGCACTCGCGCTGGCGCTCTCCCTCGCGGCCCGATTCGCTTCCGCCGGAGCGCAGGATCCCACGGACATCGTCCGCCGGGCCAGCGCCACCTACCGGGGCCTTACCTCTCTCCAAGCGGATTTTGTGCAGTTGATCGAGGACAGGGGCCTGGGCGACACGCTGCGCACCACGGGGCGGCTCTATCAAGCGGGACAAAACGGATTCGCCATGCGGTTCACGGACCCGCCGGAGGATGCGATCGTACTGGATGGACGCCAGGCCTGGTTCTACACCCCGAGCACCACGCCGGGCCAGGTCGTCCGCATGGCGATGGAGTCCGACCCCGTGTACGGCGTCAACCTCCTGGCCCGGGTGCTCGACCGGCCGGCAGACCGTTATGACACCAGGTGGGTCAAGACCGAAGTCGTCAACGGCCGGCCGGTGACCGTCGTCTCGATTACACCGAGGGGAACCAACGTAAACTTCTCGAAGGCCACGCTCTGGCTCGACAACGAGGACGCGCTGCCCCGCCGAATCGACCTGGAAGAGGCCCCCGGCAAGCGGAGGGTGCTCATTCTCTCCCGGCTGCGGCCGAATGCCGTCATTCCGAAAGAGATGCTGGAGTTTCGGGTGCCAAAGGGAGTGAGAATTGTAGAGCAGTGATACTTGGTCGCTATTCGCTACTTGCTATTCGCTGAAGGCTCTAGTCGAATAGCGACTAGCGAACAGCCACCAACGCTAACACCTCCCGAATCGACCCGGCCCGTTCCAAGAGCTTCCGCGCTTCCGTCAGGATCAGACCGCGCCGGCCCGAATCCTCGACAACCCGGTCGGGAACGATGCCGCCCCCACCGAGGACGGTCCGCCCGGCATCGCTCTTGAGCTTCGGGCGGGGAAGCGAGTCGCCACCCGCCGGCTGTGGCGGCCGCTGAATTTGCCGGCCACTCGGCGTCATCCAAAGCGCCGTGGTCAGCTGGAGCGACGCATCGTTGCCAAGGGCAAAAGTGCTCTGCGTCACTCCCCGTCCGAAGGTCGGCTTTCCCAGAAGGGCGGCGCGGTCGTGGTCTTGCAGCGCGCCGGCCGCCACCTCGGCGGCTCCGGCGGTGCCTTCATCCACCAGCACCGCAACTGGGAGTGAATCGAAGGGCGAGGGCGTCAAGTCGGTGAATCGAAGCTCCCCCTCCGTATCCCGCCCCTTGCTCACGGCCAGCGCGGTTCCGGCCCCAAGGAAGAGATCGGCCAACGCCGCGCCGTCGGCAATGTCGCCCCCCACGGTGCCACGCAGGTCGAGCGCGACCGACAGGGCGCCGCTCCGGCGGAGCACTTCGATTCCCTGCCGCACGCTGTCGGCAAGCCCGGGAACGAAGCGAAGCACCCGCACATGACCGACGCGATTGGAAAGAGTGGCGGACTCCACCGCGCCTCGCTCTGGAGTGGGTCCGCGAACGAGTTCGAGGACGACCACACTTCTGACCCTTGGGCGGCGGACCCTGAGCGTGACCGTGGTGCCCGCCTTGCCCTCCAGCAACCGAGCGGCGGCATCGAGGCGGGTGGCGTCGATGGGCAATGTGTCGACGCCGATCAGCCGGTCGCCCGGAAGGAGGCCCACGGAATCGGCGGGTGACCCCGGCACCGTGGCAACCACGACGACGAGGCCGTCGCGGCGATCGAGGTAGAGCCCTTGAGGTCCCGGCCGGCTTGGGGAGAGGGTGGTGGTCTGGCCGGGCAAGAGGAGCACTGCGTAGGGATCGTCGAGCTCGTCGATCACTCCCGCCGCCGCCCGCCGGTAGAGCTCCTGCTCCCCCAGGGAATCGACGGCAAAGCTCCGCACATGCGAAAAGACCGTTTCGAAGAGCCTCGTCCCCACGATGCGGGGCTCGGCCGGTGCGGCGGCCGGACTGGCCCGCCGGAGGAACCAGGCCCCGGCGCCGATGCAGCCTATCCCGAGGCCGAGCGCAAAGAACCCGCGAAGCCGCATCGAATGCCTAACGAACGCCCGCCGGGGCGAGCGCGGGACGGGCGGCCAGGATTGCCGCCCAAGCGGCCTCCGCCAGCGCGTCGGGGGGGAGGGTCGCGTCGAGGTGCACCACGCCCGGGCCCCGCTCCTCCCGGTAACGCGCGGCGGCCCGGCGGTGAAACTCGGTCGATTCCCGGTCGAGGCGATCGCGCACTTTCCCGGCCGCCAGCTGCCGGGCCAGGCCCACCTCGGTCGGAAGGTCCAGAATGAGGGTGAGGTCGGGCGCGAGTCCGCCGGTGGCGGCGGAGTTGACCCACGACACCATCGGCAACGGGAGCCCGCGGCCGGAGGCCTGGTACGCCATGGTGGAGAGATCGTAGCGGTCGCTCAACACGATCTTCCCCGCCAGGAGAGCGGGCCGGATGATCTGGCCGACGAGATCGGCGCGGGCGGTGACGTAGTAGAGGAGCTCCTGTTCCGGCGTCCAAGGACGGTCGGCATGGAGCAGCTCATGCCGAAGCGCGTCGGCCGCCGGCGTGCCGCCCGGATCGCGAACCATGACCGGTGCATGACCGGCGCCCCGGAGCTTCTCCCCAAGCGCCGGCCAGAGGCTCGACTTGCCGCTTCCCTCCGGCCCCTCGAGAACGATGAAGAATCCGTGGTTCATGCGAGGGTGATGATACTGCTCTGAGCGCCGCGCTCGATGCCGGCGCTCATCTGCTGATTGACCTTGGTCATGAGCTTTTCGTAATTGGCCCGGGAGGTGACGTAGGCTTGTCCCTGGGTGCTCACCTCGAGGTCGCGAACGGCGGTCTCGTAGGCGAGGACCGTCTCCTCATCGGGGACTTTCTTCTGCGCCACTTGCTCGTCGATCTGGCGTGCTAGCTGCTCGATCTTTTCCAGGCGAGCCCGCGTCTCGGCATCCTCCTGCAGCAGCTTTTCGGCGCGCCGCAAGGTTTGATACTCCGGCGACTGGCCGATGAGCCGGCCAAGTTCCTGGGCCTTTTCTTCGATCATACCGACGTCCCCCGCCCGTTGCGCACCGTCAAGAATCGCGGGCGCCCGTAAAGGTCGTTCCAGATTCCGACGTCGCTCCACCCGGCCTCCCGGGCATGCGCCGCCGCCAATTCACTCCGGTTGGAATCTAGCTCCATCACCAGCCAACCACCGTCCTCCAAATACGCGCGCCCAGTATCGAGGAGACGGCGCGTCGCATCCATCCCATCCTCGCCGCTCACCAGCGCAAGACCGGGCTCCCACGCCCGAACGGCGGCGTCGAGCGCGTCATACTCCGCCGCGGTCAGGTAGGGGGGATTGGAGACGATGAGGCGGAACCGCTCGCCCTGCAGCGACTCCATCAGATCGCTCTCGAGCCAGCGAACCGTGAGATTGGTCAAACGCCCGTTCTCACGGGCGAGTTCGAGCGCTTCCGGCGATCGATCGACCCCCACCACCTCGTCGAATTCCCCCTCCGAGGCCAAGGCCAGCGCCAGGCAGCCGCTTCCCGTCCCGACATCGAGTGCCCGGCCGGTTCGCACCCGGGCAAGGGCAAGCTCGATTACACCTTCCGTTTCGGGCCGCGGAATGAGGGCGCGGCGGTCGCAACGAAGGTCGAGGTGGCGAAAGCCGGCCGAGCCGAGCACGTAGGCGAGCGGCTCTCCGGCGGCCCGGCGAAGGACCGCGGCCGCGAACGCCGTCGCCGCGGCATCGTCGGCCGCCTCCCCGCGAGCCAAGTAGGCTTCGCCGAGATTGCGGCTGTGCATCCAAGCCCACAGGCGGTTCGCCTCCCGCTTGGGCTTCACCACCCCGGCGGCGCGCAGTCGCACCGTGGCATCCTCGATCAGGTTCGCGGCGGTCACCGGTGCCTCAGAAATCGCCCGACTCCTCGCGGCTCGCCAGACGCAGCGCCTTGACGATCTCTTCGAGGTCGCCGTCGAGCACGGCGGGGAGGTTATGCACCGAGAGCCCGATCCGGTGATCGGTCACACGGCTCTGCGGGTAGTTGTAGGTTCGGATCTTGGCGGAGCGGTCGCCGGTCCCGACCTGCGCCTTGCGGTCGCGGGCGCGGGCCGCCTCCTGGTCGGCGATCATCTTGTCCAGAATTCGGGAGCGCAACACCGACATCGCCTTGATCTTGTTCTGGAGCTGCGACTTCTGATCCTGCTGCTGCACCACCGTCCCGGTCGGGAGGTGGGTGATCCGAACCGCGCTGTCGGTGGTGTTGACGCTCTGCCCCCCCGGTCCGCCGGAGCGAAAAACGTCGATCCGAAGGTCGTGCGGCTCGATCTTGACGTCGACCTCCTCCGCCTCGGGAAGCACCGCCACCGTCGCTGCGGAGGTGTGAATCCGCCCCTGCGATTCGGTTGCCGGCACCCGCTGAACGCGATGTACCCCCGACTCGCGGCGCAGCTTGCCGTAGGCATCGATGCCGCGCATCGCCACGATCGCTTCGCGCACGCCGCCCAACGTACCATCGCTGATGGAGAGGGGCTCGACCTTGAGCCCGTTCCGCTCGGCAAAGCGGGTATACATCCGGAGCAGGTCGGCGGCGAAGAGCGCCGCTTCGTCGCCGCCGGTGCCGGCGCGGATCTCGACGATGGCGTCGCGATCCTCGAGCGGGTCGCGCGGCACGAGGAGATCCTCGAGCTCTCGCTCGATGGTGGCGATCGCGGCGGGAAGGCGGTCGATGTCGGCCTTCGCGAGTGAGGCGAGCTCCGGGTCGGGCTCGCCGGCCAATTCCTGCGCCTGCTTCAGATCGTCACGGAAACGAAAGAGCTTCTGGGCCGAAGTGACGATGGGCGCGAGCCGCGAGTGCTCGCGCCCAAGCGCGGAGAGACGATCCTGATCCTTGGCGACAGCCGGATCGGACAGCGCCTTGGCGACCTCCTCCGCCCGCGCGAGCGCCTGGCGGAGTCGGGCCTCCATGACTTACTGCGCGGCGGAGGGAGCCGCCTGCTCCGCGCCGTACTTGCGGCGGAACCGATCGACCCGGCCCGCAGTATCCAGCAGACGCTGCTTGCCCGTGAAATACGGGTGGCAGGCGTTGCACACTTCGACGTGAATCGCCGCCACCGTGGTGCGGGTCTCGAACTTGTTGCCGCACGCACAAACCACTTCGATGGTGCGGTACATGGGATGCAGATTGGGCTTCACGGCCAGACTCCACGTAAGTCGTTGCGAGCCATGAAACTTAGCCGACCGATCGGCGGGAAGCAACCCACGCCTGTCTAGCGCCGATAGCGCTCCAGAATCTCCAGATCTTCTTCGTTCCGGACTACCGCGTAGAGAGTGCCCCGCCCGACCCCAACCATCCGCCGCCCCACCGGCAGCGACACTTGGCGCACCAGCCGGCCCTCTCGGTCGAACACATCGAGCAGCGGTGCCGCGCTGCGGAGAACCGACCGCTCCACCCAGAGCTCGCCTTCCGGGGTCGGCATACCCCCCCGGCGCGGAAGTACGGGTGATGGGTGGCGAATTCGTTGGTCTTCACCATCGCGGCAACCTCCTCCTTCGACGCGGCGGGCGAGTGTCCCAGACCACCGTTCGGACCCCTGCCGCTCATCGGGCTGTCCTGAAGGAAGGTCGCCACCGCGTCCGCCTTGTCGGCATCGGTCACCGGCAGCTGGGGATATGCATAGGGGGGCCCCGCTCCAATGGAGGCGCCACCGGCAAGACAGTCGATGCGATAGTCGCCCGACCGGACGATGAGCACCCGTCCCTCCGGAAGCACGGCCCAGCCGTCCGCGGAGCCGAACATCACCATCGGAATTCCGGGGGTGAGCCGCGGCTTCCCCTCCCGTTGCCAGCTCGGCCGATCCGATCCCTTGACCCGGCCAACCCCTTCAATGGCGTTGCCGCGCGGATTCCATCGTACGATGTCGACGGAATCTCCCTTGGGTGCGGCGGGGCCTTGGGACCACGGGGGTATCTCGAAGTAGAAGCGGCCGGCGGCGTCCACCCCCCGCGGAGACATACTGTACGCCGCGCCCGGGCGTTGCGCGGGGATAGACCGGTGAATGGCCAGATCGGGACCGATGACCGATAGGCGCGCGTTGCCAACGTCGTTGAGCAGGGTGGAGTCGCCGGGCAGCGGCACCAGCCGGCCCGGCAGGCGGAATTCACGGGGACCGGAACCGACCCGACCGATCGGGGTGGCCGACCCCTTCCCGAAGTCCACGGCAAACACCTTCTCCTCGATCCAATCGGTGAGCAGCACGACTCCATTGGACAACTCCCGGAGCCCGCGTACCCGGCTGAACGGCTCCGGAAAGGCGGCGGTACGCTCCGCTAAGGTGCGGGGCACCGGCGCCTGTGCCCGGGCACCAGTCGAAGAAACGGCAAGGGCCCCGAGGGCACCCGCGGTCCCAAAAAGGCGGCTTCGAAGTGACACGTCGATCTCCAGAGAAGGGCTGTTACGAGTGAACGATGCGCGGTGTGCCGGATCTGTCGCGTGGAAGCTACCAACCCAAAATGAGCGGGTGAGCCACTTGGGCCCGTCTTTACGCCAGTAAGGGGGAGACGATGGAAGGGGCCCATTCGTGGATCAACTCGTCGTAACGCACCGAAGCGGAACGAGCGCGGGACTCGAACAGCGGTTCGACGTTCATCCGGGCACCACGCTCACGATCGGGCGGGATCCGCTCTCCGACATCCGGTTGGACCCCGACCGCGAGGGAATCGTCAGCCGCGTCCATGCGCGCATCATCGCGCATTCGAGCCGGGTCATCTGGCTCGAATTGGTGGACAAGGAGAGCATGAACGGAACGTTCATCAATGGGCGATGGATCCGGGGCCGAATCGCCCTCGTTCCTGGGGACCGGATCCGCCTCGGTTACGACGGCCCCGAACTCGAGGTAGGCGTCGAAGCCGCACCCAAGCTCTGACTACCTTTCCGCCTTCCCCACTCGGGATGGCCCATGCCCGCCGATCCGTCCGCCGTCCTCGGAACCGTCCCCCTTTTCGCGCACCTTCCAGATGCGGAGATCGGCGCCCTCGCCCAGCTCGTTCGCGAGCGCCGCTTTGCCAAGGGCGCGGTCATTCTGAGCCAAGGCGGTGATGGAGACGCGCTCTTCCTGATTCAGAGCGGCCAGATCAAAGTCAGCATCGTCGCCGAGGATGGCCGCGAGGTGATTCTCTCGGTCCTGGGCCCGGGCGGCTTCTTTGGCGAGATGGCGCTCATCGACGACGAGCCCCGGTCGGCGCACGTCATTGCCATGACGGATACGGTCCTGCTCCAGCTTCGCCGAGAGGAGTTCCGGGCTCGTTTGCGGGTGTCGCCGGAACTCTCGATCTCCCTCCTTCGCGAGCTTTCGCGCCGGCTCCGCCGGGCCGACGACAACATTGCCAGCTTGATGCTGCTCGATGTCAATGGACGGGTCGCCCACCTGCTGCTCGATCTGGCCCGTGAGGAAGGCGGCGAGGGGGGCGCGCGAATCACTCGGCGGCTGACCCACGAGGCAATCGGGCAGATGGTGGGAGCGAGCCGCGAGACCGTCTCCCGCACGATGCGGCATCTCGTTCTTCGAGAGGTCATTGCCGTCACACGGAAGGAGATCACCCTCAAGAACCCCGGGGCGCTGCGGCTCGCGGCACAGCAGGCGCCGTGAAGATCGCGGCGGATGAATTCCGGACCCATTACTTCAATGTTCAGGTGTCCCCCGGCCCGTCACCCCGGGAGGACACTTGGGTACAGCGTGTCGGTGGTTGCCGGTGGCCCGTCCCTCAACTACATACCGGACAACGAGTTGAGAGAGTGGACCGGAACCCCAGAATGGCAGGGGCAATTGGTAGGGTTCTTGCAAAACTCGGAGGAGGTGATCCATGACACAGCGTATGGTGCCGAGGCTGATACTCTTCCACCATGCGCCGGACCATGGCGACGACCGAGTGGACAAGATCCTGAGGGACTGTCGTTTGACGTGTTAAGGAGAACCCAATGCGGCGACAAAACCTGACGACGTGGCTGGCCCAGATCGCGGCGCTGGCCCTAACGGCACTTCCGGCCGTGGCCCAGGACACCCGTCCGGGCATCGCCGTCCTCCCTTTCGAGAACGGCGGGAGCTACGGCAAAGACAAGGAAGATTTCGAGTCCCTTCGAAAAGGGATCGCCGCCCTGTTCGTGAGCGAACTGGCGCAGAACCCCGCCGTGCGGTTGGTCGACCGCGAAACCACCCAACGGATCCTGGACGAACAGGGGCTGGCGCTGGCGGAGCGAGTCGATCGGGAGACCGCGGCGCGGGTCGGCAAACTGGTCGGCGCGCGCTACATGATTACCGGCTCCTTCATCGACCTCTATGGAGATTTTCGCGTCGACGCTCGGCTGATCAACGTGGAAACCGGCGAGATCATGAAAGTCGCGCGGAGCGACCCGAAGCTCCGCGACCGGAAGGACATGTACCGGATGATCCAGTCGGCCGCCGAGCGGGTGATGGCCGGCACCAACCTGCCTCCGCTTCCCGTGCGAACCGCATCGCGGCAGGTGCCGACCGAGGCGCTGGCCTTCTTCAGCCGGGCGCTGCTCTATCACGACCGCGGCGACAAGGCCAAAGCGGTGGAGTACTACCGAAAGGCGCTCGATCTGTTCCCGGCATTCGCGGAAGCGAGCGAAGGGCTCAGGAAGGCTCAGGGCTCCTGACCCGAGGCCATCCCGCCACCACCCCGGCGTGCACCGGAAGCACCAGCGCGATCAGTTCGAGATTCGCCTGAGAGAACCCCGGAACCACTTTCGCCAGCAGGCCGAGCGCCGCCAGCGCAACGACCAGGAGCGCCAGGCGGCGCGTCGGTTTTTCCATTCTCCCGCGTAGCGCCAACGGGAGGAGAACGGCGAGCGCCAGGGCCAGGAGGTTGAAGAGGAGGAGATTCTCGTTCCGATGGGCGGCCAGGTGAGTGCTGAACCCCCAAAGCCAGGTGAGCACCAGACCGGCGATGCCCGCCAGGAGCATCCAGAGGGTGGCCAGAGCCAGGAAGAGGTAGCGGGAGATCGCCGCGGCGCCTACGGCGCCTCGCGATGACGAGACGCCTAGTCGTCGCGAGGCCGCACCGCGGCCGAAGCGACCTCCAAGCCCAGCCAACAACCCACCGATGACCACTCCCACAAGGAGATAGCGAAACGTCCAATCGGCAGGCCGATCGGGGACCGGATACCGCCCCCCTTCCGCCAACACCGTCCTCGTCTTCACGAGCCGCCGCACGGCGCCGTCGGGACCGGCTATAGAAACGCTATCCAGGTGCTCTCGGAAGCGAATCGGCAGGAACATCTGCTCCCAGCGCGACATTTGCCGGTCGGTTCGCTGCCCCAGCCCGATCATGAGGCCCGTATACAGGAAGATGTTGTGCTGGTTGAGGCGGCGGGTCTCTTCGCGCCAGGTAAATCCGCTCGGCGCCTCTCCGTACCGCTGGATGGCCCCGCCGACCACCCGGTCGAGTGCATCCCGAATTCGGGTGGAGCAGTTGTCGAGGTAGTAGTCGTAGGCATAGCCGGCATTTTCGGGCCGGATGTTCTCCAGCATCATCTCCCGAAGCGCCAGACGCTCGGCCGGCAGCAGGTCGAGTTCCTGCGCCCAGATCTTCCGCCCCTCTGAGGCGTAAAACCGGACCACCCCTTCGACGTTATTGGTGTCTCCCATCGAATACCACATCTTCCCCTGCGCAAAGCGAAGGAAGAAATTCTTCTGTTCGAAGCTGAAGCGGCCATAGTCGTACAGGTGGTCGGTCCCCGCCCGCGCGTCACGAATCCAGATGCCGTTATGACCGAATCGCTCCCAGACCTGCCCTCCGCTGTCGAAGGTCAGGAGGGTGACGGTGAGCTCGGTGCCGGGCTCCGTTTGAGGGAAGAGGGAGGAGGGAAGAGGGAAGAGGAGGACCCCCGCCAGGAGGAGTTGCCTCACAACGAAACGTCTTTCCCGTCCGCCGCCGATTTGTAGATCGCCTCGATGACCCGGAGCAACGTGAGGTGTTCCGAGAGCGGCGGAGCCTCCGCCTCGCCGGCAATGGCCGCGAGAAAGTGGGCCCACTGCGCCCGGAACGAAGCGGTGAAGGCGCTCTCTCGGGAGAGGCTCCCGGTCGGCGACACATCGTGGGGAACGCCGTTGAGCTCCTTCCATACGTGGAGCGGATTGATACCCGCGGTTCCCTTGGACCCGCGCAACCCGACGCCGAAGCGCTCCCCTTCCCCAATGTGCCGCCAGGTGACGTCGACGAAGATGGAGACGCCGTTCTCGCAGACGACGTACGCATTCCCCGACTGCTCGACCCCTCGATCACCTTTGGGCTTGGTGAGCGCCGCGCTGACCCGCACCGGTGCCGGATTCCCACTGAGCCAGAAGCAGAGATCGAGCATGGTGAGCCCGAGATCGAGCATGGCGCCGCCGCCGGCCTCGTCGCGCCGCTGACGCCAGCCAAGGGCCGCCCTGGCAAAACGCGCGATGTGCCAGCTCGAGCGAACGCTCTCGACCTCGCCGAGCTCCCCGTTTTGCACGAAGCTTCTGACCGCCTGCGCGTCGGGGCGATAGCGATGGGTCATTCCCGCCATCACCACCCGCCCCCGCTTCTCCGCGGCACGGTGGAGCTTCTGCACCGAGGCCGCGCTCAAGGCGAGCGGCTTCTCGACCAGGGCGTGGGCGTTTGCGGAAAGAGCGGCCAGGACATGGTCTTCATGCAGATGATTCGGCGTGGCAATGAGCAGGGCGTCGACCTCCGCGTGACCGAGGAGATCTTCGATGTCGTCGTAGACGTCCCGGATACTGAAGCGCTCCGCGAGGGCGCGGGCCTTGGGCAGGTCGACGTCGCAGATGGCGGCCAGCTGGACATTCTTGAGCTTCTTGAGCACCGGCAGATGGGCCACCTGAACCACGGCGCCGGCGCCGATCAGCCCCACGCGAACGGGATCGCTCATGGCACGCGTCCTTGATTCAGTAGAAACGGCCGACTTCGGTTCCCGGAAAATAAGCCGATAGGATGTCTTGGTAGGAGAACCCGACGCGCGCGCGGCCGAGGGCGCCCCACTGGCACATCCCGACGCCATGGCCGGCACCACCTCCCTCGGCTGTAAGCTGCACGATCCTGCCACCCTCCCGCGAAACCTGAAGGTTGAAGTTGGCGCTCCGGAGCATCGCCCCGTCGGGCGTTCTGAGAAGGATCCGCGCCTGCGGGCCGGTCAACGTGAGCGAACTCGAGCCGCCGGCCACCTCGAACCGCGCCACCCGGCCGGTGGCGGTGAGATCCAGCACCCGGAGATCGGTGAGTGAAGCGGACATTTCGGCCGAGCCCCCGACCAGGGGGAGCGTTTCTCGAAGGGTCCGCGCGAGAACCTCTCCGGTCCACCGCTCGCTCCATCGAAACCGGGGAGAAATGGCGCACCATGCCTGCCCATCGTCTTTCACGTCTCGAATGGCGCGAAGGTACGGCCGCTCGGCCGCCGCGAAGACCTCGGTACCGGCGGCGGTGCGGCCGGCGCAGGTCGAATGGAAAAAGGCGTCGATCGGCAGGCCCTGAAAAGTCACGATTTCGCCGCGGGTTTCTTCGACCGCCTGCATGGCCGTTGGCGTTTCGAAGCTCTTGCCCGCATAGGCTTGGTCGGCGACGGTGGCCAAGAGATCGTACCCACGCAGCCGCCACCGTCCGAGATTCTTGACCGCAATCGTCCGAGAAACCACCGCCTGGGCCCGAAGGGCCGAGAGATCTTGCTCGCCCCTCCGGCCCATTTCGGCCCCGACGACACCGGCCAGATACTCCTCGATATCAAGAATGTTCGCCGCGAGGACTCCCTGACTCGTGGCAGTGATTTCGGCCGTTCCTCGATACTCGCGGCCGAGCAGCCGGATGGCGGCGCCGGAATCGACCGCCGCGAGATTCACCGAGGGTCCGAGCGAAATTGGGGGGCCGCCGCCTGGGAATCGCACCTCCAACCCGGCGCGGGCCGGCGCAATCGTGGCGATGACCCCGGCGGGCACGTCGACCGTCTCCCCGCTGCCGCCGTCTGCGCCGGCAATACGGAGCGCCTCGCCCCCGCCGATCGACATCGACGCTCCCCCAACCACGATGCCGATCCGGATCTCGGGAACGCGAGTGACCGGCACAGCACCGCCGGGGGCCATTTCCGGGGAGGCGCAGGCCAAGGCGAGGAGGGCCAGGGTAAGCCCCGCCCCGCCTCGGCGGTCAGCCACGGTAATTGCCGAACTTGAGCTCGATCTCGAAGTCCTGCGAGCGGAGGGCGGCCATCACGGCCTGGAGTTCATCGCGGGATGGGCTGGTGACCCGGAGCTCGTCGCCCTGGATCGAGGCCTGCACCTTCTTGAAGCCGCCGTCCTTGACCGCCTTCTGGATCTTCTTGGCGATCTCCTGTGGAATCCCCTGCGTGAGCGTGACGGTGCAGCGAACCGAGGTTCCCGCGCCAGGCTCCAAGTCTCCGGTCTTGATGTTCTTGATCGGCACGCCGCGTTTGGCGGCCTTGGCCATCAGAACATCCAGCACCTGCTTCATCCGAAACTCGTCGTCGGCGTGAAGCTTGATCAGCCCTTTGTCGCGGTCGAATTCGATCGTGATGTTGGTGCCTTTGAAGTCGTAGCGCTGCGCGATTTCCTTCTGCGCCTGATTCACCGCGTTATCGACTTCCTGCAGGTCGGCGCCGGTGGAGATATCGAATGAGGAAGAGCCGGCCATGCGTCAGGAGAGGAAGGATTCGAGGGCTTTGGAGCGGCTCACATGCCGCAACCGGGAAAGTGCCTTTTCTTTGATCTGCCGGACCCGTTCGCGGGTGATACCGAGCCGGGCGCCGATCTCCTCCAGCGTCATCGGTTCCGGGCTGTCCAGCCCGAAGTAGAGCCGGAGAATCTTGGCCTCCCGCTCTTTCAGCCCCTTGAGCACCTCTTCAATACACTGATTGAGGGCATGTTCGAAGGTCTCGGCGTCGGGACCGGGATTCTGATTGTCGGGCAGGTAGTCGAGGAGCCGGTTGTCCTCGCCGGGGGTGAGCGGGGCGTCAAGCGAGAGGTGATTCTGCGAAATGGAGAGGGTTTTCTGCACCTCCTCCATGTCGATGTCCATCCCTTCGGCTATCTCCGCGGGGGTCGGTTCACGCCCCAGTTCCTGCAGGAGCGCCGACGAGCGCCGAGCAATCCGATGGAGCGTTCCCGCGCGGTTGAGGGGAACCCGGACGATGCGGCTCTGTTCCGCGAGGGCCTGGAGAATGGCCTGCCGGATCCACCAGACGGCATAGGAGATGAACTTGATCCCCTTGGTTTCGTCGAACTTGTGGGCGGCCCGAATCAGGCCGAGGTTGCCCTCGTTGATGAGATCCGAGAGCGAGACGCCCTGATTCTGATACTTCTTTGCGACGGAGACCACGAAGCGCAAGTTGCTGCGCACCAGTTTGTCGAGCGCCTCTTCCTCTCCGCGGCGGATGCACTGGGCAAGGCGAACTTCTTCTTCCTGGGGAATGAGCGGATACCGGCTGATCTCTCGAAGATACTGATCGAGTGACCCTTCGTCCGCTGACGCGGGACCGTTTTTTGATGAGGAGCCGACCTGCAGTGGCTTCATCCGAGGAGACCTTGCCGGGACGGGTGTACGGTACATGGCGCGGGGCGACCCGCGCAACCTGCAGGCTTCCTCGGCTCAGTCGTAGTTGTCGATCTGCGCCCGCTGCAGCGTGCCGGAATAGTCCGCATAGCAGACTTTGGTCTCGGAGTAGAACTCGTAGACTTCCCATCCACCCTCGCGGTGGCCATTTCCGGTCTGCTTCACGCCGCCGAACGGCAAATGGGCCTCCGCGCCGATCGTCGGGGCGTTCACGTAGGTGATGCCGTTGTCGAGATCCTGCATCGCCCGGAAGGCCAGATTCACGTCGCGAGTATAGAGGGAGCTCGAAAGCCCGTACTTCACCCCGTTGTTGATGCGAACCGCCTCGTCGAACGTATTGAACCGTATAACGGTCAGCACCGGCCCGAAGATTTCCTCTTGCGCCAGCCGGCTCTTCGGCCTGGCCCCGGCAAAGATGGTCGGGCGGTAGAACCACCCGTTGCGCAGCGCCGGGCTTCGGGGGCGCCGGCCGCCGGTCACGAGGTCCAGCCCCTCTTCCTTCCCGATCTCGACATAGCGCTCGACCTTGTCGCGCGCCGCTTCGTGAATAAGCGGTCCGACCTGCGCGCCGGGGCGGCGCCCGTCGCCCAACACCAGCTTGTCGGCCGCTTCGGCAAGGCGGCGAAGGAACCGGTCATGCACCCGCCGGTGAAGAAGCAGCCGGCTCGTGGCGGTGCACCGCTGGCCGGTCGTCCCGAACGCTCCCCAAAGCACACCGTCGAGTGCCAGGTCGAGGTCCGCGTCGTCCATCACGATCATGGCGTTCTTCCCGCCCATTTCGAGCGAGAGCCGCTTGTGCATGCGGCCGCACGTTTCGCCGATGAAGGAACCGGTGGCGGTCGAGCCGGTAAAGGAGATGACCGGAACCTCGGAATGCTCCACTAGGGCCTTCCCTGCCGTCTTCCCTCGACCATGGACGAGCTGGATGACTTCCGGGGGAAGCCCCGCTTCAAGAAGAATCTCCACCAGAAGGTGCACCGTGTGCGGAACATCCTCCGACGGCTTGATGACGACCGAATTCCCGCAGAGGAGCGCCGGGAACATCTTCCAAGTCGGAATAGCGAGGGGAAAATTGAAGGGGGTGATGAGCCCCGCCACCCCGATCGGACGACGGTAGCTCATCGCCCACTTGTTCACGAGCTCGCTCGGCACGGTGTGCCCGAAGAGCCGCCTGCCCTCGGACGCGGCATAGTAGGCGGTGTCGATCCCCTCCTGAACGTCCCCGCGCGTTTCGGCGAGCACCTTGCCCATTTCGCGGGTCATCGCCCGCGCGATTTCTTCCTTGCGCTCCGAAAGAAGATCCCCGACCCGCTTCAGCACATCGCCCCGCGCCGGAGCGGGGGTCCGCGACCACCGGCGAAATCCTTCGACCGCGGAGCGGACCGCGGCCTCGATATCCGCCGCCCCCGAGTCGGGGAAGCGGCCGATCAGATCGCGAATGTTGGCGGGATTCCGATTGTCGAAGTAGGCGCGGGTGGAGGGGGCTACCCAGCGCCCGGCGATGAAATTGCGAAAGGTCTTTGCCACGCTCAACAGGTCCAGGAGAGAGGTTGCTTCGCGTAGGCGGTTCGGTCGAGGACTGCCTTGCCGAGGAGAGCCCCGCCCCAGAGCGCCACCAGGAGCGAGACGATGTGAGCCCAGCCCATCCGGCGGCTCCAGCTCGTTACCGCGCCCCAGAGCCCGGCAAGCACCACGCCGCCCAGCGCCCCCAAGTAGAAATAGAGCGCCAGACCGCAGGCGTGGGCGTAGGGCCACTGGGTAACCCCCGCCGCGACCACCACACCGAGGAGGACGCGGGCCCACCCAGTCAGCAGAGTCCGGCGGGTCCGGGCGACCGGCGCGCCTTCCCCTTTGGCCGGCGCACCACCGCCGCCACCGCCACCCTGCGTCGGCTTGGACGAGGGAACCGCCGGGCTCTTGGCGATGATCTTGTCGATCTCCGCCATTTCCTTATCCCAGTCACGATTCGGGCCGGTCACGTCTCCTCGCGGGTGAGCTGAAATTTCTCGATGCGCTTGTACAAGTTCGAACGCGGCATGTTCAGCGCGCGCGCCGTCTCCGCCACATTCCAGGCGTTCTCGCGCAGCTTGCTGAGCAAGTAGGCCCGCTCGGCGTCGAGCTTGAACGTCTCGAGGTTCGACGTGCGCCCCGTCTCCGGCGTCAGCTCCGGCGGCACGCTCGCATCGCCAGCCGGAAGGAGCCGCTCGACGTCGGCGGCGGTAATTTGCCTCCCCGGAGCCAGGATGAGAAGCCGCTCGATGGCGTTGCGAAGCTCGCGCACATTGCCGGGCCACTGGCGGCGCTGCAGCCCGCGGATCGCCTCCGGCGTCACCGGCTTCGAGGCTACGCCGGCGCCGGCGGAGAGGGTCCCGAGGAAGTGCTGCACCAGGGCGGGAATGTCCTCGAGCCGGTCGCGAAGGGGCGGCACGGTGATCGGCACGACGTTGAGCCGGTAGTAGAGGTCCTCCCGGAACCGTCCGAGGGCGATTTCCTCCTCGACCACTTTGTTCGTTGCCGCGAGCACCCTGACGTCCACTTGAATCGGCTTCGCCGCGCCGATCCGCGTCACGACCCCCTCCTGAAGCACGCGCAACACCTTGGCTTGCGCGGAAAGCGACATGTCACCGATTTCATCGAGAAAGAGCGTGCCGCCGTCGGAGAGCTCGAACTTCCCGGCTCGATCGGCAAAGGCTCCGGTAAAGGAACCCTTCATGTGGCCGAAGAGCTCGCTCTCGATGAGCTCGGAGGGAATGGCGGCGCAGTTCACCTCGATGAAGGCCCGCTCGCGCCGAGGCGAGGCTTCGTGGAGCGCCCGAGCCACCAGTTCCTTCCCGCTGCCATTCTCGCCCATGATGAGGACCCGAGCGTGGGTCGGCCCGACCCGGGCGATCATGGCGCGCACTTGCTCGAGCCCCGGGCTCGTTCCCACCATGGGAAAGCGGGTGTCGATGGTTCGCTTGAGCTCGCGGTTTTCCCCGGCAAGGGAGGACTGCTGCAGCGCATTACGGAGCGTCACCAGCAGCCGGTCGGTATCGAGCGGTTTTTCGATGAAATCGAAGGCACCCCGCTGGGTGGCCTGAACCGCCGTGGCAATCGTTCCATGCCCGGAAATCATGATGACGACCGGCGGAGGGTCGAGATCGTGGAGCCGGCTCAGGGTCTCGAGGCCGTCGAGTCCCGCCATCTTCACATCGAGAAGAACAACATGAGGGCGGAACTCGGGGTAGACCGAGATTCCCTCGCCCCCCGACGCCGCCGTCTTGACCTGCCATCCTTCGTACTCGAGGACTTGGCGGAGCGCGTCGCGAATTCCTCCCTCGTCGTCGATCACCAGCACCCGATTGCTCACCGCGGCCCCCCTCTGCCACTCCCGTATAGGATGAGCCCCGCCGGAGTCACGCGGAGCCCGGAAATCGTCTGCGGAATCGCGAACGGAATCACGCCGGCGGTTGCGGCGGCGGAGAACCGGCGCAGCACCCGGTCGATGATCTCCTTGGGAAGCGGCACCCCGCGAACCCGCCCCCGTTCCACCTGCCACTCCGCCAGACCGGCGCGGCGGAAGACGAGCCGCCCGCCCGCCTCCACGACTTCACGGTCGCGAAGGACTCCCGATACGGGCCCGAGCGAAACCGGAATCCGGCTCGGGTCGACCTGCGCGCGCACCTCGATATCGTCGGCGTCGAGAATCACCTCGACCGAGTCGACCCCGCCGGGCACCAGGGTTCCGGCCAGCGAGGTGAAGAGCGTCGCGACCTCCGCGGCCCCGATCAGAATTGAATCGCGGCGCCCGAGCGCCAGGGAATCGAGCCGCTGCAGGACCGCCCGGGCCCCTCCCTCGACCGCGCGCCCCCGAGGGGCCGGCGGCGCACTCTCCGCGGTCCATTCATGCACTTGGCGGCGGATCTCTCGACGATAGGACCAGGCGACGTACCCCAGAAGGACCACGATCAGCAGCGCGGCGATCCGGAACGGGAGCGTCAGGCATCCGCTCATTCGGCCAACACCTGTTCGATCCGCTTCCCATAGACCGGCCCTTCCGGGGTCAGCCGGCTCTCGAAGAGCACCACCCGATCGGCCGTGAACGGCGGGCCGCCGGCAATCCCCTCGAGGCGGGAAACGGCGCCGCTCGGAAGCCGTTGTCCCTCCCGAACCCGGCCGAGGGTGATGTGGGGGCGAAAGGGGCGCCCTTCGGGGGGGAACCCGATCGCTTCCCCGCCACGTTCGAGCCGATCCTGGAGGAGCTCCAGCTCCGGTCCGGCGCGCACCTCCAAGCGGAGGACCCGAGGGTGCCGCGCCGAAGGAAACGCTCCGCCGCTCTCGGGCACCAGCTCCATCGGCTTCATTCCGCGGGTGGCGAATTGAACCAGCTCCTCGATCGGATCGGCCCGGTCGGAGGTCACTTCACCGAAGAACTTGAGGGTGATGTGGAGCCCATCGTTCCGGACCCAGCGGACCGGCCAGTCGAGGCCGCGAAGCTCTCCGAGCAATCGGCTCACTTCGGCCACCGCGTTCGGCGGGAGGGGAACCGCAACGAAGAGGCGCATCAGCCCGCCAACGGTTCCAAGACGAGCAGACTTCCGCGTCGGTAGCCCACCGGGTCCCGTTCGACCCGGGCAAAGCCGAGCCCCAGCAGCGCCGCCTGCACCCGATCCCATACCTGTTCGAGGTGCGCGAGCTCGGCCGGCGCCACCTCCACCCGCGCTGTATCGCCCAGGTGCCTCACGCGGAGGTCTCCCGCAAAGCCGAGCTCCCGGAGCCCCCGTTCCGCCATCTCGACTTGACGGAGGCGCCCCGGCGTGACCTCGAGCCCGTAGCGAATCCGGCTCGAAAGACAGGGCGCGGCGGGCGCGTCCCACACCGGAATCTCGAGTTCGCGGGCGGCGCGGCGGACATCGGCCTTGCTCCAGCCCAGCTCGGCCAGGGGAGAGCGAACGCCGCGCTCCAAGGCGGCGGCAAGGCCGGGCCGGTGGTCGGCAAGGTCGTCCGCGTGGGTGCCGTCCATAACGGTGTCGAATCCTTCGTCTCGCGCGAGACGGTCGAGCCGGGTCCACAATTCCGACTTGCAGAAGTAGCAGCGATTGACCGGATTGGCGCGGTAACGCACGTCGTCGAGTTCGAGCGTCTCGATATCGCGAAGGGGGATGCCGAACCGAACCGCGAGGTCGGTGGCGGCGCGCCAGGCATCCTCCGGGTAGGAGGTGCTCCTGCCGATGACGGCCAGGAAATCCCGCTTTCCCAACGCCCCGGCGGCAACGACCGCCAGCAATGCGGAATCCACTCCGCCCGAGTACCCGAGCACGACGCGGCCGAGAGTGAGGAGATGGCCCCGCAGGCTTGTCACGTCGCGCATGGAGAGAAACGTAACGCCCTGTTTACCTTAGGTCATGCCCAACCAGGCATCGCTCGCCGCCGGACGATCGCTCCGCATTCCCGCCGCCGAACTGTCGTACCGGGCCACCCGCGCCGGCGGACCGGGAGGACAGCACGTCAACACCTCCTCCACCAGGGTGGAACTCTGGTGGAATCTCACCGAGAGCGCCGCGCCTACCCCTCCGCAACGGGCCACCCTTCTCGCCCGCCTTGCCAACCGGCTCGATGGCGAAGGGTGGCTCCGCCTGGTGGAGGCAGGCAGCCGAAGCCAGCTTCGGAACCGGGAAGAAGTAACCGCGCGGTTCCTCCGGCTATTGGAGGAGGCTCTCCGTCCGAAGAAGAAACGCCAACCGACCCGCGTGCCCCGCGTTGAGAAGAAGAAACGCCTGGAAACCAAGCGCCAGCGGGGAGAGGTGAAGCGGCTGCGCGGCAGGATCCGGAGCGAGGACTAACCCTGCATGGATTCCGGCGATCGGGCCCAGATCCTCAAGGTGGCCCTCCCGACGGTCGTCGCCTGCACCGTCATGGGCGTGGCGGTCGCCTTCTTCCTCATGGCCAAAGGACAGATCGGACTCGGCGGCGGAGTGGTCGTCGCTCTGCTCGGTCCGCTAGCCGGGATAGGGCTGGCCGCCGCCATTTGGCGGGGCGCCGGCTTGGCCAGCCGATCGTTCGTCTCGATGGTCTCCGGCGGCGGCAACATCAAGCCGGCACCGAGCTTCTCCTTCGAAGAGTCGCTCATCGCGCGGGGGAAATACGCGGAGGCCGGCGAGTCGCTGGACCGGCGTCTTGCCGAAACGCCGTCGGACAATCAGATCAGGCTCGTGCTCGCGTCGCTGGTGCGGGATCATCTGCGGGACCCTGCCCGCGCCGAGCGGCTCTTCCTCGAGGCGCGGCGGCGGGAACCCAGCGCCGACCAGGAGTTTGCCATCGCCAATGCTCTGATCGATCTATACCGAGCCACCGAACAGGCGGGACGGGAGATGAGCGAACTGGCCCGCTTCGCGGATCGCTACCGGGGGACCGACGCCGGCACCCGAGCCCGTCAGGCATTGACGCGCCTCAAGGAATCGGCCGGCTAACGCAGCCCTCATTCGCTGCGGCGTGTCCGAGAACCTTCTCGAAGCGCGAGGAGAATGACGAGCCGGTCTGCCGAATGCGTTTCGGAAAACCGCGCCACCTTATTGGATACCAGTCCGAGCGCCTTGGCCAGTCGAAAGATTACGATATCCTGAACCTCTGGCTTACCCCTCGGGTGAATAATCCAGAGGGCGCCATTCGTCTTCATTGCGGCCACGGCGGCAGGCATTCGGCCGAGGTCCCGCTCTTGCTCGACACCAAGGAACACGATATCCGAATCGGCGCGAAGCCGGCCTCGGCTGATCGAGCACCCCACAGCCTTCAATTCCCCCGTGAAGTCAGAATCCGAAACGCCGACAACCGATACCCGGTGGCTGGGCTTCACACCGAGTTTGTCGATTCGGGTCTTTGGATTTCGAATTCGATCGGCCCATTTTGCCGCCCCGGAACCAAGATGCAACACCGTTCTCCCGCCGCGGTGGGTGAGGATCAGCTTTCCTCCCTCCACCGCCGTCTTCGTTATCGACGCAAAGGGGACCCGCGCCCGGAACGCCCCGCGAATGATGACGGTGTCCGATTCGAGGAGCACCTTCCCCACCCCGCTCCCGCCGGCGGTGTCGACTCGGCAATCGGCCTCGTATCCCATCCTACCGCTCCTCCTCCGCCGCAATGCGCCGAGCGAGATTGAGACGCCCGTCGAGGTCCCGCAGGAAGCGCGTCACGGACGGTTCGATCATGCCCACTCGGAGAAAGATCCGGCGAAGAGGGTTCGTCACGAGCGTCCGCTCGATGACCCGAACCTCGGTACCGCTCTCCGTCGCGAGGAGCTCGACCGTCCGAGAGGGAAGTACCGGCCTCCCCTCTTGCCGTCGCTGTATCACCATTCGTCTGGGAGCTTCCGCCAAGAGAGACTCCACCGTGCTCACTCCCGCCCGGTTAACCTCGCGCCAGGTTTGCCGGCCGTCCAGATCGGGAAGACGTTCGAGTCTTGTGATATCTGAGCGCCAAAGCGGCATACCATCCAAGTCGGTGAGAACCCGCCATACCGTTTCTGGAGGCCGTCCAACCAGAAGGAGCTGACCGCGACTCACATGCTCCTTCGGGAGCAGAAGCCCGAGCAGGAGGACTATCCCCACCAGTGTGAGTGCGCCCGCCGCCACCCGCAGCGCGCGGCGCCGGCGCGCATTCCGCTTTCGTCGGTCGTTCCAGTTCATCGGTTGCCGCCGAGTTGCCCCGCGGCCCGCGCCAAGAGTCTGAGGCCGGCAACGACGGTGTCGCGCTCACGGTCGGGGATCCGTTCGAGCGCCTCCCGCACCCGTTCCGGGTCAAGGAGAGAACGGAGTTCCCGAACGCGCTGCCCCGCCTCGGTCAACCGGAGCAGCACACGTCGCCCGTCCAGGACGTCCCGAATCCTGGTAACCAGACGCAGGCGAGTGAGCCGGTTGAGTTGCAGGGAGATGGTGGCGGGGGTGACTCGGAGCCGATTGGCGAGATCGCCGACGGCAAGCGGGGCAACCGGATCGAGGTGCTCGAGGATGCCGGCCTGGTGGTTCGAGAGCCGCCGGCCGGTGCGGGGGTCGCGCACCTCGCGCCGGCGACAGGCGGCATGGATGGTCGGGTAGGCGGAGAGAACCACCCGCACGGCGTCGTCGAGCACGGCATCAATCTGCCGTAGTTATTTTGTTTTGTCAAATCAAATTATTATATCGTTCTACGGGCGAAACCGGCCTCCCCTTGCTCGCGTCAGTGGAAGTGGTCAGTCTTCTACCAGGCACGAGAATGATTCGGATCTTCGCCCCACCTACCCACGACCCCTTCCTCCGGCCCGACGCGGTGACGGCCGCGAATTTGGTGCTGCACATTGCCGTCGTGGTCGCCCTCGTCGTTCCGCTCGGCAAAGTGGCCAAGGAAGAAATTTTCGACCGGCTGGTCGTCTTCCTGGTCCCTCCCGACGCCGTCGGCGCCCGGGAGCAGAGTCTTGGCGAGGAGTCCCCGATCAGCTCGGCTCCGGTCGCCGCCGGCATCGCCAAGGGAGTGGAAGCCCCGCCAAGCGACTACGCCCCCATTCAGCTGAAGGGCGCGAACCAGGATCTCTCCGCCGAAGCGCTCTTAGCCGCCAACAAGCTCCTCCCCGGCGACAACGCGTTGACGGTCCTCGAAGTGGATAGCGCGGTGGCGCGGGATCCGTTGAGCGCCTCTCCCGAGTATCCGCAGCACCTCCTCGAGGCCGGAACCCAGGGACTCGCCTTGGTGCGATTCGTGGTGGACTCCACCGGCGCCGTCGACACCATGACGTATCGTGTGGTGACGGCGACGCACCCCGATTTCTCGGTGGCGGTGCGCCGGGCGTTGCCGCTGATGCGGTTCCGTCCCGCCATTCAGAACGGCAAGCGGGTGCGCCAGCTCGTGGAGCAACCCTACAACTTCCGCATCCGGGGCCTCGACACCCTGACCACCTTGATCAAGCCGCCGATCCGTCGGTGACCCTGATCGATCTCAACGCAGATCTGGGCGAGAGCTTCGGCCGGTACGAGCTGCCCGACGACGAACTCCTGACCCTGGTCACCTCCGCCAACATCGCCTGCGGTTTTCACGCCGGCGACCCGACCGTCATGCAACGCACCGTCTCCGCGGCCGCCGGCCGGGGAGTGACGATCGGCGCGCACCCGGGATATCGCGACCTGGTCGGCTTCGGGCGGCGGGAGCTGGCCGCCAGCGCGGAGGAGATCGCCGCCGACGTGACCTATCAGGTGGGCGCGCTCGACGCCTTCTGCCGCAGCGCGGGCACGAGGGTGCGCTATGTCAAGCTGCACGGCGCGCTCTACCATCGCGCCGCGCGCGACCGCGACGTGGCCAAGGCGGTGGCCTACGCCATCCGGCAACTCGACAGCGAGCTCGTCGTACTCGGCCAGGACGGGAGCGCCTTGCTCCAGGCCGCCGCGGCGACCGGCCTGGAAGTGGCCCGGGAGGCCTTCGTCGACCGCGCCTACCAGCCTGACGGCCAATTGGTGCCGCGCGGCGAAGCCGGCGCCGTGCTCGCCGACATCGAGGCGATCGCCGAACGGGCCTTGCGTATGGTTCACGATCGTTATGTGGTGGCGATCGACGGGACGCGATGCATCGTCCGCGCCGATTCCCTCTGTGTGCACGGCGACGGGCCGAGGGCCGCGGCCATCGTCCGCGCCGTGAGAGAGCGCTTCGAGTCGGAGGGGATGACCCTGGCGCCCTTCGTGAAGTGAGCTCCCCGCCGCCGGCGATCCTCCCGCTTGGCGGCGGGGCGTGGACCATTCGGCTTGGCGACGTCGTCTCCCGGGAGAACCATGCACGGGTCACCGCGCTGGCGGGGCGCCTGGCCGACGCGGCGATTCCCGGAGTCCTCGAAGTGCTCCCCGCTTATGCCACGGTCACCGTCTTCTTCGACCCGGCCCGGGTGAACCCCGCTGATATTCGGAGCCGGATCGAAGCGACCCTGGCGCTTCCCCGCTCCGAGGGCGCGGAACACCCCGCCGGCCGGCTGGTCGAGATACCGGTTCGCTATGACGGCCCCGACCTGCACGAAGTGGCCGACCGCACTGGGTTGGCCGAGGCCGAGGTCGTCGCTCGGCATTCCACGCCGGAGTACCTCGTCTATCTGCTTGGGTTCGTCCCGGGCTTTGCCTATCTCGGCGATCTCGACCCGGCGCTCGTCCTGCCCCGGCGCGCCGCGCCGCGAACCAGAGTGCCGGCCGGCTCAGTGGCCATCGCGGGCGCGCAGACCGGGGTCTACCCGTTCGCCAGTCCCGGAGGGTGGCATCTGCTCGGATCGACCACTCTTCGTCTCTTCGATCCGGCGCGGACCCCGCCGGCGCTCCTTTCCCCCGGCGACCGGGTCAGGTTCACGCCGGTATGACCATCGAGATCGTCAAAGCGCCTCCCTTCGCCACGGTACAGGACATGGGATGGCCGGTTGGGCGGGCCATCGGGCTCCCGGAGGGAGGGGCGATGGACCGAGCCGCGCTCGCCGCCGCCAACCGGGCGGTGGGAAATGCCGAAACCGCCGCCGGCATCGAGATCGCCCTCGGCGCGGGGACTTTTCGCTTTGCCGAGGCGGCGGTGGTGGCGGTGGCAGGACTCGCGGAGGTGCGGCTCGGCGGCGAGCTGGTTCCACACACCCTGATGGTCCCGGCGGCTGTGCCGATAACTCTGTATCCTCGGCCGGAGCGGCGCTTCGTGTATCTGGCGGTGCGCGGCGGCATCGCCGTTCCCGAGCTCCTCGGAAGCCGCTCCACTTATCTACCCGCCGGCTTCGGCGGGTACGAGGGAAGGCGGCTTCGGAACGGCGACTCTCTCCCGATCGGCGCGGCGCCCCCCGGTTCGGCGCCCGAACCTGAGCGTGGGCCGGAGGAGGAGGCCACCGGCCCCTTGAAACTGCGGGCGGCCCGGGGGCCGCAGTGGGATCGTTTCGGCAAGTCGGCGCAGGCCGCGTTCTTCGCGGCGGAGTTCCGTGTGGCGCCGGCCTCCGATCGAATGGGGTACCGGCTGCTCGGCCCATCTCTCGCCCCGGAGGAACTGGCCGCCCTTCCCTCGGAAGCGGCCTGCCCCGGCGCGATTCAGGTGCCTGACGGCGGCCAGCCGATCGTCTTGATGCCTGACGGCCCGACGGTGGGCGGCTACCCGAAGATCGCCGTCCTGCTCCGGCCCGAGGTCGGCCGCTTGGCCCAATGCCCGCCGGGCGCGGCCGTTCGGTTTGTGGAGGTGGGAACTCTCCTATAGCTTGGGGGAACATGCATACCACCAAGGCGCCTTCCACCAGCTCGCTGAGCCGCCGCCTCGTCATCTGGACCGGCGTGGCTCTCTTGCTGTTGCTTGCGGCGGTGGCGTGGTTCGGCAGGCGAACGATCCGGGAGCGGGTTCTCCGCGAGGCCGACACCGGCATCCTCCAGGCGGCGGAGCAGGCTTCGCTGGTGATCGATCGGGTGGTGGCGGAGCGAGAGGGCCAAGTTCGGCTCCTGGCATCGCTTCCTTCGGTGGTCGACGCGGCCCGGCTCGGCTCGACCCGAGCCGCCGCGCTTGGGCTTCCGAACGACTCGCTCGAAGAAGCCGAACGACGCTTCGACTCCACCCGGACCCTCGACGTCGACCCTCGGACCCGCCGCTTTCTCAGGGAGCGCGGCGTATCGCTCGATCTCGCCGAAGTGCTGGTCACGGACAGCCACGGCTACAATGCCATCACCACCGAACGGACCTCCGACTTCGTCCAGAGCGACGAGGAGTGGTGGCGGCAGGCCTTTTCCTCGGGGTTGAGTCCCGCCTCCGCCTCCTTCGACGAATCGGCCGGACGGGTGACTATTTCCGTCGCCAGCGCGGTGCGAGAGGGAGACAGCGCGGCGGCCGCCGGCGTCATGAAGGTGGTATACGGCCTCGGCGCGCTGCAGAGCGCCCTGAGCGCGGCGGCAACGCGGGGCGTCGTGTCGGTGGACCTCATCGACGGCGAAGGGCGGGTCATCGCCAGCTCGGCGGGATCGGCCGACCTCAAGTTCTTCCTCGGCCACCCGCATCTTCCCAAAGGAGAGGTCGACGCCGTCGTACGTTATGATGACGGGGTCGCGCAGCGCGCGTCGATACGCTCGACCAACCGTTCGATGTGGCGCGTCGTGGCCCACACGCCGGAGGCGCTCCCGCTCGGGGAAATCTCCGCCGCGACCACCGCGCTCTGGGCGACCGCTTTCATCGTCTTCGTCGCCTTGTCCGGGGCCCTCTGGGCTATGAACGCGTTCGTCACGAGGCGAATCGCCGCCCCGGCCGCGCGGCTGGCCGCCGCCGCCGAGTCGGTGGCCGCGGGGGATCTTTCCATTCGGCTCCCCGAGTCGACCGTTGACGATGAGATCGGACGCCTCGGGCGGGCCACGAGCGAGATGATTCGCGGGCTCCGAACCCTCACGGTGGCGATCAAGGATTCGGCCGAGGAGACGACCTCCATGGCGATGGATCTCACCGCGAGTTCGGAGGGGATCTCGGCCTCGTCGCAACAGATGGCGCAGACTTCGGCCGACCTGAGCCGCCAGTCCGCGGATATGGCGCAAACGATCACCGACATGGCCGGCAATTCGGCCCGCCTGAGCGCGCTGTCCGCGTCTCTGACCACCGGCGCGAGCGATGGGGTGACGCGGAACCAGCAACTTCGTGTGCTGGCCCAGGAGAATCGCAGCCTTCTCAATACGAGCGTCCGCCAATTGGAGGCGCTCCAGGCGGAGGCGCGGAAGAGCGCCGTCGCCGGCGAGTCGGTGGCCCGGGCATCGGAAGAGATACGCGAGTTCGTCTATCTGGTTCAGAACATCGCGCGCCAGTCCAAGCTGCTCGCGTTCAGCGCCGGGATGGAGGCGTCGCGAGCAGGCCAACAAGGGGCGGGGTTCACCGTCGTGGCCAAGGAGGTCGAGCGGCTGGCCATTAGCTCGGCCGAAGCGGCGGAGCGGGCGGAGAAGGTCGTGAGCTCGCTGCTGGATAAGGTCGCCGAGTCGCGAGACTCGAGCGCCCAGTCGGCGGCCGCGGTGGACCGGGTTCGTCACGCCACCCAGCGGGGTGTCGAGTCATTCGGTCATGTCGAGGCCGCGGTCGCCGACGCGGAGAAGTGGACCGTCGCGATCGAGCAGGCTTCACTCACGACGAACGAGGTGGTGGAGAACACTACCCAACGACTCGACGCATTGGCGCGGGGTACCGAGGCGTTTGCCGCCGCTATGCAGGAGGTGGCGGCTTCCGCCGAGGAGCAGAGTGCCAGCACCGAGGAGATTGCCGCGACGGCGGCGGCGCTGGCGGCTACAGCGGAACGGCTCTCGACGCAGGCCGGGGCGTTTCGGTTGGGGCGGGGGTCGTAG
>JABFSM010000130.1 GCA_013140635.1 Gemmatimonadales bacterium
AGTGCGGCACCGTCCGGCTCCTCTTAGGCCCCGCGGAAGGCGCCGAGTTCGACCACCCGTCGTCGATCATCTACTACCGCGTCGAGGAGATCCTCGCCGCGCACCAGGTCTTGGTGGGCCGCGGCGTCCGGTTCATCAGCGCGCCCCACCTGGTGCACCGGGCCGGCGACCGGGAGTTCTGGCTCGCCGACTTTCGGGATTCCGAGGAGAACGTGATGGCGCTGGCGAGCTGGCGCCCCGCCGCGGCCTGATCCCGGCGGGGGATATATTGCCCCCGTGCTGGGTCTCGTGCTCCTCCTCCAGATGGCCGCGGCCGGGCCGTGCGCCACCGCCCAGCTCTGCCGCCTGCTCGACAGCGCGACCGCCGCCAATGGCCGCGCGATGGAGGCTCCGCGCGGCTATCGCGCCACCGCGGAAACGGAAGCCGCCACGATCGGGCGCCGTGAGGGCCGGATCGAGGGAGCCATCACCGTTGAGCAGACGACCAGCCTGGTGCGCTGGACCGGCAGCGGCGGCTTCGAGCAGCATGTCGTCGGTTCGCGAAGCTTCCCCAATGCCATTCCTCTCTCCCGCCTCGCCTTCCTCCGCATCGGATGGCTGATCCCCACCCTGCATGGCGAGCGCCTCCAGGTCATTCCGCGGACCGGCGCCGAACAGACCCGCCTCGAAGAGACTCAAAGCGGCCCCCTCGCGCCGCAGATCGTGGTCCACCCCTTGGCCTCCGACCGTGCGGCGTACTACGTGTATGCTGGGGGCGCCGCGGTCGTCCGGACTTTCGACGGCACCGCGCGGCGAGTCTATGTGGTGGAAGTGGCCCCGGTGGAGAGCCTCCCGGCCGAGGAGATACTCTTCGAAGGAGAAATGCACCTCGACGTCGAGACGCTCGCGGTGGCCCGGCTCTTCGGACGAATCCGGGCGGTGGGCCCGCCCCGCTCGGGGGGGTTCTTCAACTTCGATCCGGCGGTGACGCTGGTCGATCTGCTGAATGCGCCATTGCCCGACGGGCATTGGGCGCCGGCGATGCAGCGCTTCGAGATCCAGACCGCCTCGTCGCTGGCCAGCGGGTACGGGGCCACCCGCCGGGTCATCTCCCATTTCGACGACCGCACCCCCCTCCCGCCCGGCGAGGGAACGGCCGCCGTCGCCGCCGCGACCGCCGGCTATCTCCTGACGAGTGCACCTAACGATTCTCTGCGGCGTTACCGCCGCTGGCGCCGGCCCGCCGGCCACGTCAGCCGGTCGGCGGCGGGAGGCGACTTCAGCCGCTTTCGGCCCGGCCGGCTCCAGGGGGCCGGCCCGCCCCAGCTCCTGGTTCAGGGATTCCATATCGGTGATTTCTTCCGGTTCAACCGGATCGAGGGGGTCTACACCGGGCTCTCGCTCATCGCCGAGTTCCGGAACGCGGCCCCGGGGCTCTCGCTGCGCGCGATGGGGGGCTATGCCTGGTCCGAGAAGACCGGGCGCGGCGCCTTCGGCCTCGCCTGGACGCGGCGGAGCTGGACCGTAGAGGCGGGAGCGGCGCGGAGCCTCGATGTGACCAACAAATTCCGCAACCAATTCGACAATCCCGCCACCGGAGGGATCGCGGGGCGCGATCCGTGGGATTATGTCGACCGGCGCGGCGCCGGCGCGGCGGTGATCCGCGCGCTTGGCGACGAGCGCGGCAGCATCGCCCGGTTCGAGGTGAGCCGGGTCGAGGACAGCGAAGTCGCCAAGCATCTCGACAAGTCGCCTTTCGGCGGCGTGTACCGCGAGAATCGCGGCATCACGCCGGGGAGCTATTGGCGGACGCGAGCCCTCCTCGACTGGAATCCCGCCGTGAGCCCCCTCTTCGCGCGGGACGGTGTCGGATTTCGCGGCGAGATCGAAACCGCCGGCGGCGACCTCGATTACGCCCGCGTCGAGGGGCGCATCGTGGCGCGAAAGAGCCTCGCCCCGATCTTCTTCATCGCCCGGCTCCACGCCGGCGCGGTCTTCGCTTCGCGTCCCCCGCCGCAGCAACTCTTCGAACTGGGAGGGTCGGCGGGGCTGCCGGGATACGAGTACAAGGAATTTGCCGGCGACCGGGCCATGCTCCTTCGGGTGCGGGTGAGTTACCCGATCGCCATGCTGGATGTCCCGTTCCGGATCGGCTCCGGCGTTACGCTCCCGTCGCTCGCCCCCGCCATCTCACTCGGCTTCCAGGGTGCCATGACCGACACGCGCACCGCCGGCGGTCCGTCGGCGGTGCGCGCATTGGGCGAGGTGACCCCGCCGGTCTCGGTCGGGACCGATGGGCTTCGCACCTCGATCGACATTCGGATCGGCTTCTTCGGCGATGCGCTGGCGGTCGGTGTGGCGCGAGCTCTCGCCCCGGGGCGCGCCACACGGTTCATCTTTGCCTTTGGGAGACAGTTTTGAGCGACGATCTCCTCATCGTCGGCGCGGGACCGATCGGCCTGGCCTGCGCCATCTCCGCCAAACGGCGCGGCTTCGATCCGCTCGTCATCGACGCCGGGCCGATCGCCGCCGCCATCACGCGGTATCCCGTCGGCATGACCTTCTTCACCACCCCGGAGCGGCTCGAGATCGGCGGCCACCCCCTGGTCTGCTCCGGTGCCAAGGCCACTCGGGAGGAGGCGCTCAAGTACTACCGCGGCGTGGTGCGCGCGGAAGAACTCCGGGTGCGCACCTTCGTCCGGCTCGCGGACGTGCGGCGTGACGGTGACACCCTCCGGTGCCGCCTGACGTCCCGCACCGCCGATGCCGAGCACCTGGCGGCGAAGGTCGTGCTCGCCACCGGCTATTTCGAGCATCCGAACCTGCTCGGCGTTCCCGGCGAAGCGCTGGCCCATGTATCCCATTACGCCGAAGAGCCGCACGTCACGGCGGGGCTCGACGTGGTGATCGTCGGCGCGAAGAATTCCGCGATCGAGCAGGCGCTCAACTGTTTCCGGGCGGGGGCGCGGGTCACCGTCATAAGCCGGCGGACGGAGCTCAAGCCGAGCGTCAAATACTGGCTCCGGCCCGATTTCGAGAACCGGGTCAAGGCGGGAGAAATCTCGGTCCGGTGGGGCGCGGCCGTCACGGCGATCGATGCGGGCGGGGTCACCATCAGCATCGGCGGCCGGCACGAACGGCTTCCGGCGGACAAAGTGTATCTCCTCACCGGCTATCGCCCCGACTTCGATCTCTTCCGCCGCGCCGGCATCGCCCTCGACCAGGAGAGCTGCCGTCCGGTATTGAACCCCGAGACGCTGGAGACGAATGTCCCCGGCATTCACATGGCGGGGAGCGTTACCGCGGGCCTCAATATCTCCGAGGTCTTCATCGAAAATGGGCGCTACGACGGCGAGAAGATTTTCGGCGACCCGGCGAGCCGAACGCGGGCGGAGGCCGCCTACTCGCGCGAGACCCGCGCGACCGGCGAGTAGGCGGGTGCCCGCCGCCGAGCGCCGCTAGGGATACCGGTAGCGCTCGATGCGGATGAGATCGTCGTCGTCGTAGTGCGCGAGGTAGACTCCGCGGACACCCAACGCCAGGAGCACCGTGTTGACGGGCAGGGTGATCGTGGCCACCGGCACCCCGGCGGCGCCGATGATATCGTGTACCAACCCCTTCTCCGAGGCAGGTTGCGAGCGGCGGACCCACAGCTCCCCGTTCGGTGCGAACATGACCGCGTTATTGCCGAAGAACGGCGGTTTGTACTCGGGGAATTCGAGCGCGGGGGGCCTCGCGGCGGTACCGGTGGGGGTGGCCAAGCCGGTGCCGAGTCCACTGATGCGGCGGGCGAGCGCACGGAATTCCTCCTTGTCCCGCTCGGTCACCGCCAGCCGCTCGAAGGAAATCGGCGCGCCGCGGGTTCGCTTGCCGTCCGGCGCGATCCAGGTCACCCGGTAATCCTCCACCTCCACGACGGCGGCGCGGCCGTTGGCATCGACGGCCCACTGAGGACGCGGGTTGTAGGGATCCGACGGCACCCCAGGACCCCGGCGGACCGCCCGCACGGAGAAAGCCGTATCCACCGACTTGCGCCGCAGGTCGACACGGAGCACCGGAACCGAATCGCGCGGCGCACCGCCAGAAGCCGAGATGACCCGTTCCGGAAAGTAGAGACGGCCGGCGCGGTCCACTTGGAAGAGGTATGAGGTCCAAGTGTTCTGGGGGAGAATGACCGAGCCATCGATCTTTCCGTCCGGAAGAATCACCGACAGCCGGTCCAGGCCGCGGCCCACGTCGATCAATAGGGTGGTATCACCGGGCATGCCGATGAGGTCCGTCGCGGTTTGAAACTCCCCCGGCCCTCCGCCAACCCGACCGATCGATACCGCGGTCTTCTTGGCGAGGTCGAGCAGGACAATCTTCTTTTCCCTCTGGTCCGTGACGATCACCCGGCCATCGCTGAGTTCACGAAACCCGCGAACTTGCGAGAAGGGCTCCGAACCGACCGCCTCGACCGGGCCTAGGAGTCGGGCCGGAAGGCGTTGTTGGGCGTTGGCCGCGGTCGAGTAGGCCAGCACCAGCAGGGCCACGGCGGCAAATCGGCGATTCATAGTGTCGCGCTCCTTAGAAAGGACCTGGCCCTCGAACCAGCAGGCACTCTAGGCTTACGTCGCTCGGACCTCGCGGGTTGCGATCAGCAGCGGTTCCATGGCCTGCGGGGGCGGGGTTCGCGCGTCAGTCGTGAAACCAGACGGTTCACCCGGCGTAGGGGCAGAAGTCCCCGCCGCACGACCCAATTTGAATCAGGCTTCCACCAAGGATCGCTCGTGCCGCCGTTCCTGGCCCTCCTCGTCCTCCTGATCGCTCAAGCGGGGCAGGTCCCCGACCCCCTCCCCTCCTCGTGGTGGCTCTCGCGCCTGCCGGAAGGCCTGATGAAGCGGCGGTTCATCCTCGACTGCACGGGGTGCCATCTCTTCGACGCGGCAAGGGCATTCAAGGATGCCGCGCCACGAACGGCCGATCGCTGGCGCGAGGACATCCTTCGAATGTTTTCGTATGCCGGACCGCGGAGCAGCTTTCCGGTGATTTCCGGCGAGATCGATCCGGACAGTGCCTCACAATGGCTCGGCGAGCAACTCCGGTCCCTGTCCAGCGTCGGGGCCGGCCCGCCCGCGCTACCGAATCGCGGACGCGCCGAGGTCCGCGAGTACACGCTGCCGGGCGCGACCGACCTGCCGCACGATGTTGCGGTCGCTTCGGACGGCAAGGTGCTGATCACCGGAATGTTCAGCCATGTCATCCACAGCCTCGATCCGGAAACCGGCGCGATGACCCAAACGGCGATTCCCATCGACCGGGCCAACCCTCGCGCCATGGAGCTGGACGAAGATGGAAACTGGTGGGTACTCCTTGGCGGTCCGAATAGCCTGGCCCGGCGCGACGCGCGCACCGGCGCGTGGACCGTGTACCCGGTCGGGATGTACGGCCACAGCTTGGCGGTCGGAGGCGGGAAGGTGTGGGTGAACGGCCACTTCACCCGCGACCCAGAGCTAGTCAGCGCCCTGGACATCGCGAGCGGGAAGGTGAGTCCGATCGAGAGTCCGCCTCGACATCCCACCCTCGCCACCGCGGCGCATGGCGGTGGCCCGGTTCCCTATGAGCTCCGCGTGGCACCGGATGGCCGAGTCTGGGTAGGGGAACTGCAAGGGAACCGCCTCCTCGCCTTCGATCCGGCTCGCCGCACGTGGGAGGCTTTCACCATGCCGGCCCCTCTCTCCGGCCCGCGCCGGTTCGATATAGACCGCACCGGAATCCTTTGGATTCCGGCCTACTCCGACAACGCGCTCTACCGCCTCGATCCAGGAACCGGCCGGTTCGACCGGTACGAGCTTCCGATAGCCGACGCGGTGCCCTACGTAGCGCGGGTCGATGACCGGTCGGGGCGGGTGTGGGTCGGAACCGCGGCGGCGGATGCCGTCTTCGCGCTCGACATCGCCAGCCGACGATACGCCAGCTATCCCCTCCCGAGCCGAGGGGCGCTGGTCCGCCATCTGGCCATCGACCCGAAGACGCGCGATGTTTGGCTGGCGTATGGGGCATCGCCCGGACGGCTGAGCGCCCGAGTGGCACGGCTCCGGCCACAGTAAGCAACGTTCGAAACTCGTCCGGCGTCTGAGTACTGGCACTTCCCTGGGAGCGGATGGATCGATGAGCGAATCCGGGCAGCCGTCGGAGATCTCGCCCCTGACCATTCTGGCGGGCCAGTATCAGGTCGTCCGGCCTCTTGGCGCCGGGGGGATGGGGGAGGTGCTGCTGGCCCGCGATCTCCTGTTGCACCGGATGGTCGCGCTCAAGATCCTGCGTGCCTCCTTCGCAGGACTCCCCGGATATGCCGAGCGATTCCGTCAGGAGGCGCGCTTGGGCGCCCGCCTGCAGCACCCCGGGATCGTTCCGATCTACGCCTTCGGCGAGAGCGAGGGCGCTCCCTTCCTCGTGATGCAGTACCTCCCCGGGGGCTCGCTCGGCGATCGGTTGCGCGAGGACGGCACTACCTCCCCCGAACTTACCCGGGCGATTCTCGCCGACCTCGCCGCCGCGCTCGCGTACGCACATAGCGAAGGTGTAGTCCACCGGGACATCAAACCGGACAATATCCTGCTGACCGGCGAGGAGGATCGCCCGCGTCCGGTCCTGGGCGATTTCGGCGTCGCCATGCGTCCAATGCAGGACCTCGGTCCGGGCGAGCGCCGTTTGATGTTCGGCACTCCCCACTACATGTCACCGGAGCAGGCGGCGGGAGAGCTCGACCTCGACGGCCGAAGCGATCTCTTCGCGCTCGGCGTGCTCGGCTATCAGATGCTCACCGGCGCCGTGCCTTACGATGGACCGAGCGAGGCGGCCATCTCCGCGGCCCGCGTCCGGCAGGAGCGGGTGCCGCTTGCCCGAGCCGCGCCCGACGCACCCCCCGACCTGGTGGCCGCCATCGAGCGGTGCCTTGCGGTGGACCCGGCGGGACGCTGGCCCCGAGCGGCGGAACTCGAGGC
>JABFSM010000096.1 GCA_013140635.1 Gemmatimonadales bacterium
TCTTGAACCAGAGGAGCTGGCTCACGAAGGCGTTGCAGATGATCATCGACCAGCCGGCCCACCACATCGGCCCGAAGGCGCGGCGCCAGAAGGTGGCCTGCTCGAAGGTGTTCCCGCTGTACCAGGCGACGAAGTACTCCATCGCGTAGGCGTAGAAGAGAATCGAGCCGGTGAGCAGCGTGAGCTTGGCGAGGTTGTCGAAATGGTAGTCGGTCAGCATGTGCTCGAGCTTGAGCACCTTGCGAAGCGGAATCAGCAGCGTGAGCACCATCCCGATGCCGGAATAGATGGCGCCGGCCACGAAATAGGGCGCGAAGATCGTCCCGTGCCAGCCGGGAATGATCGACATCGCGAAGTCCCAGGAGACGACCGAGTGCACCGAGAGCACCAGCGGCGTGGCCAGCGCCGCGAGGTAGAGATACCCCCGCGAATAATGCCGCCACTGACTGTCGGCGCCGGTCCACCCGAGCGAGCAGAGCTCGTAGACCTTCTTCCGCCAGCCGGAAACCTTGTCACGGATCGCCGCGATATCCGGGACCAGACCGACGACCAGAAACGTCGTCGAGACCGTGAAGTACGTCGAAATCGCGAAGACGTCCCAGACCAGCGGCGACTTGAAGTTCGGCCAGAGGAAGCGCTGGTTCGGATAGGGCAGCAGCCAATAGAAGATCCACTGGCGGCCGATGTGAATGATCGGGAAGAGCGCCGCGGTCATGACGGCGAAGACCGTCATCGCCTCGGTGGAGCGGTACACCGCGGTGCGCCACGGACTCCGGAAGAGGAAGAGAATCGCTGAAATGAGCGTGCCGGCGTGGCCGATACCGACCCAGAAGACGAAGGTCGTGATGTACACGCTCCACATGACCGGGGGGGTGTACCCGGCCAGGCCGAGGCCTTCCTTGAGGAGCATCACGAAGGTCGCGAGTCCGACCAGGAACATCGCGATCGCGCCGAACAGGGCCATGTAGTAGCCCCGGCTCGGCGTCTGCAGCGTCCCCAGAATATCCCGAGTGACCTCGGCGTGGGTCTGGGTCGGCCGGTGCGCGTCGTGCTCGTGAGGGATGGCGGTCATGCCAGAACCTTCGCGAGATAGGTGACACTGGGCCGCACGTTGAGCTCCTCAAGCACATGGTACTCGCGATGGTCTTCCTTGGCCTTGGCGACGCGGCTCGCCGGATCGGCGACATTGCCGAAGACGATCGCGCCCGAGGGACAGGCTTGCTGGCAGGCGGTCACGACATCGCCATCCTTGAGCGGGCGGTCTTCGAGGCGCGCCTGGTGCTGCGCGCCGCGAATGCGCTGGACGCAGAAGGTGCATTTCTCCATCACGCCGCGCGCGCGGACGGTGACGTCGGGATTGAGCTGCAAATCGAGCGGCGATTCGAAGGCCCGCTTGGCAAAAGGGAACCAATTGAAGTAGCGGACCTTGTACGGGCAGTTGTTCCCGCAGTACCGAGTGCCGACGCAGCGATTGTATACCTGGCCGTTGAGGCCGTCCGGCGTGTGATACGACGCATACACCGGGCAAACCGGCTCGCAAGGCGCGTTCTCGCAGTGCTGGCAGAGCATCGGGATCGGCCGCGCGCCAAACGGCTCGCCCGGCTCGGTTCCGCCTTCGAAATAACGCTCGATGCGGAGCCAGGTCATTTCCCGGCCCCGCACCACGTTGTCGTAGCCGACCCAGGGAATGTTGTTTTCCGAGTAGCAGGCGGTGACGCAGGCGGAGCAGCCGGTGCACTTGGCCAGGTCGATGGCCATCCCCCAGCGGGGAAGTTCCCGCGCGTTGTCGCCGAGTTTGGTGGCCTCCACCTGCTTCTCGCGCCACCCCTCGATGGCCTCTTTTTCGCGCTCGGTATTCACGTCGTGGTGCGGCTGCCCGAGATTGCGGAGCGACTCCTCCACGCTCATCCCCTGCTTGGCGTGGGCCACCGGCATCGCCTCGGCGATATGCCGCCCAAGCTGGCGGGGATTGCCGTCGGTGCGGGCGAGCTGGCGGAACTCCCGGGTCTTCTCGACCGACACCTTGCTCCCGACGTAAGGGAGGAAACCGCTCCCGGCTCCGGGGCCAACCAGGTCGAGCGCGTTGGCGCCGAGCCCCTTGGCATATTGCCCGAATTCGGCGTGCCCGTATCCGAGGGGCATCGCGAGCACGTCGGTGCGGACGCCGGGGTAGACGTACACCGGCGCGCTCACCGTCCCGTGAGGCGAGGTGAGTTTGATGACTTCGCCGTCGCGGACGTCGAGGTGCTTGGCCGTCTCCGGATTCACCTCGATCCACGGCCCCCAAGTGATCTTGGTGACCGGATCGGGGTTCTCGAGGAGCCAGGGGCGGTTGGTGCCGCGCCCGTCGGTGACCATCGAGGTCGGAATCGGCAGGAAGACGTAATCCCCGGTGCCCTCGAAGACGGGCGCCGTGAAACCGGCCTGCCCCGCGCCGGCCGCCAGGCGCACGGGGGGCGCTCCCGGCGCGTCGTCGTAGAGGCCGCCGCGCTGCAACGCCTCCCGCCAGAAGGCGCCGCCGTCCTGCGCCCCCCGGGAACGGGCCACTTCGGCCCAGCGATCCTGAAGGTGCCGCTCGAAGGAAGGGGCGTTGAACTGGGCCAGGGCGCCGCCGACCTTCGCGGCCGCCTTGAGGAGCAGATCGCCGGTGTGCATCGTGCCGAAGACCGGGGTCATGACCGGCTGCATCAGGCCGCGGACGCCGGCGCGGGGGCGGAGATCGTCCCAGCGCTCCAGCGCGTGATGGTTAGGCAGGAGCAAGTCGCAGGCGGCGGCGGTGTCGTCGAGGAAGAGCGAGGTGCTCACCGTGAACGGCACCTTGGCCATCGCCTCGGCAAATTTGGCGCTCTTCGGCACGGCGTGAACCGGATTGGCCTCGTGCACGATCAGCACGGCGATCTCGCCGGCGTCCATCGCGGCGATCAACTGCTCGACGCCGGCGTACCCGTCGGTCATCGGGAGCCCGGCGCCGAACCGTACCGTGCGGCCGACGTTCCCGGCGACGTAGTTCAGCAGGTTGACCGCGGCCGCGACCTCCACCGCTCCCTTGTGCTGGGCCCCAACCCCGCCCGCGACCGCAAGGCTCGGACTCGCCGACGCGAATTCGCGCGCCAGCTTGCGGATCCCGTCGACCGTGAGCCCGGTGGCCTGGGCCGCGCGCTCGGCGGTATGCGCCGCGAGCATGTCCCGAAGGCCGTTGGCGTCCTGGGGCGCGGTGGTGCGTTCGCTCAGGATGATGTTGGCCATGGCCAGGGCCAGCGCCGCCTCGGATCCCGGCGCCAGCGCATGCCACTCGTCGGCATTCATGCCGGTGAGATTCATCCGCGGGCCGGCGTAGACGTGTTTGGCCATCTCCGCGCCCTCGAAGCCGTGCGACTGCGCAAAGCCGCGCTGCTGCTCGACGACGTTACCCCAGGTTTCCAGGAAGTCGGCGCCGAAGGAGACGATGTACTTGGCCGCGGCAAAATCGTAGACCGGCAACTCGTCCAAACCGAAGACCTGCCGGTTGGCCACTCGCTCGGGGGCCCGGTCGAACGGTTCGTAGCGAACCACCCGGCCCCCCAGGGCACCGGTCCAGGCGGCGAGGAGATCGCCGAAGGTGCCGGGGCCGGCGCCGCTCAGCACCGCCACCTTGCCGGGCGCGGCCTTGAGCTTGTCGGCCAGGCGGGTGATAGCGTCGTCCCAGGTGATTTCCTTACGGGCGCCGCCTTCCAAAAGCATCGGCGCCTTGGTGCGGCCCGGATTGTAGAGCCCCTGAAGCGCCGCCTGTCCGCGATGGCACAGCGACCCGCCGTTCACCGGATGCGCGGGATTCCCCTCGAGTTTGATCGCGCGCGCCTCACGGGTCTTCACATGGATGCCGCACCCAGCCGAGCACTCCGTGCAAGTGCTGGCGTACCAGGTGGGGATGCCGGGCACCTGGTCTTCCGATTGCACCAGGTACGGAATCAGCTTTTCGACCTTGCCCGTAGAGCAGCCGGACAGCGCGGCGGTGCCGGCTCCGGTGACTCCGAGGACGGTGAGAAAGCGGCGGCGATCTATGGTTTCGTCGATCATTCAAGCTCCGCAGTTCGCTATGCGCTACTCGCTATTCGCTATTGGCTATTCGCTATTGGCTATTCGCTGAAGGCCTTGAGCGAATAGCGAATAGCGCATAGCGCTCAATAGTGACACGCCGTACAATCGCGATTGACCTTTCGCTCCACATGGCAACTGATGCAGAACCCCATGTTGTTCACATTGTTCGCCTTGAAAACCTGCGGCATCCGGGCCACGTCCCCATGGCAAGTCTGGCAGGCGGAAGGTCCGAGCGCCTTGATGTGGCGCATATGCGGGAAGTGCACGTGCTTGGCGAGGGTGTGAATCCGAACCCACTCGAGTTTCGGCTTGGCCGGATCGTCGCGCTCGCTCCAGAATTGACGCAGCTTGCGGATTTCCGTCTTGTGCGAGCTGTCGGTACCGCTCACGACCATGTGGCAGCCCATGCAGGTCTGCAGCGAGGGAATGCCCGGCTCGCTCGATACACCGACCGAGTAGTGGCAATACTGACACTGCATCTTGTACTGCCCGGCGTGGATGTCGTGCCGGAAGAAGATCGGCTGGCGCGGACCCTTGAGGCTGCCGGTATCCGCCGCGGCGAGCCGATAGGCGGTCAGCGAGTCGGGCGCTGTGGGGGGCTGCTGGGCGTCGGTGCGACTCCTGGTCGGGACGAGCGCGATGACGCCGAGGAGGCCCGCCATCACGCCACCGACTACGAGCTTCCGCATGCGAGCAATCCGTCGCGAGAGGTGAGCGACCTAGGTTCACGATTCAACCCGCCTCGATGGTGCGGGGCGCGTTGCTTGTGAATTATTTCACGAATTGTTCAGCGCCGCAAGTCCAACCGGTGCAACGTCGAACGGTGGAAAATAGTGGCGCGATGAACGGAAACAAGTTGGTGGCAACGGCTTAAATCCGAGTGGATTAGTAGGGAATGGGGGGGGGTAAGTCGGTAAGTCGGTAAGTCGGTACCGACCTACCGACCTACCGACCTACCCGCCCTCCTCCAAGCGACCAACCTCTCGCATGGCATCCGGCAAGTCCAGCTCCACCCCCCGTCGTTCCAGAAATCGCACCGTCTCCAGCGCCATCGCCCGAAGTAGCGACGCCTCCCGCCAATCGAGATCGGCGCGGAACATCGCTTCCCGCACCGACCGCATCACCACCTCCGAGCGCCGAGTCTTGAAGAACTCGATCGCCCAAAGAGTGCGCTCCCAGTCCCGGAACATGAGTTCCAGCCGCCCGCTCGGCGCGGCGGGCGCCTCCCGGCGCGGGGGCTTGAGCGGCGTCTCCCCTAAACGCGCCAGCGCGACCTCATAGCAGAAGATCCCGACCGCCTGCGCCAAGTTGAGCGACTTGTGGCCTGCATCGGTCGGAATGGTGACGAGGGCGTGGCAGTGATCCAGCTCTTCGTTGGTGAGCCCTCGATCCTCCCGTCCCGCCACCAGCGCCACCGGACCCTCCGTGCTCTTCCCGACCAGATCGGCGGCGGCGGGCCGGGGCCGCTGAATGGACCGCTTGGCGGTGCGCTCCCGCGCGGTGAGCGCCGAGATGTAGACGCAGTCCTGGGTGGCTTCCGCCAGCGTTTCGTGGAGGGTGATGCGGGAGACGAGATCCGCGGTGTTGTGGGCGATCCCCTCGATGCGCCAGGGATCGAACACCTCGGGTTTGACGAGCCGGATCCGTTCGAAGCCGAAATTCTTCGCGACGCGGACCACGCCCGCGATGTTGACGATATCCTGCGGCCCAACGAGGACGAGGATCGGCGGTGCGCCCTGCTCGGTCACCCTTCGCCCAGGAAGCTGGTGTTGACTCCCCTGGCCTTGAGCGATGCCACCAGCCCGGTCTTCTCGGTCGACTTGATGTACGCCTCCCGCGGCTCGATGGTCCCCTGCTCCACCAGCTCCAGAAGAGCGTCGTTGAGGGTGACCATGCCGATCTTTCGGTTGGTCTGCATGATCGATGGGATTTGGAAGGTCTTTCCCTCGCGGATCAGGTTGGAGACGGCGGGAATCGAGAGCAACACCTCTCGCGCCGCGACTCGGCCGCCGCCCACCTTCTTGCAGAGCACCTGCGCCACCACGCCGCGGAGCGACTCGGAGAGCATCACCCGGATCTGCGATTGCCGATCGGTCGGGAATTGGTCGATGATCCGGTCCAGGGTCGACGCCGCGGTGGTCGTGTGCAGCGTTCCCAGCACCAGGTGGCCGGTCTCCGCGGTTTCGATCGCGATCGAGATCGTCTCGAGATCGCGCATTTCGCCGACCAGCACCACGTCGGGGTCCTCGCGGAGCGCGGCGCGGAGCGCCGCCTTGAACGAGCGGGTGTGCATCCCGACCTGCCGCTGGGTCACCAGGCAGCGCTTGCTCTGGTGCACGAATTCGATCGGATCCTCGATCGTGATCAAATGGTCGCTGCGGGTTCGGTTGATCAGGTCGACCATCGCGGCGAGTGTGGTGGACTTCCCCGACCCGGTCGGTCCCGTCACCACCACGAGCCCTTTGGTGAGATTGCAGAGCCCCTGCACTTCTTTGGAAAGGCCGAGATCCTCGGCGGTGCGAATGTCGGTCGGAATCTGGCGGAAGACGGCGATGGCTCCATGGCGGTCTCGGCCGGCATTGCACCGGAATCGCGCGACCCCTTCGATCTCGTAGGCCCAGTCGTAGTCGTGCTCGGCATCGAATCGCTCGTACCCCGCCTCCGTCATGATGCTCCGGATCAGGAGATCGAGCCCCTCCCCGCTGAGCGGAGGCTCTTCCAGCCGGAGCAACTCCCCGTCCTTCCGCAGAATGGGAATGGCATCGGACCGGAGGTGCAGATCCGATCCCCCCGACTCGACCATCCGCCGGAGGAGCCGTTCGATCTCGGCGCGCGGCTTGGCCAGGTCGGGGCCCGCCTGCGCGGCGACAGGCACGGCGGCGGAC
>JABFSM010000044.1 GCA_013140635.1 Gemmatimonadales bacterium
GTCGTGGTTCGAGGGATCGGCTGGACCGGTGCCGAACTGCCGGTTCAGGTGTCGGGCGGCCAGCGGCTGACCCTCGATTTTTCCCTCACGCCCCAGGCGACCGTTCTCTCCGAACTGGTCGTGAGCGCCACGCGCGAGGAGCGCCGGAAGTCCGAAACGGCGGTGAGCGTGGGTATCGTGGATGCGGCGGCCATGCGCGAGGCCACCCCGCACCACCCCGGCGAGATCATCGGGCGGGTGGCCGGCGCCTGGGTGGCTAATCTGGGCGGGGAGGGGCACATGACCTCGATTCGCCAGCCGATCACCACCAAGCCGGTCTACACCTTTCTCGAAGACGGCGTCCCGATCCGGTCGACCGGTTTCTTCAATCACAACGGGCTCTACGAAATCAACATCCCCCAGTCGGACCGGGTCGAGGTGATCAAGGGCCCCGGCACCGCGGTCTACGGGAGCGATGCCGTCGGGGGGGTAGTCAGCGTCTTTACCCGGGACCCTTCCGCTGCGCCCACCGCGAGCCTCGTCGTGGAAGGGGGCCGGTTTGGATACGCCCGCGCGCTGGTGAGCGGGTCGAATAGTTGGGGACGGGAGGGAGTCCGCGCCGATCTCAATGTGACCCGGTCGGACGGTTACCGGAACGACGCGCCGTATCAGCGCCAGAGCGCCACGCTGCGGTGGGACCACGCGCTGGGCGACCACGCCCGGTTCAAGACGCTCTTCTCCTGGTCGCACATCGATCAAGCCTCCGACGGCGGATCGGATCTCACCCGCGCCGATTTCGTCGGAAACCTCGCCACCAACTACAGTCCGATCACTTTCCGCCGGGTAAAGGCGTTTCGGGTGTCATCGGCGTACGAGCGCCGAACCGAGGCGAGCCTCCTCACCTTCACGGCGTATGGACGCTACAACTCGCTCGATATCATGCCGTCGTGGCAACTCTCCTTCGATCCTCAGGTCTGGGCCACCAGCAACCGCTCGTTCGGACTGCTGAGCCGCTACCGCCGGACGGTGCCCTCGATCCAGGCCAACCTGAGCGTCGGGGCCGATCTGGAGTACAGTCCCGGCAAGCGGATGGAGCAGGGCATCACCCCGGCCAAGAACGGGCTCTTCTATACCGGTTTCACCGCCGGCGAGGTCCAGTACGACTACGACGTGGCGTTCCGCCAGGCTGCGCCGTACGTGCAGGCCGAGCTCTCGCCCCTCGACCGCGTACATATCGACCTCGGCCTCCGCGGCGATATCGTCGGCTATACCTACGACAACAGACTCTCCGATCTGACGACCGGGCCGCATCGGAGGCCTGCTTCCACCCAGGTCACCTATCGCCGCCTGAGCCCGAAGGTGGGCGTGGCGGTCGACCTGCTCTCGACGCTGAATGTCTACGCCGCCTATCGGGCCGCCTTTCGGGTTCCCTCCGAGAGCCAGCTCTTTCGGCAGGGTTCGGCGACGAACACGGTGGACCTGAAACCGGTGCGGGCGGACAACTACGAGGTGGGATTCCGGAGCGGTGTCGGTCGCGTCGCGAGCCTGGAGGCGTCCCTGTACCGGCTCGATATTCGCGACGACATCCTGACCTTTCAAGATCCCGCCAACGGACTCCGCCTTGCGACCAATGCCGGTATCACTCGGCACCGGGGGATCGAAGTGGCCGCGTCGGTGGCGCCGGCTTCCGGGGTGCGGCTCGACGGAAGCTGGGTACACGCGAAACACAGTTACGGTGAGTGGGTTCCCTCGACAAGCCTCGACTATACCGGCAAGGAAATCGAGCTGGCACCGCGAGACCTCGGCCGGATCGGGCTGACATTGAGCCCGCGGCGGTTGGACGGTGCGACGCTCACCGCAGAGTGGATTCACCAAGGCGCCTATTGGATGGATCCAGCGAACACCACGCGGTACGAGGGGTATTCGGTTGGAAATCTTTCGGCCCGCGTGCCGCTCCCCCTCGGCTTCGATCTTTCGACCCGGCTCAACAACGTCACCAACGAGCGGATCGCGGAGACGACCTCGTTCACACCTCAACAGGGTGCCAGGTTCCGTCCCGGCGCGCCGAGAACGCTTTTTGTGAGCCTTCGGTATGAAGTGGGCGGCCGATGAAAAGTTCTATGCTTCTGATGGTGCTCGTCGCGGCCTGTGGGGGGAGCTCCTCTCCCCCCGCAGGCATCGCGCTGTCCGAAGTGCGAGCTCTTTCCGCCGAAACCGGCAACGGTGCCACCCCTATGGTCCTGATGGCGCCAGACGGGACTCGGCTCCTCGCCTGGGTGTCGGCGGAAGGGGGCGGAAGCGAAGGCCGGCTCCACCTTGTCGCAACCCCCTCCGGTGGCGGCGCGCCGGCACGCGTCACCATCCGCGATGCGCTTGGGCCCATCGAGCCTCACGGTGAGGCGCCGCCGCAACTCGCCGCCGATCCCGACGGCGGTCTTTACGCGGCGTACACCGTCGGTAAGGAGGTGCCGGGAGAGCGCTTTCCGAAGAGCGCGCTCCGGCTGATCCGCTCGACCGATGGCGGGGTCAGTTGGTCGGAGCCAACAACGGTCAACGAAGGCGAAGCATTCGGCTCCCACAACTTCCACGCCCTCCTGGCGGGACCGGGGGGCCGGCTCTACGCCACCTGGCTCGGCGGCGGTCCGAAAGGGGCGCCGTCGATGGTCTGGCTTCGGCGCTCTCTCGACGGAGGAAAGCGCTGGCTGCCCACACAACTTCTCCATGGCGAGGCGACCTGCCCCTGCTGCCGCACATCGCTCGCCCGTGCCCCGGATGGGACCCTGTACGCGGCATGGCGGAAGATCTTCCCCGGCGACGTGCGCGATGTCGTCGTTGCTCGATCGACCGATGACGGGACGACGTGGGATACGCCGGTCAAGCCGCGCGACGACGGGTGGGTCTATCCAGGCTGCCCGCACGCCGGCCCGTCGCTCAAGGTGGACGCCGGCGGCGGAGTGCACATCGCCTGGTGGTCGGGCAAGGAAGGCCACGCGGGGGTGTATTACGCCAAGTCGCACGACGGCGGCATGACCTTCCGTGCGTTGCCGCTGGCAGTCGCGAAGCGATCCACGCCGTCGCATGTCCAGCTTGCCATTGCGCCTTCCGGTCCGGTGGTGGTCTGGGATGACGGATTCGGGGCGGTACCCACGATTCTCCTCCGCAATTCGACCGATCGGGGGATGAGCTTCGGCGCGGTGGTCGGAGTGAGCCCGGAGGGTGAGGCGGGGACCTTTCCCGTGCTTGGAGTCTTTGCCGATTCGATCACCATTGCCTGGAGTACCAGAACGGCGGCACGGCATCGGGCGGAGATGGCGGCCCATGCTGAGCGCGACCCGAAGGCGCCGATGGGGCTGCCCCGGGTTGGGCAACAGGAGATTCTAGCACGGAGCGCCTTTCTCAAGTCCCAGCCCGACAGGTAAGGGGGCCTGCGACTTGCCCGCACCCGCACCACGGGGGTAGGTTGTCCCCCCGAGATGCCCTCGGTCACCCGGCTCCTCGACGATTCCGCCATGGCGCGTGCATTGGCTCGCATGGCGTCGGAAATCGTTGAGCAATGCGGGGGGGCCGAGGGCGTGGTGCTTCTGGGTATCCAGCGCCGCGGCGTCGAGCTCGCGGCCCGCCTGGCCCGTCTAATCGAACAGTCGGCGGGGGCACCGGTCCCAATGGGAAAGGTGGACATCACCCTCTACCGGGACGACCTCTCCACCATCGGCCCCCGCCCGCGGGTCGGCGAAACCAGCCTCCCCGACTCGATCGACGGCAAGACGACGGTGATCGTGGACGATGTGCTCTACACCGGCCGAACCGTCCGGGCCGCGATGGACGAGCTGGCCGATTTCGGGCGCCCCCGCCGCATTCTCCTCGCCGTCCTCGTCGATCGAGGTGGCCGGGAGCTGCCGATTCAGGCCGACATCGTTGGGGTGACGGTCACCTCCTCCGACGACGACCGGGTGGATGTGGCCGTGAAGGAACTCGATGGTCGAGACAGCGTCGAGCTGGTTCGGGGGGGGCCGGTGTGACCGAGCCGACGCTTGGCAAGGATCTCCTCGGACTCGAGGGTCTCACCAAGGCGCAGGTCGAACTGATCCTCGATACCGCGGAGCCGTTCAAAGAAGTCAGCGAACGGGCCATCAAGAAGGTGCCGGCGCTCCGCGGCAAGACTATCGTCAATCTCTTCTTCGAAGCCTCCACCCGCACCCGGATTTCATTCGAGTTCGCCGAGAAGCGCCTTTCCGCCGACACCGTCAACGTCGCGGCAAGCGGCTCGAGCGTTTCCAAGGGCGAAACGCTGGTCGATACCGCGCGCAACCTCGAGGCGATGCGGATCGACATGGTCGTGATCCGACACGGATCGAGCGGAGCCGCGAAGTTCCTGGCCGACCGAATCCGCTCGAATGTGATCAATGCGGGTGACGGGACCCACGAGCACCCGACCCAGGGCCTTCTCGATCTGCTGACGCTGCGCGATCGCTTCGGGAAGATCGAGGGACTCAAAGTGGCCATCTGCGGCGACGTGCTCCACAGCCGCGTGGCCCGGAGCAACATCTGGGGGCTCCTTAAGCTCGGCGCCGAAGTGGCCGTCTGCGGGCCCGCCACCCTGATTCCGCCGCAGGTGGTGGAACTCGGGGTCCAGATCATTCCTCGAATCGAAGATGCCATCGCCTGGGCCGACGCGCTCAATATTCTGAGGCTCCAGCTGGAGCGGATGCAGGCGGGGTTCATCCCCTCGCTCCGGGAATACAACCGGGTCTTTGGCGTCACCCGCGAGCGGCTGGCCCGGGCGCCCAAGGAGCTGGCGATTCTCCATCCGGGGCCGATGAATCGCGGCGTCGAAATCGACAGCGACGTCGCCGACGGGCCCCATAGCGTGATTCTCCCACAAGTGACCAACGGCGTGGCCGTTCGAATGGCCGTGCTCTACCTCCTCGCCGGCGGCGGCCCCGACTGGCGCAGCGGCGGGGGCGGGGACGACCGATGAGTGATCTGCTGATTCGCGGCGGGCGGGTGATCGATCCTTCTCGCGCCACCGATGGCGTGGCGGATGTCTATGTGAAGGACGGCAAGATCGAAGCGGTGGGGCGGAACATCCCCGCCCAGCCCGGGGCAAGCATCATCGACGCGGCGGGGAAGGTGGTGGCGCCCGGGCTCGTCGATCTCCACGTACACCTCCGCGAACCGGGCTTCGAGCATGCCGAGACCATCGCCACCGGCGCAATGTCGGCGGCGGCCGGTGGGTTCACCGCCATCTGCGCGATGCCGAATACCGATCCGGTTACCGACAGTCAGGCAACGGTAGGCTTCGTGGTGCGCCAGGCCATTCGCGCCGCCAAGGCTCGCGTCTATCCGATCGGGGCGGTGTCGATCGGGCAGAACGGAGAGCAGCTTACCGAATTTGGCGAAATGGTGCAGGCCGGCGCGGTGGCGGTGAGTGACGATGGAAGGCCGGTCGCCACCAGCCATCTGATGCGGACCGCGCTCGAGTATGCCAAGACCTTCGGTATTCCGGTGGCCGACCACTGCGAAGACATGTCGCTCGCCAAAGGCGGCGCGATGCACGAAGGGATCATCTCCGCGCGGCTCGGCCTCAAGGGCATTCCTTCGGCGGCCGAAGAGATCATGGTGGCGCGGGATATCATCCTGGCGGAGCTCACCGGCGGGCACGTGCATCTCTGCCATATGTCGACCAAAGGGTCGGTGGCCCTGATCCGATGGGCCAAGGAGCGGGGGCTCCGGGTCACCGCCGAGGCGACCCCGCACCACTTCACCCTCACCCACGAGCGGTGCGAAGGGTACGACACCAACGCCAAGATGAATCCGCCGCTTCGCGAGGCCGCCGACCGGGAGGCGATTCGCCAAGGGCTCAAGGACGGCACCATCGACTGCATCGCCTCCGATCACGCGCCGCATCACTACGACACCAAGGAGCGGGAGTTCGACGACGCACCTAACGGTATCGTCGGGCTCGAGACGGCGCTCGGTCTGGGGTTGCGCGAGCTGGTCGAGCCCGGGCTCCTGAGCCTGCCCGACCTCCTGGCCCGGATGAGCACGGTGCCGGCGCGGATCTTCAAGCTGCCGGGGGGAACCTTGATGGTCGGCGCACCGGCCGACGTCGTGGTCTTCGACCCGGCGGAACGATGGACCGTTCGGCGCGAGGATCTGCACTCCAGAAGCACCAATTCGCCCTTCCTCGGGGAGACACTTTCGGGGCGGGTACAGCTGACCTTGGTCGGTGGCCGAGTGGCTTATGATCGGTCCAACCGTCAAATTCTTTGACGATTAGGAAGCGAACATGTTTCGCTCTTGCGCTTTTTCGTTAGATTGGAACGACTTGGGGGAGTCCGTTCCGATCCGGGAGGATTGTACATGTCCAATCAGAAGTCGCACCACATCGCCGAGATAGAGGGCCTTCTGGGTACCCGGCAACAGTTGACCGGGTGGCTGGACAAGCTCGACGCTCCAGGCTCAAAGGCCCCGGAATCGGTTAAGTCCAAGGTGCGCGCAGACTACCGCGCTCGGCTGGCCCAGGTGGTGGCTCAGCTCGGAACTCACGGCGATCTGATTGAGTCGACCCTCGAGGGTCTGCGGGCCCAGTCCCGGGAGTTCTACCAGCTTCGCAACGACGAGCTCGAAATCCGGGCCGAGGCCGAACTCCGGCATTCGGTTGGCGAGTACACCGACGATGAGTGGCAGTTGGTCGAGCTGGAGAGCTCCGGGAAGATCGCCGGTTTCGATCAGGAGCTGGAACGGCTGGCGGCGGAGATCGCCCGGCTCGAGGAGGTGCAGGGGCTGATTACCCCTTCGGCCCCTCCCCCCGCCGCGCCACCGGCGCCGAAGGCTGCCGAGCCGGAGATGATGGTGACCCACGGCAATGAAGAGCCGACGGCGCCCCGGGAGGAGTTTGCTCTCCAGGAACTGAGCTTGGTGAGGGATGAGCCGCCGCCGGCGCCGGTGGCGCGGCGGGGGGA
>JABFSM010000157.1 GCA_013140635.1 Gemmatimonadales bacterium
GTTGCCGGCAAAGCCGGAGGACATCGCCGCGCGAAGGTCGAGCCGAGAACCGAGGAGGGCGGGCAGAATGCCGATCCCAAGCCCGACTACCAGCGAGAGCCCGAATCCGACCGCCACGACTATCCGGTCGGGCGCAAGTCCGGCGACAGGAAGGAGGTCCGGCGGCGCGAACCGGTTGAAGAGCTGCACCAGACCGAAGGTGACCGCCAGCCCCAGCGACCCACCGATCACGCCAAGGAGAAGGTGCTCCGTCAGGACCTGATGAATCAGGCGGCCCCGGCTGGCGCCAAGCGAGCTCCTCACCGCCATTTCACGTTCGCGCTGAATGCCGCGGGCAACCCCCGCACCGGCAAGATTGGCGCATCCCACCAGCAAGACGAACAAGATCCCCACCTGAATCATCACCAGATACTCGCGAACCCCTTCGCTGAGCTCGTCCTGCAACGGCACGACGGCTGTGGTCACGACGTGGTTGACTTCATCGCTTGGGAACTGCGCCTTGAGCCGCGCGGCGATCAGATTCATGTCGGCCTGGGCATCGGCCACCGACGATCCTTCCTTGAGCCGCCCCAGCACTTGATCGTTGATCGTGTTGCGGGGCCAGTTTGCGCCGGCTGCAATGTTGCGGGAGGCCCAGACCTCAGTGCCCTTAGGGAAGTCAAACGACGGCGGCATGATCCCGATCACGACATATCCCCGCCCGGTGCCAATGCCAACCTCCTTGCCGATGACCCGCTCGTCACCGCCGAAAGCGCGCTGCCAGAATCCATAGCTCAGGACCATGGCCGCCGAATGCCCCGGCGTGTGGTCGGTAGGCTGAATCGTGCGGCCGCGCCACGCAGAGACGCCGAGGGCGGAAAAGAAATCCCCACTGGCCGTTGTGAGGAGCACCCGATGCGGCTCCGCCCCACCCACCAGATCCTGGCGCCAGGTGTTGTAGGCGGCGAACGACTCGAAATGGCGCGCCTGGGCCTGCCAGTCGAGAAAATTGGGCACCGACGTCGGAATCTTGAGGCCGTCGCGCGTCACCCCGCTTACTGCCAGTAGCCGCTCCGGCGCGCGAAAGGGGAGCGGCTGGAGGAGCGTGCCGTTCACGATCGTGAAAACGGCGACGGTCCCCCCGATTCCGAGGGCGAGCGTCAGGAGCGCCACCACGGTGTACCCGGGTGCACGGCGAAGCGCTCGCACGGCGAAGCGCAGGTCGCGCCCGAGGTCGTCGACCGACGTGATGCCGTGAGCGTCCTGCACTTCCTCCCGCATCCGCGGCCGGGAACCGAAGTCGCGTAGCGCCGCCGCCCTGGCCGCCTCGGGATCCATCCCCGCGGCGACTCGCTTGGCAGCCTCCATGTCGAGGTGGAACCGCATCTCGTCGTCAAGATCGGCATCGAACCGGCGGCGGCCCAGTAAGGCGCCGAGCCGCCGCAGAAGACGGGAAGGAGTCAACATGAGCATGAGCCCTTTCGTTCGGATCAGTCGGCCCGGATAGCGATCATCGGGTCTACACGAAGCGCGCGGCGCGCCGGGACGAGACACGCCGCCCCGGCGGTGAGGGCGAGCAGCAGGAAGGCGCCGGCGAAAGCCGGCGGATCCAAGGGAGCGATACCGAAAAGCATGCTCTCGATGAACCGCACCAACCCCGCCGCGCCGGCCGCGCCGAGGAGGAGCCCGATGCCCACCGGCCCCGCCGCCTGGGCGAGCACCAGCGCCAGGATCCCTTGGCGCCCGGCGCCCAGCGCCACCCGAATGCCGATTTCGCGGGTCCGGGCAGTCGTGACGTACGACAGCACGCCGTAGATCCCGATCGCGGCGAGGACCAGGGCGAACGCGGCAAATCCGCCCAGGAGGGTCATCACGAAACGCCGCTGCTGGAGCGTGTCCTCGACCCGGCCGGACATCGTCGAGATGTCCGCGGGGACTTCCGAATCGGCCTCGCGAAGCGCCATCCGCAGGAGGGGCGCCAGCGATTCCTGGTTGTCGGTGGTATGCACCACGAGCGTCATATTCTGAAGCCGCTCGGGACGCTGCCGGTGGTAGACGTAATGCTCGGCGCGGGCATCGGACTCGAGCGAAAAGTACTTGACGTCTCCTATCACCCCGACGACCGTGAACCAGACCGCCGCATGGTTGTCCCAGCCTTTGGACCGGATCCGCTTGCCGATCGGGTCTTCTCCCGGCCAGTAGGCTTCCGCCATCGTTCGATTGACGACGGTGACGTGCTCGCGGGTCGAGTCATCCGACGCCAGAAACGCCCGGCCGCGAATCAGCGAAATGCCCATGGTGGCGAAATAGTCTTCGGTGACCAAGCGATACCCCGCGTCCACCTGGCCTTCACGTCCTTCGATTTCGACGAACGCGCCTCCGACGCGCCCGAGCGGCGTGGCGCTCCCGGCAGCGGTGGAGCGAACCCCTGGGAGCACCCGCACCCGCTCGAGTAGCCGGTCCCAGTACGGCAGGGTCTCACGCTCGGTGCCATAGCGGGCAACGGGAAGAGCGATCTGCGCGGTCACGATACCGTCGGTCCGCACACCGGGATCTTCCGCGAGCACCTTCACAAAACTGTGAACCAGCACACCGCCACCCACAAGAAGAATCATCGAAATTGCCACCTCGGCGGCGACGAGGCTCCAGCCCACTCTGGCCCGCCGCACGGCCGACCCCGTTCCGCCGCCGCCGATAGCTCCCCGAAGATCGAAGCGCGATCCGAAGAGCGCGGGCAGGATCCCGATCAGCAATCCGACGCCCACGGACAGCGCGAGGCCGCCCCCGAGGACCAGGGCGTCGGGCCGGAGATCGGTGGTGGGGAGCATTCCGCCGGGCGCAAGCCAGACAAAGAACCGAACCAGCCCGATGGAGAGGGCGAGACCGAGCCCGCCGCCTATCAGGCCGAGCAGGATATGCTCCGCCAAGAGCTGCCGCAGGAGACGCCCGCGACTCGCGCCAAGAGCGGTGCGGATTCCCATCTCCCGGGTCCGCCGTATTCCGCGAGCCAGCCCCGTACTGGCAAGGTTGGCGCATCCGACCAACAGTACGCAGAGCACCGCGGCCTGCATGAGGATCAGGTAGGTCTTGAGGTACCGGCCGAAGTCGTCGCCGAGCGAGCGCACCACGGTGGCCGTGGCCCAGTTCTCTTCGTCGGAGGGATACAGCTGTTTGAGGCGGGTCGCGATCAGGTTCATGTCTCTTCGCGCAGTCTCCTCGGAGACCCCATCCTTCAACCGGCCGATGACGTGCTCGTTGAGGCCATTGCGCGACCATCGGTTCCCGCTGATGTCGCGGGAGGCCCAAGCCTCGGCCCCCCTCGGATAATCGAAGGTGGGAGGCATGACGCCCACGACCACATAATCGCGGCCGCTCCCGATGCCGATCGGCTGCCCGATGATCCCGGGATCGCCGCCGAAGGCGCGCTGCCAGAAGCCGTAGCCAAGCACGACGGTGCGGGGAGCATCCGGGGTGTGATCGGCGGCGACGATCGGGCGGCCGAGGTGGACGGGTACGTCGAGAACGGCGAAGAAGTCGCCGGTTACCCGGACCACCGTGGCCCGGATCGGCCCCCGCTCCCAGAGTAGGTTTTGCCGTGAGGTCGCGAAGGCGGCCAGGGTCGCAAACGACCGGTTCTGTTCCTTCCAGTCCCGAAAGTTGGGAATGGACACGGGAAACTCACCTCGGTCAGGCGCCGTCTCCCAGAGTATCATGACCCGGTCGGGGGCGGGGAACGGAAGAGGCTGGATGAGCGCCGCGTTGACCATCGTGAAGACCGCAACGCTGCCCCCGATGCCGAGGGCGAGCGTCAGCAACGCCACGGCGGTGTACCCGGGAGCCCGCCGCAGCGACCGCACGGCGAACCGAAGGTCGCGCACCAAGTCGTCGACCGGCGTCATACCGTGAGCGTCCCGTACCTCCTCCCGCATCCGGGGCCGGGAACCGAAATCGCGAAGCGCCGCCGCACGCGCAGCGTGCGGATCCATTCCCCACGCCAGGTGCTTTTCCGTTTCCATCTCCACATGGAAGCGAAGCTCCTCTTCCACGTCGGCGTCGAACCGCTTGCGGGTGACGAGCGTCCGGAGCCGGCGCAGCAGTCTGGTCAGCGAGAGCATCGGCGGTTCCTCGGCAAGGCTTCTTGTAGGACGTCTACAAGAGAGAAAACGTTGGACCCGGCCGGGCACGGCATGGCACTAGGCCGGGAGAACGAAGGGAGACTTGAGAATGTCGCGCACCGCCTCGGCGTACCGCTCCCAGGCGGCGCGTTCGAGCGCCAGCCGGCGTTTGCCGGCCGGCGTCAGGCGGTAGAAGCGGGCCCGGCGGTTGTTCTCGGACGTACCCCACTCCGCGGCCACCCAGCCCCGATCCTCCAGGCGGTGGAGCGCGGGATAGAGCGATCCTTGGTTGACCTCCAGCACGCTTCGGGAGCGGTCGAGGATCCGCTGCGCAATGCCCCACCCATGCATCGGGCCCCCGATCAGGGTCTGAAGCACGAGCAGATCCAACGTGCCCTGCAGAAGGTCGGGGGTCGGTCCAGCCATGGAGAGAGGATCGCCTTCTTCTTGTCGAATGTCAACAGGAAATCGGCGGGGGGCGCGATCACTCCCAGTCCCGGGGGGCGCCCGTCAGTTCGTCGAAGAGGATCAGGTAACTCGCGTGCCGCTCCCGAGAGATGGTCCCCTCTTCCACGGCGGCGCATACGGCGCATCCCGGCTCGGTGCGGTGGGTGCAGTCGGCGAACTTGCAGCGGTCGATCGATGCGCGGAACTCCGGAAAACAGCGCGCCAGTTCCCGCGGCTCGATTCCCCAGAGACCGACCTCGCTGAAGCCGGGGGTGTCGACGAGCCATCCGCCGCCCGCGAGCGGCACCAGCACCGCGGCCACGGTGGTGTTCTTGCCGCGATGGTTCTTCTCGCTCACCGGGGCGGTCCGAAGGGCGAGTCCCGGCTCCAGCCGGTTGAGCAGCGTCGACTTCCCCACGCCGGAGGCCCCGGTGAGGAGCGATTCGCCGCCCCGGAGCGCGGCGAAGAGCCGGTCGAGCCCCATCCCGCTCTTGGCGCTCACCGGAAAGGTCTCGTATCCCACCCCCTCGTACCGGGCGACCAGGGATTCCACCGGGGCGAGATCGGCCTTGTTGATCACGAGCGCCACCGGAATCTCGTTGGCTTCGGCGATGGCGCAGAGCCGGTCGATGAGCTGGGGTACCGGTGCCGGATTGACCGCGGCGGTAACGACGAAGACCCGGTCCAGATTGGCGGCCACCGGACGGTTGGCTCTGCCTGACGGCGTTCGCCGCTCCAGCAGGTTCCTCCGAGGATCGACGCCGGTGATGCCGAAGGTGCCCTGCGCATCTCCCTCGTCGAGGGTCACCCGGTCGCCGACGACCACCCGGTCATACCGGTCGCGTTTGGCCTTGCCGCGGAGCACCGCCGCCACTTCCCCCTCGGGGGTTGCGACCCGGAATCGGCTCCCTTCCCGGGCCAGCACTAACCCATGGAGCCCGCTCACCAATCGGCGGGGCGCGCGGCGATCGCGGCGTCGAGCGCCGCTTTCACGTCAAAGAGGGACAGCACCTTGATCCGCTCCTCGGCCTCGGCCCGGGTCTTCCCCCAAGCCAGCGGCTCCGACTCCGCGTGGCCCGCGGCCTTGTCTCCCGCCTGGCTCCAGCGCACGAAGAGGAGCGCCGCGCCATAACGTCCCCGTTCGTCCGGTTCGTCGTCCACCCAGATCGCGACGGAATACGCTTCGCCGTCGCTCCCGCCGAAGGCGGGTGCCCGCTCGTGCCGCGCGAAATATCCGCCCAGCGTCAGTTCGGGGTCGATCGACGGGATAACGCCTCTTTGGTGATGCCGCCCAGAATGAAGGCGATGTTGGCGGGCCGTTCCGCGAGCCGGCGCATCAGGTACGGATACCACTGGGTGCCGAATGGGACGTAGACCCGCATGTTGAACCCGCCGGCGCGGAGGCGCTCCTGGAGATCGCGCCGCACGCCGTACAGCATCTGGAACTCGAAGCGGTCGGCCGCGATCCCTTGTTGCGCCACGAAAGTCCTCGCGTGGTTGATGATCGTCTCGTCGTGGGTCGCGAGTCCGGGATAATGCCCCGCCTGGAGAAGCCGCTTCATGAGACGTACATAGTGGGCGTCGACATCCCCCTTGTCGGGAAAGGCCACGTCGGGAGGTTCGAGGTAGGCGCCCTTGCAGAGACGCACCCGCGCGCCGAGCGCGATCAGATGTTCGACGTCCGCGCCGCTTCGCCGTAGCGCCGACTGGATGACCACGCCCACATGCCGTCCGTATTCGGGCCAGAGCCGTTGCTCGAAAAAATCGAGGGTGCGCTGGGTGTACGCGGACGACTCCATATCGAGCCGCACGAAACCACCAATGGCGCGGGCGCGGTCGAGGATGCGCCGCATGTTCCGCTCACAGAGCGCTTCGTCTATATCCTGTCCCATCTGCGTCAGCTTCACCGACACGTTCACCTCGACCCCGGCCGCCGCCATCCGGTCGATCAGCGCGAGGTACTCCGCGCACGCCGCCTCGGCTTCAGCGGCTTGGGCGACGCTTTCGCCCAGCACATCAAGCGATGCGGTGATGCCGTTGCCCTGTAGCGCCGCCGCGGCCGCCACCGCCTCGTCCGCGGTTTCGCCGGCCACGAAGCGGGAGGCAAGGTGGCGGGCGAGCCGGTTCCGCCGCACGAACCGAAAAACGCGCTGCTGACGGGAGAGCCAAAGCAGGGCCTTGCGAAGCATCAAGGCAGGCCGGCGAATCGCAATGTGGTCCGCGTCATCGTGGGGCCAAATCTAGCCGGAGGAGATCGGCAGCCGCACCCGCGCCACACAGCCGCGCCGATCGGCGCGATTGGCGAGTGTGACCGTACTCCCATGCGCCTCGGCGACTTGCCGGCAGAAGACGAGCCCGATTCCCGAGCCGGCGGGCTTCGTCGTGAA
>JABFSM010000254.1 GCA_013140635.1 Gemmatimonadales bacterium
GTTCCGCCGCCACCAGCGCGGCGGAACCGCCCGAGGAGCCGCCCGGCACCCGCGTCGGGTCGAGGGGGTGCTTGACCCGCCCGTAGGCCGAATGCTCGGTGGAGGATCCCATCGCGAACTCGTCGAGATTGGCCTTGCACGCGACCATCGCGCCGGCGGCACGGAGCCGCTCGACCACCGTCGCATCGAATGGCGAGAGGTATCCGGCCAAGATCTTCGACCCGCAGGTCGTCGGTTGTTCGGTGGTGACGATGTTGTCCTTGAGGGCGACCGGCACGCCGGCGAGGGGCCCACTTCCCGGGAGCGCGTCGACCCGAGCCGCCTCCGCATCGAGGGCGGTTTGGCTCCAATGAAGCACGGCGTTGAGCCCCTTCCGGTCGGCTTCCGCGAGCCGGGCGCCCAGCGCCGAAGCGATTGCGCCGGCGTTCACGCGGAGGACTCCATCGCGCCGAGCTTCGGCACCACGAAGAACCCCTCCTCGAAATCGGGGGCGATCTCCGCGGGGCGCCGCGCCATCCGCGCCGGGCGCACGACGTCCTCTCGGAGCGGGGTGCGCTCCGGTCCGGCGATGTAGGGCGTGGCCCCACCGAGGTCGCCCAGTTCGGTGAGTTGCGCGACGAAATCGACGATCGCGTTCATCTGCGCGGTGAGCGCGGGAAGATCCTTCGGATCGACCGCCAGCTCCGCGAGCTTGGCCACTCGCTCTACCTCCGCCGCCGTAACACTCATGCCCCCTGTCCCCCTTCGAAGTCTTTCTCGAGGCCCGCGAAGGCCACGAGCAACTGTTTGAGCCCAACCGTCTCGTCGTCGAACAACACGCTCACTTTGAGATCCTTCCCCGCCCCCGCCAGCCCCTGGACGATGCCGCCGCCGAAGCGCCGGTGCCGGACCCGCTCGCCTTTGATGAGCCGGGGCGCGTCCTGATTCTGTTCGTCCTCGTCGATGGCGTAGAGCCGGGTCGGCGTGGCGCGGGGGACGGAGGTGACCTCCCACGGGGCCAGCCATCCGCCTGACGACCGGTGCGGCGCCCAGAGCGACGCGGTGCTCTTCTCTTCGAGGAGTTCCGCCGGAATCGACTCGATGAACCGCGACGCGATTCCTTGCCGCAACTCGCCGCCACGCCGGCGCGCCCGCGCCCAGGAGAGATACAGCTTGTCTTTGGCGCGCGTGAGACCCACGTAGAAGAGACGCCGCTCCTCCTCCAAACCGGCTTGGCTCTCCATGGCGCGCCCCAGCGGGAAGAGGCCATCTTCGAGGCCGGAAAGGACGACGACCGGCCATTCGAGCCCTTTGGCGGTATGCAGTGTCATGAGCGTGACGCCGTCGGTTCCTTCGCTGCTATCGGAAGCGGAGACGAGCGCCGCCTCCGCCAAATAGCGCTCGAGCGGCGTGCCCTCGGCCTCGTCGGCCACGATTTCCGACCACTCCGCCGCCCCCGCAATGAGCTCGCGCACGTTCTCCCACCGATCGGCACCGTCGGGCCCTTCGCTCGAGAGGACCGTCTCGTAGTCGATGGCCTGCACCAACTCCTCCAGGATCACCACCGGCGCCGCGGTGGCGCTCCGCGCGCGCAGGTCGTCGATGAACGCCGCGAAGCGCTGCAGGGCCTCCCGCACATTGGGCCGGAGCCCGGTAATTCGGTCGGCGATGCGGGCGGTTTCGAGAAGCGACTTGCCCCACCCCGTGGCCGTCCCCCGAAAGGCGTCGAGGCTCGCTTCGCCGACGCCGCGGCGCGGCACCCCGATGGCGCGCTGGAACGCTTCGTCGTCGGCGGGGTTGGCGATGAGCCGCAGATAGGCGAGCAGATCCTTCACCTCCCGCCGCTCGTAGAAGCTGATGGCGCCGATTAACCGATAGGCCACACCGGAGCGGCGGAACGCCTCCTCCAGAGCCCGGGACTGGGCGTTGGTCCGGTAGAGCACCGCCATATCCTCGAGGCTCCACTCGCCGGCGGCACTGCGCTTGGCCAGTTCCCGCGCGATCCACTCCGCCTCATCGCGCTCGTCGGCCGAAGCGAGAATCGTCACCGACTCCCCCCCGTTCCGGCGGGTTCGCAGGGTCTTGCCGAATCGGCCGCTGTTCCGCGAGATGGCGGCGTTGGCGGCATCGAGGATGACCTGGGTGGAGCGATAGTTCTCTTCCAGGCGGATGATCTTGGCGCCGCCGAACTCGCCCTGGAAGTCGCGCATGTTCTTGACCTCCGCGCCACGCCAGCCGTAGATCGACTGATCGTCGTCCCCGACGGCGAAGATATTGCCATGGCTTCCGAGCATGCGGACCAGCTCGTACTGCGCGCGGTTCGTATCCTGAAACTCGTCCACCATGACGAACGCGAACCGGTCGCGCCACCAGGCCAGGCGGTCGGGGTGCTCCCGAAAGAGGGTGAGCGGGTGCAGCATCAGATCGTCGAAGTCCATCGCGTTCTGCCGTTTGAGCGCCGCGGCGAGCGGGTCCATCAGCTCGGCGGCAATCTGCGCCAGGCGATCGAAACCGGCCGAGGCCGCCAATGCCTCGGAACTCAGCATACGGTTCTTTGCGGAGGAGATGACCGCCTGCACCGCCCGAGGGGGAAAGAGCTTGTTCGCGATGTTGCGCTCTTCCAGCAGACGTTTGATGAGCGAAAGGCGATCGTCCTCGTCGAAGATCGTGAATTGCCGGGAGAAGCCGAGGCGCTCGGCATCGCGGCGCAGGAGCCGGGCGGAGAGACTGTGAAAGGTGCCGATCCAGAGCCCGGCGGGATCCTTAGCCAGCAGTGTGGCCACCCGGTGCCTCATCTCGGCGGCGGCCTTGTTCGTGAACGTGACCGCGAAGATCCGCTCCGGCGGCACGCCATGCTCATCGAGGAGTACGGCGATGCGAGTGGTGAGGACCCGCGTCTTGCCGGAGCCGGCGCCGGCCAGCACGAGCAACGGCCCATGCACGTGGGCCACCGCTTCTCGCTGCTCGGCATTCAGAGTCCGGGCCCAATCCCGCCCGGCCGTTCCGGCGGTCATTGGGGAAGGAGCCGATCCGCTCCGAAGTAGGGGACCAGGGCCTTGGGCAAACGCACCGAACCATCGGCCGCCTGATTGTTCTCGAGCAACGCCGCTATCGTCCGCGGCAGCGCCACGCCGGAGGCGTTGAGCGTATGAACGAACTCCGGTTTGGCCCCGGGAGCGGGGCGGAATCGGAGGCTGGCGCGGCGCGCCTGAAAGTCGGTGAAAGTGCTCGCGCTGGAACACTCCAGCCAGGCGCCCACACCGGCGGACCACACCTCGAGATCGTAGGTGCGCGCCGCGCTGAACCCGGTATCGCCGCTCGCAAGCTCCAGCACCCGATAGGGCAGCTCGAGCCGCTTGAGCACTTCCTCGGCGTGAGCCGTGATCAGTTCGTGCTCACCGGCGCTCTCGTCGGGACGGCAGAGCCGGACGACCTCGACCTTGTCGAACTGATGCACCCGGAGAAGACCGCGGGTATCCTTGCCGGCCGCGCCCGCCTCACGGCGGAAGCAGGGCGTATACGCCACGTACGCCAGCGGAAGCACACCGGCTTCGAGGAGCTCGTCCCGGTGGAGGTTGGTGACCGGCACTTCGGCCGTTGGGATCAAGAAGAGGTCGTCAGTGGGCAGCCCGTAGAGATCGTCTTCGAACTTGGGGAGCTGGCCCGTACCGGTCAGGGTGGCGCGAGTCACCAGATAGGGCGGCGACACTTCCACGTACCCATGCGTGACGGTGTGCAGGTCGAGCATGAAATTGGCCAGCGCGCGAACGAGCCGCGCGCCGGCGCCGGTGAACACCGGAAACCCCGATCCCGAGAGCTTGACGCCGCGCTGCAAATCGAGGATGCCGAGAGTCTGACCTAGCTCCCAGTGCGGCTTCGGCGTAAAAGCGAACGCGGGGACTTCCCCGCAGGCGCGGAGCACCCGGTTCGCTTCCGCCGGGCCGGTCGGGGTGTCAGGGTGCGGGATATTGGGGATGCGAAGCAGCGTCTCGTGCAGTTCCGCTTCGAGCGCCTTGGTTTCGGTGTCGAGGCCCTTCACCCGGTCGGCGGAGACTTTGAGGGAGGCGAGCAGCTCGTCCGCGGGCTCCTTGGCCCGTTTCCGGCGGGCGACCTCTTCAGTGGCCGCGTTTCGTTCGGCCTTGAGCCCTTCCGTTTCGGACACGAGCGCGCGCCACCGGCGATCGAGCTCCAGCACCGCGTCGACCGCTTCGCCGACCGCGGCATCTCCGCGGCGCATGAGCGCGGCCCGGGTGCCGCCGGGGTCCTGCCGCAACAGCCGAACGTCGATCACTTATTCGGAAATCCGATCGTGAGGCCCCGGTAACCGCAGTTGATGTTGGCCAGGACACGGAACCTCAGACTACGCTGCTCCGGATCCATTCCGAGGACCTGCACCTTCGCGTAGTACGGGATGCCGAGGCTGCAGGTACCGTTGAGGCTGGAGCGGAGATAGAGCGTCATCCCCTCTTGGACCTCGATCGTGTCTTTGGTGATGTACCCCAGCTGTTCGGCAATGCTGATCTGGTCGAAGTCGGTGTTGGTCGGCTGAAATCCCGGGAGTCCGTTGGACTGCCCGCCGGTGGCGATGATCGCTCCATAGGGAAGAAAGACGTTCCGCCCTTGGTCGTCGATGTCGTAAGCAAAATCGAAGACGGCGCGCTGATCGAGCCGCACGACGTTCCGGGAGTAGACATCGTATGCGCTGGCGCGATCGAGAGGCGTTCCACGAATCGCATAGACGATGATCGTGTCTTCTTCGTTCCGGAATTGGGGCGGCAACAGGCTCAGCTGGTCGCTGCACGCTTCAACAGCGAGAACGGCCAGAAAGATGGCGAGCGCGGGAAGGAGTCCGGTCGGGCGCATAGCAGAAGTGGAAGCCTAAGGGGGTGTTCCAAGGGGGTCAACCCGTAGTGTTTTCTTGACTTCGGTGTGGTCGCCTCCTACGTTCCCGGCCACCCGAAAATTCCCCGACCGCGAGTCGCAATGAGCGGCCTCAAAGAGATCATCCATAGCTTCGACGCCCAGGATTCGGTGCGGGGCGCGGCGATCATCGGCGAGGATGGTCTGGTAATCCACGATGCCTTGAGCGCCGGTGCGGACGCCGAAGCGGTGGCGGCGCTGGCCGTCACCACGATGCGCCACGCCGAACAGTTTGGAAGTGCCGGGCGTTGCGGCACGCTCCGAACCGCGGTGCTCGACTTTGCGGAGGGGCCCGCCATTCTGACGACCCTCGGCCCCAGCGCCACGCTCGTGCTTCTGGCCCGACCGGAACGAGATCTCGGGCCCCTGCTCTTCGAGTTGCGCTCCCGCCACGCCGCCCTCGCCGGACTCCTCTAATCCATGGATTGGGCCGTCATTCTCGCGGGGGGCTCAGGCACACGATTCTGGCCACTCTCCTCCCCCTCACGCCCCAAGCAGTTGCTTCCTCTCGTCGCGGAACATTCCACCGCCGAGGACACCCTCGACCGCCTGACCGGCTTCATCCCGAAGTCCAGGATCCTCGTCGTAACGGGACCGGCGCTCGCCCCGCTCCTCACCGCGAAGCTCGACCTCGACCCGGCCAACGTGCTGATCGAGCCGCGAGCCGCATCCACCGGACCCGCGCTGGTATGGGCAACGGCCGAGGCACTCAAGCGAGATCCTTCCGCCACGATCCTCTCCCTGCATGCCGACTGGGCGGTGGGCGACCGCGCCGCCTTCGCCCGGACGGCGGAAGCGGCGCTGCTCGCCGCTCGGACACACGACCGGCTCGTCACGGTCGGGATCGTCCCTGACCGACCGGAAACCGGCTACGGGTACATCATCCCCGGCGATCAGCTCGATGGCGGCGTGCGCACCGTGGCGCGATTTGCCGAAAAGCCGGACCTGAAGACGGCCACCGCCCTCGTCGCATCGGGCGCGCTCTGGAACAGCGGGCTCTTCGCGTGGACCGCCCGGCGGCTCATGGACGAAATCTCGGCGCATGCCCCGGAAATCGGTGCGCACACCGCTCGGCTGGCGGAAGGAGATGTGGCGGGGTTCTTCGCGGGGGTGGCCGCCATTTCGATCGACGTCGGGCTCCTCGAACGGAGCGAGCGCGTCGTGGTCCTCTCCGGCGCCTTCGGTTGGGACGACATCGGCACGTGGGAGGCGCTCACCCGAGTCCGGAAAACCGATGCCGCCGGCAACGTCATGGTCGGAGCGGGAGTGGCCTTCGAATCGAGCGGGTGCATCGCCTGGAGTGAAGGAACCCCGATCGTGCTCTCCGGCGTCAAGGATCTCGTGGTGGTGCACGCCAACGGCCGCATTCTGGTGATGGACCGCTCCCGCGCGGCCGATCTCAAGCGAGTGCTCGACGCCCTCCCCGCGCCGATTCGGGACCTTCCCGGATGACCCGGCTCGTCTGCCTGGAGCCTAACGCACCCGGCTCGGCTTGGCATCCGTTCCAGGGAGTGCGGCCCATCGCCGAGCTGCGGGCCGGCGCCTGGCGCATTCGCGACCGCTGGGCGGGGATCCTCGGCACCGAGGAGACGGTCGTGATGGGCGGGCCGGCGCACTTCGCCGATGTGGACTCCGCCCCCTCCGTGCCGGCGGGGCCGGTGCCGGGCCCGGCCATCGTGGTTCGCTCCGACTTCGCTCCGGCCGGCCCCGCCGTCGAGCTCGATCCGGCCACCCGGCGCCTCACGCACGACGACATTACGGTCGGATGGATCGTCCCGGAGGGGGAGGTCTGGACGGCGCCTGACGATGCCGGTCCGTCGAGCCCGGTCGACGGCATGCCGCTCCAGGGGGCGTGGGACCTGCTGACCGCCCTCGAGCATCTCCTCCCAGCCGATTGCATGGACGCGCTGGCCGCCGGCCCCGATCCGGTTCCCGACAACTGCCTCGTCCTGGGCGATCCGGGCGATGTGGCCTGCTTCGGCGCGCAGGTGGAGCCGGGGGTGATCTTCGACGTGCGCGGAGGGGTGATCGTGCTGGAGGAAGGAGTCGAGGTGCTGGCCGGCACGCGCCTCGAGGGCCCTCTCTTCGTCGGTCCGACGTCGCGCCTCGTGGCCGGGACGATTCGGCACTCGGTCATCGGTCCGCACTGCCGGATTCATGGCGAGGTGTCCGTCTGCGTCTTCCTCGGGTACGCCAACAAGGCGCATGACGGGTTTCTTGGCCACAGCGTGCTCGGCCACTGGACCAATCTGGGTGCCGGGACGACCACCTCGAACTTGAAGAACACCTACGGCGAAGTGCGCCTCGACCTTCCCGGTGGGCGCCTCGCAACCGGCCGCACCAACCTGGGCACTCTTTTCGGCGACCATGCCAAGACCGCGATCGGATCGATGCTCTCGACCGGAAGCGTCGTCGGCGCGGGCGCCAGCGTCGTCGGCGCGCCGCTGCCCCGCTGGATTCCCCCGTTTGCTTGGGGCCTGGGCGGCGAATTCCTCGATCCCGACGGGTTCGTCAAGATCGCCAAGCGCGTGATGCCGCGCCGCAAGATCGAGGTCACCGCCGAGATCGAGGCTTCGCTCCGCGCGACGCACGCCCGACTGGCGCGGTGACCACCCTCACCGTTCTCGGCTCGGGCTCCCGAGGCAACGCATGCGCCCTGACCAGTGACGGCGCGATCCTCTTGCTCGATGCCGGATTCAGCGGGAAGGAACTGACCCGACGGGCGGAGCTTGCGGGGCTGGATTTGGGATCGCTCGCCGGCATCGCCCTCACCCACGAGCATGGCGATCACGCGCAGGGCGCGGTTCGGCTGGCCGAGCGCCATCGGGTGCCGATACTCTCCTCGAGCGGAACGTGGAACGCGCTCGGGGCGCCGCCGAAGGTTAGGCACATTCCGATCCGGACCGCCGGCCTGGTCGAATGCGGGCCGTTCGTGCTCGGCGGTTGCGCCCTGCTCCACGATGCCGCCGAACCGCTCGCGCTTTCGGTCACCACGGCGAGCGGGGTGCGCCTCGGCGTCGCGTACGATTTCGGCCGCCCCACGCAGGCGCTTCGCTACTTATTCCGGTCGCTCCATGCCGTGGTGCTCGAGGCGAACTACGACGAGGTGCTGCTTCGAACGAGCGAGTACCCCGCGTCGGTGCAACAGCGGATCGCCGGAAGCGATGGGCACCTGTCCAACCGTGCCAGCGCGCAGTTCCTGGAAGAGTTAGTCCACCCCGGCCTTGGCACCGTCGTATTGGCCCACCTGAGCCAGCGATGCAATCGGCCCGACGTGGCGCGGGCGGCGGTGGAACCTGCGCTCCGGCGATCGGGGTTTGCCGGGGTACTGGAGGTGGCGCTGCAGGACCGGCCGCTGGCGGGGATCGAGTTGAAGATTGCTTCGGCCCCTTCGGGGCCTCGCAATGACCTTATTGCGGCACCTGATAGTGACCTTATTGTGGCACCTGATCCGGATCAGGCGGCACTGGAACGTTTGCCGGTCTGGGAGTTGCCTGTCCCACCCGCTTGAGGGTGACGGGCTCGGTCAGATCCCCACCGGAGAGCGTGAGCCGGTCGCCCTTGAGCTTGAGCGTGTAGATCTCCCACTCTCCGCCGAGGGCAATCATGATCTGACCGGGCCGAAGGCGCCACCGCACCGTTTCCTTTCCCCACGACGCGCTCGAATCGGCCCGAATCATCACGCTTCTCGGACCGTCCGACTTCACCTTCCCCTTCTCCAACTGCCAGAGGCCGGAGAGAGTCGTGCCGTTCGGCTGCTGGGCTCCGAGCGGCGCGGCGACAAGACAGAGCGCCAGAATGGGGGTGATTCGCATGGAAGCAATCTAACAAGCCCCCCGTCTAATCCAAGACAGCACAACCACTTATCAAGTTGATCCAGAGATGATCTGCGGTTGATCCCGAAACGTAGTCTTCCTCCCGTCGGCGACGCCTGGTCGCCAAACCAACGGGGGAATCATGTACGAATCAGAACGCTTCACCGCAGCAATCCCAGTCCGCCTGCTGGCCGCCTGCATTCTCGCCATCGCCGCTGCGTGCGGCGGCGGTTCGACCGCCGAGCCGTCTCAACCGCCGCCGCCACCACCACCGCCTCCCGGCCCGTCGGCCGGCACCATGCAGGTGTCGATCACGACCGGCGGCTCCGATCTGGATACCGACGGCTATACGATCTCGGTAAGCGGAGGGGCGGCCCAACCGATCGGGGCCAATGCCACCGTCACGCTTGCCCCGGGCAACGGGAATCACTCGGTCCTTCTCAACGGCATCGCCGCAAACTGCGCGGTCACCGGAAGCAACCCGAGGAGCGCAGCCGTCACCGGGGGATCTCAGACGTCGGTGGCGTTCGTGGTCACCTGCGGGGCGGTCGTTCAATCGTTGACCGGGCGCATCGCGTTCGAGACCAAACGGACCGGAAACTACGAGATCTTCGTGATGAACGCCGACGGGACGAATCCGGTGAACCTCTCGAACAACCCGGCGCTCGACTTCGAGCCCGACTGGTCGCCCGACGGAAAGAAGATCGCCTTCGTGAGCCGGCGCGACGGCAACGACGAGATCTACGTCATGAACGCCGACGGCAGCGGGCAGACCCGCCTGACGTTCAATGGGGCGGAAGACACCGGTCCGGACTGGTCGCCCGACGGAACGAAGATTCTCTTCGAGAGCGAGCGCGACGGCAATCCGGAGGTCTACGTCATGAACGCGAACGGCGGCGGACAGGCGAACCTGAGCAAGTATCCGGGCTACGATGACCACCCCGCCTGGTCGCCCAACGGGCAGAAGATCGCCTTCGCGAGCGATCGCATCCCCTCCAAGTCGCTCGAGGTGTTCGTGATGAACGCCGACGGCACCGGGGTCACCGATATCTCGAACAACAACGCCTGGTTCGACGGCCGCCCCGCCTGGTCACCCGACGGGTCGAAGATCGCCTTCGTGAGCACGCGGGACACGCCGGCCGGCGCCGCCGACGACAACTACGAGATCTACGTGATGAATGCGAACGGGTCGAATCAGATGCGGCTCACGAATCATGCGGAGCTCGACTCGTATCCGGTTTTCTCGCCCCACGGGCAATACATCGCCTTCCGGAGCGACCGCACCGGCAATATCGAGATCTTCACGATGAAGGCGGATGGGACGAGCCTGGTGAACCGCACCAATAACGCGGCCACCGACTGTCACCCGACCTGGACCGCCGGCGCCTTCGTTTCGGCCCCCGCGGCACCGGCGCCGCCCCCCGCATTGGCCGCGGTGGTCACGACCCGGCGAACCGAGACCGCACTCAGAAGCTTCGGCGGGGCGGCCTGTACGGATCGCTAGGCATTGGGCTCGACCCGAATGGCATCGATCGCGGCGGCGTTCCTCTCGAGCGCCGTCGCGACGTCGCGCCAGTCTTACTCCGCGATGTACCGCCAGGGGGCGTTGGGACTGGCCCGCCGCCAGATGGTGAAGAAGGGGAAGGCCGACGCCCGTCCCGCTTCGGGCTTGTTCTGACGGATCATCCCGATCGAAACGCCGAAGTCTCCGCTCGATGCCACGATGACCTTGTCGGACGACCAGTTGACCGGGCTCCCAGTTGATGGACCGCCTCCACCCACCCCACCTGCCACCGCCTCGGCGCCGATCAGGAAGGTGGCATCGTCAGGGCCACCCATGTTCGCGGCATCGGGGCTTCCATACTTGGCAAACGCAGGGCCGAGGCCGATCCGTTGGGCTTCATCCGAAAACGCCTTCTCGGTGAGTGCCAGGCTCTCCCGATACCCCGTAATGGCCGCCGCATCCTTCGACTCCGGCGCCAGCGCGGCCGGTAGCGACGGGGGCATCTCGGTCAGATCGGGGGTGCCCTCCTTGCGAAGACCACGACGGTACACCGCCACCCGCCAGCCGGCCGGCCCCTTCATCCAATACGAGAGGTACTTGAACGGAACCCGCGTTCCATCTTCCCGGATGACGGTCATGTATCCGAAGGTGAATCCGTGCAACGCGTCCGCCGAAATGCCCCCGCGAATCGGGGTCCACTCGGCGCGGGACTTCACATTGAGCGCATTCAACTTGAGACCTTCCACGACGGCGGCGCGCCCGTCCGCGAATTTCCCGCCTGGGAGCCCCATCATGGCGTCATCGGCGAGCATCGCCGAAAGACCGGTGATCAGGTCGGTCTTGGCGCTCGCCGCGGCAAACGAACGGTCGGCCGATAGAAGTTCCTGAACCGCGGCCGTGGGAGAACTGGCCTGTTGAACGGGAACAACCGCGAGACCGGCAAGAAGCACGGCGCGGAACGATCGAATGTGGAGAGTCACAACGAGGCTTCCTCGAGGCGAGAGAGACGGAGGTTCAAGGCCACTCTCAACGTACGAAGTCCCGCACCGGACGTTTCAGCGGAGTCTTCGCGGCACTCGAACTTGTAGCGCACGAAGCGGCGTAGTTGCCGGGTCATTGCGTCCGGCTCGTCGCGCCCGGTTTGCAGGGAGTAGATCTCCGTGGCGTCCTTGGGCACTGGGATCTGGCTGTTCGCTCCCGGAGGCAGCGTTCCCAATACCGGCGGCCTCGCCACGCCGGGGATTCGGGCCAGCACATCGATGGTCCCCTTCCAGTCGTTCGTGACGACGACGATCTGCTCCCCTTGGCAGAGGCGGGGAGAGGGATTGGAAACGGTGGCGCCGGAACCGCCGCAGGCGGCGACGCCGGCAAGGGCGAGTAGTGCGATGGGGTTTCTCATAACAGACTCCGCGCAAGTGTCTTCTGTATAGTTAGGACGACGGTGGCGTCCTCGTCTACACGTCGGCACTGGCCGGAGGCCCGTCATCGCGAGGCCCGCAGGGCCGAAGCGATCTCTCTAGATGGGGAGTCCGCGAAGCTCCTGCGCGCGGCTCCGGCCGACCGGCAAATGGGTACCGTCGGAGAGTTCGGCGACAAGCCTCCCCTTCCCCACTGGGCGGAAGGCGGTGACCCGATCGAGGTTGACGATATGGGCCCGGTGGATTCGCACGAATCGCTTCGGGTCGAGCCGAGCCTCGAGACGGTTGAGGGAAAGGTGGAGCAGGTGCCGCGCACCTCCCGCGTAGGCCGCCACGTAGTCGCCACGCGCCTCGAACCGGAGCACGCTTTCCACCGCAAGGGGAATGACCGAGCCCGCGCTTCGGACGAAGAGGCGAGACATGGGGCCGCTGCTCAACGCCTCCTGCAGCCGGTCGAGCGCCGGCTGTCCGGCCGGCTCGCCGAGGACCGCACGAACCCGCTCGAGGGTCACCTGCAGACGTTCGGGGCCAAAGGGCTTGAGTAGATAGTCGAGAGCGCCCAGTTCGAACGCGGTTACCGCATGCTGCGCGTAGGCCGTGGTGAAAACGACGTGGGGCTGACACGACACCCGGCTCAGCACCTCCGTGCCCACGAGGCCCGGCATCTGAATATCGAGGAAGAGAAGTTCCGGCCGCAGGGTGTTGATGGCCTCCACCGCAGCGAGCCCATCGGCAGCCTCGCCAATGGTCTCCACCCAGGTGATTCCTGCGAGCATGTGACGGAGGCCGGCGCGCGCCACCGGCTCGTCGTCGGCAATGAGCGCTCGAACTCTCATTCCGCCGCCGCACGAGGCACTTCGAGAGACGCGGCGAAACCACCACCGGCGTTCTCGAGGGTGAGCGTGGCCGCGCTGCCGTACAGCGCGTTCAGGCGATCTCGGAGCCGCCGGAGACCGGTCCCTCCATTCCCCGCGAGTTGTTCGGCGGTGGCTCCATTCCCGTTGTCGCGCACCGTCAAGGAGAGCGTCTTGCCGCCCGTCTTGCCGATCACCTCGATCCGAGTCGGCTCGACCCGCGGCGCTGCCGCGTGCCGAACCGCGTTCTCCACCAGGGTCTGCAGCGCAAAGGAAGGCACCAGCGTTCCCCGGGCTTCGTCGCTCAGGCGGACGTCGACCTGGAGCCGATCGCCGAAGCGGATTCGTTCGAGGTCGAGGTACCGCTCGACGAAGGCCCACTCTTCCGCCAGGGAAACGAGGTCACGATCCTCCTCGACCGCAGCCCGGAGAAGTCCCGCCAGTTGTTCGGCAGCGGAGGCGGCCCGCGCCGGTTCGCGAGGAATCAATTGGACCACGGTGTGGAGGGCATTGAACAGAAAGTGGGGATTGAGCTGCGAGCGAAGCGCGGCGAGCTGGGAGCGCGCCGCCAGCGCTTCGGCCCGCGCCGCCCGCTCCGTCGCCAGGGTCGCGTAGGAGATCCCCGCGATCATCAGGTAGAGCCAGACGCCGAGCACCAGGTAACCCACAGGCAGGTATCGCGCGATCAGCACCCCCCCCGGGTGGATGAGCATATCAAGCGCCGAGGTAAGCCCCATCCAGAATACCGCGTAGAGCACGGCGGCCGCCCCGTGAACGAGCACGAACCCCGGCCGAATCGGGCGCGGCCACGCCAACCGCTCGGTTAGGCGCTGGACCAGGATGCCGAGCAGGGCGGCGACGGCAATGGCGCGGAGCGCGGCCCGGCCCGCGCTCGCGAGCGAGGTTTCGGGATGCGCGGACGCAATGAGCCCGGCAAAGAGCGCCCAGATCGGGAACCATCCGATGACCAATTGCAGCCAGACCCAGGGGCGCGTGCTCCGCATGGGGGAACGATCCTTCCCAGGGAGGCCCCTGGCAAGGGTCACCGCGCCGCCGTTGGCGCCACCCGCTTTGCCTCGATTCGGAGGACCCCTTCAGTCCAACTCTTCCCGTCGTCGTAGGAGCGGTCTTGCTGGAAGCGGAAGCCGGCCGGCGTGATCTCGTAGAAACGGGTGCGCTGCACGAACGCCTTCCCTTCCTGGTCGGTGCCTTTCGACGTTTGGTGCATCTCGCCGTTCTTGAACTCGGCGGTGGCCGAAGAGAAGCGGGCGCGGTATACGTCGAGGGTGGTGGAGCTCCAATGGCGGGCGCCCACATCGTACACGCGCAGCGCCTTGGCCAGGCTAAGCCGGTTGCCCGCCGCATCGGTGATGCGCAGCTCGTCCTCGACGCCATAGCCGTCCATCGCGCGCCACCCCTTCCAGCTCCCCACCAGCTTCGGCGCGCCGCCGTGAAGGCGCGCCGCCAGACTCGGCGCGGGGACTTTCACGACCAGTTCCCATTCCCCGACAAGGAAGTCGAATTGCGACCCCTCACGTGGGGCGGTCGTCTGCGTCCGGGCGGGCGCCGCACCGGCACCGTCGTGCTGGGCGGTGAGCGCGGCGGGGACGGCGAGAAGGACAACGGTGGCAAGCGTTCGATGGAAGAACATGATCTCTCCAGGAGTCGGGTGATGGAGAATGACACCGGTTCGGGAGCGGGAGGAGCCACCATTCGCCCAACGGTGCCGGGAGGAGGTCGAACGGCGCTCGACCCCGTAGCGGGCGCTCACCTCTCCGCCGTACCGTACACGGCATGAATCCATCGCCTCTGATCTCCCTCTCGCATGTCAGCAAGTCCTTTTCCGGTGCCGGGGGGGTCTTCACAGCGCTCGCGGACGTGAGCCTGACCATCGACCGGGGGCAGTTTGCCGTGGTCGTCGGCCAATCGGGCAGCGGCAAGTCGACCCTCCTTGGGCTCTTGGCGGGCATCGACCGGCCGAGCGAAGGCGAGGTGCTGGTCGGCGGCACCGCCGTCCACCAACTCCCTGAACGCGCCATGTCGGCGTGGCGCGGGCGGGCCGTCGGCATCGTCTTCCAATTCTTCCAATTGCTGCCGACGCTCACGGCGGTGGAGAACGTCATGCTTCCGATGGACTTTTGCGACGCCTGGCCCGCGGCCGAGCGCCGCCCCAGAGCCATGGCGCTTCTCGAGCGGCTCGGCGTGGCCGACCAAGCGGTGAAGCTCCCTTCGACTCTCTCCGGCGGACAGCAACAACGAGTGGCGATCGCGCGGGCCCTCGCGAATCAACCGGCGGTTCTCCTGGCCGACGAGCCGACCGGCAACCTCGATTCGCGGACCTCGGAGTCCATCTTCGAGCTCTTTGCCAAGCTCGTGGAAGAGGGGCAGACGGTGGTGATGGTAACCCACGAGCGCGGGGCAATGCGCTACGCATCGCAGTCGATCACGCTCGCCGATGGACGGGTCGTTGCTTAGGCCACGGTGGAGGAAGGTCCTTCGCGACCTCTGGCTGCACAAAGCCCGCACGTTCCTCGTCGTGCTCGCGATCGCCATCGGCATTGCCGGCGCCGGGTCGGTCCTCGACACCTGGGCGCTGCTCCGGCGCGTAACGCGGGATGAATTCTCCGGCACCAATCCGGCCTCCGCCACGATCCGCACCGATGCGATCGATTCGGCGCTCCTCGCCGCGGTGCGCGCGCATCCGGCCGTCGGCGAGGTCGCCGCGCGCCGCACGGTGGTCGGCGCCGTCCAGGCGCGGGGAAGCTGGCGCACGGCGATGCTCTTTGCCACGAACGATCTCTCCGCCGTCACCATCGGCAAGGTGCAGACCGAAGCGGGCACCTGGCCCCCCGCGGACGGCGCGATCGCCATCGAGAAGTCGTCGGTGGACTTTGCCGGCGTGGCCTTGGGCCAATCGGTCACCCTTCAGATCGGCGAAGCGGAACCGCGGGCGCTCGAGGTGGTCGGCATCGCGCGGGATGCGGGGCTCGCCCCCGGGTGGATGGAGCACATCGTCTACGCGTTCGTCACGCCGGCCACGCTCGCGATGCTTGGGGCGCCATCCGATCTCAACCAGCTGCAGTTCACGGTCCGCGACCGCTCCCTCGAATGGGAGGCGGTGCGCCGCATTGCATACGAGGTCAAGGCGCTGGTGGAGCGCACCGGCCGGCGGGTGGCCGACGTCGATGTTCCGGAACCGGGTGCCCACATCCATGCCGGGCAGATCAACTCCCTCCTCCTGGCGAAAGGCGCCTTCGGCCTCCTCGCCCTTCTCCTGAGCGGGTTCCTGGTCGTCAACCTGATCTCGGCCATGCTCACCGGGCAGGTGCGCGAGATCGGCGTTATGAAAGCACTGGGGGCGCGGAGCGGCCAGCTCGCGGCGATGTACTTGGCCCTGGCGCTGCTTCTCGGGTTCGTCGCTTGCCTGGTCGCGCTTCCGGTGGCGGCCCTCGTTGGGCGGGCGTATGCCGGCTTCATTGCGGAGATTCTCAACTTCGACACGACCGGATTCTCGATTCCGACCTGGGCATTCGCGCTGCAGGTGGCGGTTGGATTGCTCTTGCCGGTGGCGGCGGCCTCGATTCCCGTTATCCGCGGATGCCGCATTCCGGTGAGCGAAGCCCTCAGAGACTTCGGGATCGCCGGCCAAGACCATGAGAGCGACACCGGTTGGCTCAGCCGGCTCGGCGGCGTGACGCGGCCGCTCCTCTTGAGCCTTCGCAACGCATTCCGGAAGCGGCAGCGGATGGCCCTGACCCTCATCACCCTGGCCATGGGTGGAGCGGTCTACCTCGGGTCGCTCAATCTGCGCACCTCGATCCAGCGGTCGGTCTCGTATCTCTTCGGTGATATCCTTCGTTATGATATTTCCATCCGGCTGACCCGGCCAATGGCTCCCGATAGCATCGAGCGCGCCATTCAAGGGGTGGCCGGCGTCGGGGCGGTGGAAGGATGGAGCAGCACGCGCACCGCGGTGAGTCACGCGGACAGCACCCTCGGCAACGCTTTTCCGCTGGTCGGGCAGCCGGCGGGGTCGAAGCTCGTGGCCTTCCCTCTGGTAGAGGGCCGATGGCTCACCGAGGGAAGCCGGCGCGATATCGTGGTGAGCGACCGGATGCTCAAGGAAGAACCGCAACTACGGTTAGGTAGTGCCGTCACTTTGATCGTCTCGGGGCGGCCGACCATCTGGACGATCGTCGGCGTCGCGCGGACCGGGGTGCAGCCGGGGGCGTACACCACGCGGGCCGCCCTCGCGGAAGCCCTCGGCAATGGGTCGGTGGCTCTCGTGACGGTGCGCGCCGCCGACCGGGACCCTTCCTCGCACGGAGCGCTGAGCCGCCGCATCCGGGGAGAGCTCGAGGCCAAGGGCGTCGAGATCGCCTCCAGTCAATTGATGGAAGAGAGCCGCTCGGTCTTGGAAGACCACTTGCTGACTGTCGCCCAGACCCTGACGGTGATGTCGCAACTGATGATCCTGGTCGGCGGCCTGGGGCTCGCGTCGACGATGAGCCTGGCCGTCCTCGAACGCACCAGAGAGATCGGGGTCATGCGTGCCATCGGCGCCCGGCACGGCGCGATTCACACGATGGTACAGGCCGAAGGACTGGTCATCGCCCTGGCAAGCTGGCTGGTGGCGCTCCCCTTGTCGGTGCCGATGAGCGTATTGGTGGGAAAGGCCTTTGGGCGGGTCATGCTACCGGTCCCGACCCACATCGTTCCTGGAGGGGGCGGCGTGCTGCAGTGGCTGCTCGTCGTGGTGGGGGTTTCGGTCGTTGCCTCCGCCTGGCCCGCCATTCGCGCCACGCGGGTACCGGTGGCGCGAGCGCTCTCTTACGAATAGCGATCAGGGGTGCTTGACGCCCTCCCGCTCGCGCGCCGCCTGGATGGTCTTGCCCAGCTCGACCACTCCGATCCAGAGATCGGCGAACTCCGCGTGGGCCGGATTCATCAACTGGGCCTTGAGATCCGCGGTCAGTCGAACGCAGAGTTCGGTGGCCCGCCTGATCCGGAACTTCTCCTCGAACCCGCGCACGTCGTCGGTGTGCGCCGCCTGCAGCCTTCCCCACAGACTCAGCCGCATGTCGTCCAGCCCGCGCTTCAACTCCTCGAGGTTCGGAACGGCGTCTTGTCCGTCGGCACCGATCGGAGCGGTGGCCTGGATGGCACGGTTGAGTTCGGCCAGGCGGTCGATCAGCGGCACGTCGTGCATAGAGTCCTCGGTCGTGGGAGACGGCGGCTACGCCGAAAAAGATACACGCGGAGGCGCCTGACTTGACCTGCACTGACAATCCGGTGACTATCGGGAGGCTCTCACCCTTTCGCGATGCCCGATTCCGACGTCACCGAGTTGCTTGCCGCGGCCTCCAAGGGTGAACCCGATGCCCTGGATCGCCTCCTTCCCGTCGTCTATGGGAAACTCAAGATGCTGGCCCGCTCGCATCTTCGAGGTGAGCGAGCCGACCACACCTTGGGCGCCACCGCGCTGGTGCACGAGGCCTTCCTCCGGCTCGTGGACCAGCGGTCGATCACCTGGGAGAGTCAATCCCATTTCTACGGCATCGCCACCCGGGCGATGCGCCGCATCCTCGTCGACCATGCCCGGCGGCGGGGCGCGGTCAAGCGCAGCCGCCAGCAGCAGGTCACCCTCGACACCGGCGTCCAGCTCTCGAATTCGGATCCATCGGACGAGATCGTAGCGGTCGACGAGGCCTTGGAGCGCCTCGCGCGGGAGGACCCCCGCTCCGCGAAATTGGTCGAGCTCAGATACTTCGGCGGAATGACCATCGAGGAGTCGGCAAAGATGCTCAACGTTTCCGTTGCCACCGCCAAGCGGGACTGGGCCCTGGCTCGCGCCTGGCTTCAGCGGGCGCTTGGCTGACGCGCTATTCGCTACTCGCTATTCGCTGCTCGCTACTGCCCCAAGCGAATAGCCAGTAGCGAATAGCGAATAGCGAATAGCGAATAGCGAATAGCGAAAATAGCGAACTACCCCCCACACCCCACTCGACGCATCGGAAAGTCTACCCCCCGGGTCGCGCCATTTTGCCCAGGACCCTCGATCCGGGCCAGGAGGGAGTCGGTCCCTCGGCGTTGATAGATGATCCGCTGCGGGAAATCGTGGGCTAGGTTCTCGACCGTGAACGCCGAGTCGGAGAATTGAGTCGATTTGAACGCCGTTTCCCGCTGACCGGAAGGGATGGCGGTGTACGTTATCGTATCTCCACGAGCTTGGAGGCGGAGTTGCTCAAACTCTCTGGTGACACCACTTACGACGGTTCGGCTCGCGCCAAGCATGAGCTCTCCCTCGGGTGGCATCCACATCTCGAGGGTGACCCTCGTTCCCGCCCTTCGCTCCCAGCACCCAGCCAACCACTTGAGGGTTCCGAGCTTGTTGGTCACGACCTGGGGGGGCGGAATTGGGGTGACCCGCCGGGCTCCCGTTCCGTCCTGGTTCATGACAAAGATGCCGACCGAGCCGTCGACTTGCGCCACATAGGCGATACGCTGCCCATCCCGTGCCCACGACATCGTGGTGCCGGCGTGCTCACCCAGCTGGGTGGCACCGGTGCCGTCCGCGCCCATCCGGTACATGCGCGGGGCGCCACTCCGCGTCGACGTAAAGGCGATTGACCGGCCGTCGGGGGCGAAGGAAGGCCCCAGGTCGTTTCCCGGGTCCTCCGTCATCCGCCGCGCCCCGCTTCCGTCCGCGTTCGCGACGTAGACTTCCCAATTCCCGTCCCGGTTCGAGTAGAAGGCAATCTGCCGCCCGCCGGGCCCGAAGTTTGGTGCCATCTCCTCCGCGTCGGGGGTCTGCATAACCGGCGCCCGGCCGCTCCCGTCTGCGTTCATCATGTGCACGTCGTGCTTCTGCCCGCCCCCGGCGGGAATCGAGACGAAGACGATCCGCCGCCCGTCGGGCGACCAGGCCGGCTGGTAGTCCATCTCCGGGGTATTGGTGAGCTGCCGAACATCACTCCCGTCCGCCTTCATCACGTAGACGTCGAGATCGCCATCGGCCGGCGAGGCGAAAAGGACGAATGCGCCGTCGGGCGACCAAGAACCGTTCCGCGCATCTTCCCGGAGCCGGGTCGGTGCGCCTCCATCCGCATTCATGACGTACAGATCGAGCCGGCGCGGGTTGTCCGCGTTGGCCTCGTACATGAGTCGCCGTCCGTCGGGAGACCAGCGGGGATTCAGGTAGCGGACCTGGCTCTGGAACATCATCAGGGCGGTGACGGCGGAAACGGCGTGATAAGGCAGCACTCGAATTCCTCGTGTGGGATAACCTATTAAGACTATGCCCCAGGCTGGCCGGTCAAATTGTACGAATCGGACAGGGCCGCTCAAACGGCGAGGATTCCCGGCCTCCCCCGCTCCAACCGCCAAGTGGTAGCCGTGGAGATCGGCGCATCGGGGCGGCTCACGAAGGGCACCGTCCGGTACGCGGTTAGCCACTCCTCGGGGGTCACCGTGCAGGTCATATACCCCCTTCTCGCGTTCTGCCACTTGAGATGGGGATTCTCGGCCATCGCGCGGTCGTTGACCGTCGGGTAGCGATCGACTCCGTCACCGCCGGAGGAGATACTGGTGCCGACGAATTCCGCCGCGACCGTCGGGGCACCGGACCGCGAAAAACTGGAGCGCAGCTCGTTGACCCAATTGGAGTGGATGTCTCCGGTCAGCACCACCGTGCGGTTAGGTGCCGATTGCCCGATGGTCCGGAGGAGGCGGTCGCGCGCCACGGGGTAGCCGCTCCACTGGTCCATCGATACCCGCTGTTTCGGGCCCTCGAGCCCGTCATACGGCGCCACCATCACTTGCTGCGCCAGAACTTGCCAACTGGCCCGGTTCGCGGCAAGGCCGGCCGTGAGCCATCCCTCCTGCGCGTTCCCCATCATCGTCCGGGATGGGTCGCTCCACTCGGCGCAGGGCACTTCCCGATTCCCGTCGTCGCATGCCTGGTCGCTTCGATACTGCCGCGTATCCAGCACCCAGATGTGCGCCAACTCCCCCCACTTGAACCCGCGACGGATCGTGAGATCGCTCCACGACCTGACCCGAGGCACTCGCACCGGCTGATTCTCCCACCATGCCTGGTAAGCGGCCGCCCGCCGCGCGCGCATTTGTTCTTCGGATTCCATCCGATTCTCGCCGATCAGGCCGGCATAATTGTTGTCCACTTCGTGATCGTCCCAGGTAACGATCCAGGGACAACGCTGATGCGCCGCGCGAAGGTGCTCATCGCTCTTGTATTGCGCGTAGCGTACCCGATAATCGGGAAGGCCAAGAATTTCGGCGGCCGAGTGCCTCCGGACTTGCCCCTCGGCGGGACCATACTCGTAGATGTAGTCGCCGAGGTGAGCAATCATGTCGAGCTCTTCCACCGCCATATGCCGATAGGCAGTGAAGAGGCCCTGCTCGTAGTGCTGGCAACTCGCCACACCGAGCCGGAGCGGCTGAGTTGCGCCGTCCGGCGGCGCGGTGCGAGTGCGGCCGATCGCGCTGACGGCGTCACCCGACATGAAGCGGTAGAAATACCAGCGATTCGGGTCGAGGCCCTGCACGTCGACGTGAATGCTGTGCCCGAGCTCCGGCGCCGCGGTAGCGCGTCCTCGCTGGAGAATCGAGCCGAACCCCTCATCGGCGGCGAGTTCCCAGGACACCACCGGCCGAGTACCCCCGACGCCGCCGTCGGGGTCGAGCGGCCTCGGTGCAAGCCGGGTCCAGAGAATTACACTGTTCGAGGTCGGATCTCCCGACGCGACGCCGAGCCCAAAGGGATCGTCGACAAAACGGGGCCGAAAGCGCACGCGCCAATCGTTCGGAATGGCGGCGGCAAGGGCGGTACACCGGACGAACTCGAGAAAGTCGCGACGGAGCATGATGAAGGGTTCCCTATTGCAGAAGGGTGCTTGGGGGCCGCCGCAGCAGGCGGAGTCCGGGCAGCGCGCCGGCCGCCACGGCTACCAGGATCGGAGGAGTCGCGATAAGTAGCAGAAGGGTCAGATTCGCCAGCGGAAGCCGCCCCAGCGATCGGGAGATCATCGGAACCAGAACCGTGCCGTAGAGAAAGAGACCTATCAGCACACCGCCGACGCCGATTCCCAATACCCTGACCACGACGAAGAACACCATTTGCCATCGCCGGGCGCCGACGGCCCGCCTGAGCGCGAGCTCCCAGGCAATCGAATCGGCCCAACGCCGGGTCGTCGCCACCGTGCCGATGAGCGCCGCGGCGAGCGCCGCAACGGCCTCCGCTCCGAAGCCCAAACCGAACCAGCGCACCGCGCGAAGCTGGCGAGTGCCCTGCTCGGCCTCTCCCCCGACCGGCACCACCCGGCCTTCAGGCCCTAATGGCCGGCGCACATCGGCAAGGAGGGTCCGCTCGAATTCCGCCGTGGATGTGCCTCGGATCAGAAGCTCCGCTTGGTCGGGCGGGTGCTGGAGAACACTCAGATAGACCGCTTCGCGCGGCTGAAGGGAGCCCCCGATCGCTTCCGAGCGCTCATCCTCCACGATGCCGATGACCTTGTAGGGGCGCTCCGGCCAGTCGACTCCCAGATACAGATCGCGGCCGAGCGCTCCGGCCCGTTCGAAGTATCGGGCGGCAAGGTGGCGGTTGATGACCGCGACTCGTACGCCATCCGGCCCGTCACTCAGCAGGAACCCCCGTCCACTTACCAGTCGCATGTTCCTGGTGCGAAAGGTGTCGGGACTGACCACTTCGGAAACACCGGTGAAATTGAGCCATCGGAGCGGAATGCCGCCGAGTGAGCAACGGCCGCAATCGCTGGTGAGATCGTTGACGGTGCCAAGGGCGTCGTGAGCTCCGGGGCTCACGAGGCTTGCCAGCTTGACCTCGGGATGGCGCGCGAGCATCGAGAGCAATGCCCCGTAGCGTGCCGAGCGCTCCGCTGGATCCAGCACGCCGGTATCGACGCGGAAAACGGCACCGGCCTCCCGGCTCGAAAGCTCGGGCGTTTCCCTCCCGCCGCTCCGGGGCGCTAGAAGGGCGGCTGCCGCCATGAGTAGGGCGATACTCGTCGCCACCTGGTAGGTAGGGAGCTTGAGGCCAATCTCCTGGTCGGGCGTATCGACCAGGTGCCGAGGGCGAACCGCGGAATAGGAGGCCAGACCAGCCGCCGCGAGCACCGCCGACAGCGCGAGGGCAGCGGAGGGGCCCGCAAATCGGATCGCCCCGACCGCTCCCGGCCACCAGTGGCGGCCGGCGGAGAGAAGCGCTTCGCCCAAGGCGAGGCCCACCACCAGGGCAATCGCCGCAAGGAGAAGAGTCTCAACCACCAGCGAAAGAAAGATCTGGCGCTTCGAAGCGCCGACCGCTCGCCGTACTCCCGTCTCCAGCGCCCGTTCTCTGGCCTCCGCTCCCCGGATCGCGAAGATCGAAAAGCTCGCGATCCCGAAGCCGACCCACGCCAGCCCTGAGAGGAGGCGCAGCAGCTCGACCAGCGAGGCGGCCTGGGTTTCCGATGGGGGGACCGAATTCTTCGTCCACATGAGCGCGCCGCCCGCCGATGGGATGTCGGGGAGGATGAGGCTGCCGGAGCCCCTGGTCAGGGACCGGATCGGAGAAAACAGCCCGACCGCCAGCGCGCCAAGGACTATGACGGCGACCGCGGCGCGCCAGCGGGAACGGAGGAATTGAATTGTAGGAGTGACGACCGAGACGGTCAGCGGAGAGGGTATCGGCATACCGGAAAGAGTCGCCCGCCACCCGCGAAGTATCAAGTTCGGGGCGGGGCGACGGTCGGAGGGTGCATTCATGCCGGTACGGAAGCGGGCGCCCGGCACGGACCGGTCATTCTTCCGAAACGATCAGCTCACGGCTCGACCACGATCGCGACATCGTCGAGGACCGCACCGGCCCTAGGCGCGGCGAGCTAACGCTTCCGGGCCAGGTTGGCCCGGATGATGGCCGAGAGGATGAGCAGGAATCCCAGGACGCGAAGAACGTACGCGTATCCGGTGCGCTCGTCGGCGGGCCCCAGCAGCGATACGATCGCTTGGTTGAGGGCCAATAGCCAGAATGCGAGCGCAAAGCTGCGGAAGAGGGCCTGCCCGGTCTTCCGCCAAAAGCGCAGGAAGAACGCCCCCGCCACCAGGAAGGCAAGCGTCACAGCGCCACCGAGAAACTCGACCACGGTCGAAGTCATGATTCCGCCTCCCATACAAAGCCATAGAGGAGGAAGAGCATGCCGCCAAGGGAGGCGACGAGCCTCGGGAGGCGCAAGTCACCGTCGGGGAGCACGACGACGTCCAGAAAGAGAAGTACGTTGTTGACCGTGAGCCCGACGAAGCAGAGCGCGCTCCAAAGCAGCAGCCGTAACCTCCGCCTCCGGTACTCCCGAAAAAGAAGGAGAGTGCAGGCAAGACAGGTTGCGATGGCCAGCGAGAAAAGGAGGACTTTGAAGGGTTCCATCTACGGATCCTTCCGGATCTTGAACGCGTCGACGAAGGCCTGCAGCTTCTGCCGGTCGGCGATCGCGTAGACCGTTCGAATGAGCAACACGGGCTGCTCGTGGTAGGCCATGACCAGCTGCCGAACCGCCTCCGCCATTGCCGGAGTCGTGGGGGCATAGCCGAAATGGGCCCCATCTTGCCGGGTCGTGATCTTGAGCAGCCCATCCGAGGCGAGCAACGCCAAGTAGGGTCTGACCATCTCGACCGCCGCGCTGGACGGCCGGAGGGCCGCCGCCACTTCATCAGGACTCCACACCTCACCGTCGCTCGAAACCAGGAGGATGAGTACCTCCAAAGCCTCGACCGACGGAATGCTCGAATGGATGAGCCGCTGGACGTCCGGAGCCAGATCGTGCTTGTTCACGGTCCTCGCAATTTATCACCAATCGGTCGGCTTGAAATCTTTGAGGAACTGCCCCCAGATATGGTGGCCGGTGTTGATCCCGTCAACGATCGGATCGACGATGCGGGCCGCCCCGTCGACGATGTCGAGAGGGGGATGGAACCGGTGCTCGGCCACCTTGGCGGCGGCAATCTCGACCGGGTCCTCATCGGTTACCCAGCCGGTATCCACGCTATTCATGTGGATGCCGTCGGCGTGATAGTCGGTGGCCGACGTGCGCGTCATCATATTGAGCGCCGCCTTGGCCATGTTCGTATGCGGATGCCGCGTCGTCTTGAATCGGCGGTAAAACTGGCCCTCGACCGCGGAGACGTTGACGATGTGCTTGTCGCGTCCCGGCGTCCGGAGCATCAGCGGTTTGAGCCTAGCGTTCAAGATGAAAGGCGCGATCGCGTTGACGAGCTGGACCTCGAGCAGCTCGACCGATGGCACCTCCGCCATGAGCAGCCGCCAGGAATTCCGCCCGCGCAAGTCCACCTGCTGAAGATCCTGGTCGAGCCGCCCCTCGGGAAAGAGCGCCTGCTGGGCCACCCTTTCTTCCGGCAGCAGCGGGACTTGAGAAAGTTCCGCCGGGCGGAGGAGGCCCGCCATCTCACTCCCCGGCTGCTCCAGCCGCGCGAGAGTCTCGCTCCCCTCCGGAAGCATGTGATACCCCCGTACCCCCTCCCAGGCGCCGAGCAGCCGGCGCGCCGGTTCGGCGAGCTGGCCAAGAGAGGCGCGTTCCGCGTCCATCATGTGACGGTAGAAATCGGGCGGACGCCTTACCGTTTGGCAGGCGTTGTTCACGATAAAGTCGAGCCGATCTTTCTCCGTGAGCATCTTGTGACAGAACGCTTCGACGCTCGGCGTGTGCCGCAGGTCCAGTCCGTAAATTTCCAGCCGGTGGCCCCACTCCTCGAAGTCCACCTCTTTGGCGTAGCGGGCCGCCGAGTCGCGGGGGAAACGGGTGGTGACGATGAGATGGGCGCCGCTCCGCAGAAGCTTGATGCCGGCCTGGTATCCGATCTTTACCCGCCCGCCCGTCAGCAGCGCGACCCGCCCGGTCAGATCGGCGAGTTCGGTCCGCTTACGGAAATTGAATTCGGCGCACGACGGACAGAGCTGATCGTAGAAATGGTGAACCGTTAAGTAGTCCTGTTTGCAGATATAGCAGTGCTGCGGTTCCACCGTCTCCCGAAACTCGGGCGCCCCCTCCACATCCTGCTGTTCGAACCCCTCAGGCGGAAAGACGTTCGGCGTGGTGAAGACCGCTTGCCGCCGAAGCCGTCGTATCCCGGTCTCGCCGAGGAGGCCCTCTTCGTTCTTCACCCTGGCCGCTTTCCGCCGCCGTTGGCTGGCCCGAACCATTTGCCGCCGCGCCTGCATGTCCGGATTGTAGACCTCGCCGGTGGCGCGAAGGAGCCGCCGTCTTTCCTCGTCCGACACCTGCAGCAGGAGTCCGCGATCGGCGACAATCTGCTCCAGCAGCTCCGTGGCGGCGCGCAGGTGGCCGGCAAAACCCAGGTTCTTTTCGGTCGTCATGGGGGGAGAGCCTAAGGCATCCCCTCGCTCGAATCAACATGGCCACCTACCACCGCGCCGCCTTCCCGAAGCCCTGCTCTCCCCGGTAGGCCATTGCCGCCTGCCTGGCGACATACCCGCGCAGGAGTTCCGCACCCCGCCCTGGGAGATACTTGGCGAAGCCCGGCATCCCCTGCGACGCGAGTTCACCGCCCAGAATGGCGGCATTCCAACGCGCCGTGTCCCGAAGCGCCAGCGACTTCCGGAGGTCCGGCACCTGGCCACCGGAGATTGCGCCGAGCCCGTGACACATCTGGCAGAACCGAGCATAGACCGACCCACCCTCAGAGTACTCCGCCTCCGACATCTCGATTTCCGGGGGCTCCGGAATCGGCACCCGGATCACCTGCACCGCCGGCTTCGGCGCCTTTCCCCCAAGTTTGAAGGCGTACACGAGACCATTGAAGCTTTCCCCGGGCTTGGGAGCGAGGAACCCTCCGGCCAGAAAGAAGCTGCTCCCATAGCCCCCGAGCACAGCCACGTACTGTTCTCCATCCGCCTCGTAGGTGATCGGTCCCGCCATGGTGGCCGCCTGATTGTCGTAGGCCCAGAGTTCACTCCCGTTCGCGGCATTCAGCGCAAGGAATTTCCCGTCGACGGTCCCCTGGAATACCAAGCCACCGGCCGTCGCGAGTGTCCCTCCATTCCACATTCCGGCCCGTGGCGCACGCCACATCTCCCTCTGGCTCACCGGATCCCAGGCGAGCAAGAACCCCACCGAGGCCTGCTTGATAACGGCGCGAGACAGCTTGTCGTCGGGAAAAGGGAGTGGAGCGATGCCGAGATTCCAGACGCCGTCGCGGGGCGTGAAGGCGCTATCGCCGGCGTAGACGATGGCGTGGTCCTGGGTCGGGATATAGACGAGCCCCGTCGCCGGGCTGTACGACATCGGGGGCCAGTTATGCGCCCCGAAAGGACCGGGGCGAATGAACGTGGCCCGCGCCTGGTACCTCGCCTCCGGATTCTCCACTGGCCTTCCGGTGAGGCTGTCGACCGCATACGCCCAGCTGATCGGGTACCCGGGCTGAGTCTGCGCCGACGCAAGCACCGGCAGGAAGGGCTTGGCCGAGATGAGCCGGCCGTCAGCGCGGTCGATCAGATAGAAGAAGCCGTTCTTCGGCGCTTGCATCGCCACCTTGCGCAACGCACCGCCGATCTGAAGCTCGGCCAGGATGATCTGCTGGGTGGCGCCATAGCCCCACGAATCGCCCGGGGTCGCCTGGTAGTGCCACTTGTAGGCCCCGCTGCGGGCCTCGAGTGCGACGATCGAAGAGAGAAAGAGATTGTCTCCGCCCCCCGGGGAGCGGAGCTCCCGGTTCCAGGGAGAGCCGTTGCCGGTGCCGATGATGAGCTGGTCGAACTCCGGATCGTAGACGATCGCGTCCCATACCGTGCCACCGCCGCCGAGCCTCCACCACTCTCCGTTCCAGGTCGCGGCGGCCCTGGCCATAACGGCGTCGGAGGCCGCACCGTCGGGGCCTTTCGACGGATCGCCGGGGACGGTGTAGAACCGCCACCGCAGCGCGCCCGTCTCCGCGTCGTACGCCGACACATAGCCGCGCACCCCATAGTCGGCGCCGCCATTGCCTATATAGACCAGCCCGTTGGCGGCGCGAGGGGCGCCGGTGATCGTATACGGCTTCGATTGGTCGATAGTGACCTTCTCCCAAGCCACCGATCCGTCTTTGGCACGAAGCGCCACCAGCCGTCCGTCGATGGCGCCCAGGTAGATCTTGTCCCCATAGGCGGCGACGCCCCGGTTCACCGCGTCGCAGCACATCCTGGCGCCGAGCGCGCGGTCGATCTTCGGGTCGTAAACCCAGAGTTCCTTCCCAGTCGCGGCGTCGAGCGCGTAGACGAGACTCCACGCCGATGTGAGGTACATGACCCCATCGATGACGAGCGGCGTCGCCTCCGCGCCACGAGGGGTCTTGAGTTGATAGCTCCACGCCAGGCCGAGGTTGGCGACGGTAGCGGTGTCGATCGAGGTGAGCGGGCTGAAGCGTTGTTCGGAATAGGTTCGCCCGTGGGTGAGCCAATCGCCCGGAGCGGAGTCGGCGGCGAAGACCGCTCTGGTGTCAACCATTCGAGGGGAGGGGGTACCACGCGAACAGGCGGCAAGAAGTGCGACGAGCAGACCGGCCGGCCTATGATAGCTTGTCATGCAGTATCGCTTCAGGGCAACTTCGAGAGCAATTCCGGCCGATTCCACGCGGTGTAGAGCTCCACCAACCGTTGTCGCGCCCCCTGAACCCGCCGATTGTCCGTGGCCTGGGTCTGTTTCAGCGTCGCGTAGCTCTCCACAAGGAGCGGCTCCGCCTCCGCGAATCGCCTTCGGCTGAGCAGCACTTCGCCAAGGGCCCCTTTGGTCAGCGCGGTCATGAAGTGTTCGTTAGGCAAATGCGCCGCGCGCAGCCCGGCCGCCTCGCGAAGGATCCGTTCCGCCTCGTCGGCCCGCCCCGCTTTACCCAAAATCAGCCCCTTGACGGTGAGCGCGGTGGCAAAATTCACGTACTGGGTGCCGGCATGCCGCCGATACTGATCGAGGGCGCGGTCGATCTTCACCAAGCCCTCACTGAGCCGCCCCGCCAGATAGTCGACCTGCGCCTGCAGTCGGATATTGTCGTAGATCGGGGCGTAGTTCGCATCGAAGAGCTGCCGATAGAGCTTCTCGGCCTCCTCCAGTTCGGCCTGCGCCTCGACCAGTTCCCCCCGCTCCATGAGAATGCTCCCCAGGAGCGTGAGCCCGCTGCACAACGACGCCGTAGCCGGGTTCGGAAGCGCCCGAAACCCCGCGATGAGGCGGCGGGCATATTCCTCCGCCTCGGCAAACTTCCCCTGATCGAGCCAAGTGAGCGCGAGCAGGGTCTCCACCTGCCCGAGGCCCCCCCGCGATTCCGGTGCGATCGTCGGCTTGAGAGCGATCGCCTCGCGGAGCAACAGCTCCGCCTCCTTCGAGTTGCCCCGAGCCCGGCGCAGCACCCCAAAGTCGCTCAGCGCCGAGGCGAGCATTTCGGGAGGAATGGTGCCGCGTTTCTCCTCCCGCCGAAGGATGGTGATCCGCCGCTGAAAGAAGTCCTCCGCGCCGGCGTAATCGGCCTTCGTGAGGGAAAGCTGCGCTAACGACAGCAGGGTCCGAAGCATTTCGGGACTGTTCTCGCCGAAGAGATGCCCTTGGGCGGCGAGTGCCGCCCGGAGGTTCTGCTCGGCCAGAGCATACTGCCCTTGCGACAGATAACTTGACCCGATGATCTGCTGCAGCGTCGCCTTGACCCCGGGGTTGGCCGAGAGGTTCTCGGTTTCGAGCCGCCGGGTGGCGGCGTCGAGCACTTCGCTCACGGTCCGCTGCCCCTGAGGCGGGCTCGTCGAATTGCCGTCGCTGGCGGAGGTGGCGAGAAGGTCCTGCAAGAACCGGTTGACGGCCTCGGTCTTGGCCCGCTCCCGCCGCGCGATGCCGAACTGCCATAGCGTCACCACGAGCCCGCCGATCAAAGTGAGAAGAATCACCCCCATCGCGCCGACCGCCGCGCGATGCCGCGAGGCAAACTTCCGGGCGCGGTAGCCGAACGAATCGGGCTGCGCATGAATGGGAAGCCCGCTGAGATAGCGGGAGAGATCGCCTGAGAGCCGCTCGACCGAGGCGTAGCGGCGTTCCGGCTCCTTCCGAAGCGCCATGAGAATGATGCTGTCGATCTCTCCGTTCACACCGGGCGGAGGGGGCGCCTCCTCCAGCATGCGGCGCCTGGCCTCGAGCAAGGGAAGCTCCCCGACCTGAAACGCCCGGCGGCCCGCCAGCAACTCGTAGAGCATCAGGCCGAGCGAATAGACATCGGTGGCGGTGTTGACCAGGTCGCCGCGCAGCTGCTCCGGGCTGGCGTAGCTCGTCGTCATCGGCAGCACACCGGACTCGGTGAGCTGTTCGTCGCTGTCTCCAGGGTCGACCAGTTTGGCGATCCCAAAATCGAGCAGTTTGACCGTCCCGTCCGGGGCCACCAGCACGTTGCTCGGCTTGAGGTCGCGGTGCACCACGAGATGCTGGTGGGCATAGTGGACGGCGGCACAGACCTGGCGCATCAATTGGAGGCGCTCACGGAGGCCGAGCCTGAGGCGGTCGCAATAGAGATCGATCCGCTCCCCTTCGACGTACTCCATCGCGAAGTAGGGGCGGCCATCCTCGCTGACGCCACCGTCCAGCAACGCGGCGATGTTCTTGTGATCGAGCCGGGCCAGGATCTGCCGCTCGTGGCGGAAGCGGCGGAGGATTTGCTCGGTGTCGCGCCCGCTCGGGACCGTCTTGATCGCCACCCGTTTGGTGAAGGCGGCGTCATCGCGGAACGCCTCGTAGACGGCGCCCATCCCACCGCGGCCGATCTCCCGGGCCACGCGGTAGGGACCGATCCGCGCGCCCGGCTTTGGGTCGTCGGGGAGGATGTCGCTGAACTCGTCGGCGAGGGTCGGCGCGTGCTCGAACCGGTTGCCGGCCCTCCGCTCGGCCTGGAGGAGCGACCGGATTTCCGCCCGCAACTCGAGTTCCTCCGCCGGCAGCGCCTCTAAGCGACGGTCTTGCTCCGCGGGAGGGAGTTCCACCAGTTCGTCGAAAATCGTCCGGAGACGCTGCCAGCGGCTGGTGTCGGCGGTCATATAGAGTCGGTCCGAGTCTCGCTCCGGCGCCTATGGCAGTCAAGCCGCCCTGGCGGGGGCTCAAACCCCACGGGGTCCGGCCGGCATCCTACCATGCGGAACCCCTTCTTCTGGAGGAAGTCACCATGCAATCCGCGCTCGTCACCACCCTGCTTTCCGCATTGCTGATCGGTCCATCCGCCCCCTCCATCCCGACCGCCCCCTTTGGCGGCTGGGCCACCATCAATGCCGATCCCCTTCCCGACAATGTGGTGCCCGGCCGAAAGGTACAGCTCACCTTCCTCGTGAAGCAGCATGGGGTAACGCCGCTGGCGGGTCTCAAGCCGAC
>JABFSM010000101.1 GCA_013140635.1 Gemmatimonadales bacterium
GGCCGGTGGAAAAGAGGCCGGCATGTCCCGCGATGCCGCCGAGGAACGCGGCGTTCAGGTCGCTCACGCGGCCCGGCGCCGGCCTGCCGCGCTCGCTTCGGCTTGGCGCGACGGTCGCCCCCCGCGCCACCGCCGGCGCGAAGGCGGTGGCCGCGAGCCGGAGCGGCGTAAACACCTCGCGCCCGGCAAAGACGTCGAGCGGTTCGCCCGAGAGCGCTTCCACCAGTTCGCCAAGGAGAATGGCGTTGAGGTCGCTGTATACCGGAGACCGACCCGGCGAACGGACCGGCGCCTCCCCATACAGAAGGTCGAGCGCGGCGTTGCGGTTCGGCGCGCGGTAGAGCGGCAGGTAGGCGCGGAGGCCGCTCGTGTGGTCGAGCAGCATCCGCGCCGTGATCCGCTCCCGTCCCTCCCCGGCAAAACGAGGGAGATACTGAAAAACCGGCGCATCGAGGTCGAGGCGTCCCCGATCGACCAGCACCATCGCGGCGCTCGCCGTCGCCATCACCTTGGTGAGCGAGGCCAGATCCCAACGAGTCGTGGCTGCGGAAGGCGTCCCAGAATTCCGGTTCCAAGAGAGACGCCCGAACCCCTGGGAATAGAGCAGCGTGTCCCGCCGACCGATGACCACGACCGCCCCAGGATAGACCCCCTGCCGGATGCCCCGTTCAACGAGCGCGGCCACCGGCGCGAAGGGCGGTGCCGGGGCGCTGCCACTGAACTGAAGGGCGAGCAAGAGATGGGCTATCGACGGGGTCATGGCGGGGATCCTTGCCGGATCGTGCCTAGTGGTAGCTCATACAACAACGTATATGTCGCGCGGTCCCGCGGACTCAGTCTTGAGGTCCGGGTTGCCTGGTACATCACATCATCTGGTAACGGAGAATGGGCCAGCCCCAATGAGTGGCCGATCTCGTGGACAGCCACCGCCAGGAGCGATGCATCGGGAATCCGCTTGCCTCCCTGATCGTTCCGGGCCAGCGACACACGGGCCGAGATAATCGACCCCTCCTCAGTCCACGCGAGATCGGTTTGCCCGGCCCGCATCGCATCAAGCCGGCTCACCCCTCGCACCACGATCTGGGCGTCACTGGTGTCGGTTGTGAGGGTAAAACGGAGGCCAAGCCCCGACTCCTCCCAGGCGATGACGGCACGGCGCACGATGGCGAGGAGCGGTGCGTCGAAAACCGAACTGTCCCCCGGCGGGACCGCCAGCACGAAGGGATTCCGATCGCGTGCCGCCCACCGTCGCACGGTCGAGTCGGTCTCCGCGAACAGAGAGTCGAAATATGTCATACGTGCCGCTTGGACCAGCCGGCGGCGCCCTTCGAGGCGAGCAAGAAGATCAATGGTCGGCGTGCGGCCCGCCGGCGCGACCGCAGGTGCGGCCTCGGCAGGAGCCTGAATAGGCTGCCGCCCCTGGATGCCCCCCCGAAGGGCGGGGTGAATGGTATCGGCGGCCTCGGCACGCGCCGTCCGGAAGCGGGTCACCCGGCCAGCCGCGACCAACCCCAACAACAGCACCAACAAAGCAACGACGAAGCGCATGGTGGTCCCCCCTCGCAATATGAGGCGCCGATGGGGCCGGTCGCCACTCTCCGCGACTCTCTGGCGCCATCGGTCCCGGCCTCCTAACATTCGGCCTTGCACATCCTTGCACCCTCCCAGCGCCCGATCCCGGCGCCTCCGCCCCTCGTGCTGCAGCACTGATGCCGGAACGGGTCGCCAACCTCCTGGTCCGGCTCCGCTGGGTCATTGTGCTCCTCTGGGGGGTCGTCGGAGCGGTCGCGCTGGTCCGGGCCCCCCGAACCCCCGAACTCCTCAAGGTCCGCGGCGGCGCGGATCGAGAGACCGAGGCCTCCCGGGCGGACAGCCTGCTTCGCAGCGAATTCGCGACTCCGTTTAGCGAGTTCTTCGCGGTCGTTCTTGAGAGTCCGGCCCCGTTCACCGAAGGGGCGCCGGCGGCTGCGCTTGACTCGATCGCCAGCGAGCTCGGCCGTGAGCCGTACGTTCGCTCGCTGGTCTCGTGGCGAACCACCCGCGATTCGCTCTTTCTGGGCGACGAGGGCCGAACCACCTTTCTGCTGGTGTCGATCGAGGGTCCCCCCGGTGACAGCATCGCAACGCTCGTCGTCACCCTCCGCGGGGCCCTCACCGACGCGCTGGCGCGGGTGCCGTACCGCGACGCCTACCGGGCCTGGGTGACGGGCCGGTCTCCTCTCGACCTCGATGTGCGAAGGGTCAGCGCCGAGGACTCGAAACGGCTCGAAACACGGCTCCTTCCAATCACCTTCGCGATCCTGGTCCTGGCGTTCGGAGCCTTAGTGGCCGCGCTGTTGCCGCTGCTCGTCGGGTTCCTTGCGGTCGCGATTTCCATGGCGATCATCGGCGTCGTCGCGACATACACCCCGATGTCGGTCTTCGTGCTCAATCTGACCACGATGATCGGGCTCGGCGTCGGGATCGACTATTCCCTCCTGGTGGTGACTCGGTTTCGCGAGGAATTGACTCGCGGCTACCGCCGGCGCGAGGCAGCCGCGCGCACCTTCCGTACCGCGGGGATGGCGGTTCTCACCTCCGGCCTTACGGTGGTGGTTGGCTTTGCGGCCTTGATCCTGACGCCGCTGATCGAGACCAAGAGCGTCGGCATCGGCGGGCTCATCGTGGTCGGCGTGGCGGTCCTGCTCTCGACGACGCTCCTCCCGGCGCTACTTGCCATGCTCGGACGGGGCATCGACCGGCCGCGATGGCTGGCGCGGCGGCTCACCTGGTATCACTCGCCGCGCGGCTGGGAGAAGTGGGCCCGTTCGCTGGCCCGAAATCCTTGGCGCGCCCTTCTCCTCGGGGGCACCGCGGTGGCGATCCTCACCGCCCCGCTCTTTTGGATCAAGATCGGCCTTCCGGCCCGGCACTGGTGGCCTTCCCGGACCGAGGCGGGTGCCGGCGTCGACGCCCTCGACCGCATCGGCGTCTCCGGCTACCTCTTTCCCGTTCGAGTGCTCGTGCACTTTCCCGAGGGGCAACGGGCCACCGATCTCGCCGGGCTCCGCGGGCTCCGCCATCTCTCAGACTCGATGCGGGCGGACCCCCGGGTACGGGACGTGCGAAGTATCGTCGACCTGGAGCCGGGGCAGTCGTTGCTCGGGTATTCGCTCCTCTACTCCGAGCTGGACTCGGCGCGGGCCAGGCACCGCGAGGCGATCGACGCCTATCTCAGCCGAGATGGCCGCATGGCGTTGGTGGATGTCATCCCTCGCGATTCCACCTCCCTCACCACCGCCATGGGGCTGGTGGCCCGGATCCGCGAGTTCGCCGGTACCGGGCAGATTCGCCAACTGCGCGGCGCCGAGATCTTGGTCGGAGGGTATGTCGCGGCGAGCGTCGATTTTCAGGCGGAATTGCTGCGCCGATTTCCCTTGATCATCGCGCTGGTGCTCGGCGTGACAGGGGTCATGCTCGCGATCGCCTTCCGCTCGGTGCTGGTGCCGGTCAAGGCGGTGATCATGAACTCGCTCTCGGTGAGCGCCACCTTCGGCCTCATCGTTCTTGTCTTCCAGTATGGGTTTGGCGGGAGCCTCGTCGGCCTCGATGGCCCGACGGAAGCGATTTTCGTGGTCGTGCCGGTGCTGGTCTTTGCCGTGGTCTTCGGCTTGAGCATGGACTACGAGGTCTTCCTCCTCTCGCGAATCAAGGAAGCGTTCGACCGAACCGGCCGCAACACCGAAGCGACGATGGAAGGGGTGAGCGCCACGGCGTCGGTGATCACCTCCGCGGCGCTCATCATGATCGTGGTGTTCGGCGCGTTCGCCTTTGCCCGGGTACTGATGGTGCAGTTCCTCGGCTTCGGCCTTGCCGTCGCGGTTTTCCTCGATGCCACCGTGATCCGGATGGTGCTCGTTCCCGCGATCATGCACTTGGCCGGGGAGTGGAACTGGTGGCCGGGGGCGAAATTGCGCGGGAAGAGTGAGGAGGGAAGAGGGTGAAGCGCCCGCCTCACTCTTCCCGCTTCCCTACTCCCTAACGAGTCTTCGCATCCAGCCAGTTCTCTCCCACCCCCACATCCACCACCAGCGGTACCTTGAGGACGGCGGCCCCCTGCATGTGGCTGCGGACGAGCTCCGTCACCCGCCCCACCTCCGCGACCGGCGCCTCGAGCACCAATTCGTCGTGCACTTGGAGTAGCAGGCGCGCTTCGAGTCCTTCCTCCTTGAGCGCTTTCCAGAGCCGCGCCATCGCGATCTTGATCAGATCGGCGGCCGACCCCTGGAGCGGCGCGTTCTGCGCCTGCCGCTCACCGAACGCGCGCACATTGAAGTTTCGGTCCTGCGCCTCGGGGATGTAGCGCCGCCGCCCAAAGAGGGTCTCGACATACCCGCGCTCCTTGACCAGTTCGACCTGCCGGTCGAGGAAGGCGCGCACCCCGGCAAAGCGGCGGAAGTATTCGGCGATGAAGTTCTTCGCGTCCTCCAACGGAATCGCCAGCATTTTCGAGAGGGCAAAGGCGCCCTGTCCGTAGATGGTACCGAAGTTGATCGTCTTGGACCGCGCGCGCATCTCCGCGGTCACGTCGACGAGCGGCACCCCGAAGATGATCGCCGCCGTTTGGCGGTGGATGTCCTCGCCCTTCTGAAAAGCCTCGATGAACGCCGGGTCCTCCGACAAGTGCGCCATCAAGCGTAGCTCGATCTGGGAATAATCGGCCACCACGAACTTCCATCCGGGGGCCGGAACGAATCCCTTTCGGATTTCCTCTCCCCGCTTGGACCGGATCGGAATGTTCTGGAGATTCGGGTCGGTGCTCGAGAGCCGGCCCGTGGCGGCGCCGATCTGATTGAAGCTGGTGTGGATCCGCCCAGTCGTACGGTTCACCCGCTGGGGCAGGACGTCGACGTAGGTCGACCGGAGCTTTTGCAGCTCGCGATACTCGAGGAGGAGTTTGGGAACGGCGTGCCCTTGGTCGGCCAGTTCCTCGAGGACCTCGGCGTCGGTCGACGGGCCGGTCTTGGTGCGCTTGATAACCGGCAGGCCGAGCTTCTCGAAGAGGACCACCGCGAGCTGCTTCGGACTGTTCACGTTGAACGGTGTCCCGGCCGCCGCAGCGATCTCCCCTTCGAGGCGCGTCAGGTCGGCGGCGAGCTCTTTCGCAAGCCGCGCGAAGAGCGCCGGATCGATCGCGATCCCCGCCCATTCCATGTCGACGAGCACCGGAACCACCGGCATCTCGATTTCGTCGAGGAGCGGTGTCAGCGCCGTCTCCGCGAGACGGGGCGCAAAGAGCTCGCGCAACGCCAGCACGGTGGCGCTGTCGGTACCACAATAGGCCGCGGCGGCCTCGACCTTCACCTCAGCAAAGGGAATCTGCGCCTTTCCCTTGCCCGCCACGTCATCGTAGCCCTGCATGGCCCGGCCCAGGTGATCGAGCGAGAGCGTGTCGATCCCATGCGAACGGCGCCCCGGATCGAGCACGAAGCTCGCAAGCATCGAATCGTACGCCACCCCGGCGAGCTCGACGCCCGCCCGCCGGAGCACCTGCCAGTCGTACTTGATGTTGTGTCCCGCCTTCTTCACCGTCGCATCGCGAAGCAGTTCGGCAATCGGAGCGAGCACCGGGTCGGTGAGAGGCGGAAGATTGGTTACCGGCGCCGGGGCAGCGAGCTCCCCGCCGGCCGGCCGGTGCCCGAAGGGGAGGTACCAGGCGGATCCAGGCTCGACGGCAAACGAGAGGCCGATGAGCTCGGCATCGTGAGGCTCGAGGGAGCTGGTTTCGGTGTCGAGCGCGACGATCGCCGCGGCGCGAATGGCGCGGACCAACGCGGGAAGACCGGCCGGGTCATCGACGACCTCAACCCGAACCGCCATGTTGGGTGACGGTGTAAGGTGGGGTTCCACCGAGGAGCCCGCGGTTTCCGCCTCGGCCGGGACAACGGACGACTCCGCCAGCTTCTTGGCCAGCGAATGGAACTCGAGCTGGGCCAGAACTTTGGTGAGCCCCTCGGCGTCAGGGTCGCGGACCGCGGCATCTTCCAAGACGAGGTCGACCGGCACGTCGACCTTGATCGTCACCAATTCTTTGGAGAGGCGAGCCGAATCCGCGTGCTGTTCGAGCGCCTCACGCGCCCGCTTTGCCTTGACATCGGGCACCCGGGCAAGAAGAGTCTCGAGGTCGTTGAACTCCTGGAGGAGCTGCACCGCGCCCTTCTCGCCGATGCCGCGAACGCCCGGAACGTTGTCGGAACTGTCTCCGAGGAGGGCGAGATAGTCGACCACCTGCCTCGGAGGCACGCCGAGCCGTTCCGCAGCGTTCGATTCGTCGACCCACTGTTCATCGACCCCGGCCGGGCCGCCTCGCCCCGGGTTCAGCAGCGCGATGCGGGGTCCGATCAGTTGATAGAAGTCCTTGTCTCCGGAGACGATGACCACTTGCCGTCCTCGTGCCGCCTCCCGTTCGGCCAGCGTGCCGATCACATCGTCGGCTTCATAGCCATCGACGGCAACCACCGGCACCCGGAAGGCTCTGAGCAGCGCGCTCACCTGGACGATGGCGGAGTCGAAGTCGGCCTGGAGCTCCGCGTCGAGTTTTTCCCGGGTCGATTTGTATTCGGGGTACCGCTGAGTCCGGAAGGAATCGCCGGCGTCGAGAACCCAAACCAGATAGTCGGGGCGATACTTGGCGCGGAGCCGAAGCAGGAAGTTGACGACCCCCCACGCGGCGGAAGTGTTCTCGCCGCGGCTGGTGCGAAGCGGGCGGGTGATGAGGGCGAAGAACGCGCGATAGATGAGCGCGTGTCCGTCGACCAGAAAGAGCTGGGGGGGGTCGTGGTTGGGCATGGGGGAAAGGTACTGTGAGGAGGGAAGAGGGAAGAGGGAAGAGGGAAGAGGGAAGAGGGAAGAGGGAAGAGGGAAGAGGGAAGAGGGAAGAGGGAA
>JABFSM010000215.1 GCA_013140635.1 Gemmatimonadales bacterium
TCCCTCTTCCCTACTCTCTACTCACGCCGAATAGTTCGGAGCCTCCCGGGTAATCGTCACATCGTGCGGGTGCGACTCTCTGAGCCCTGCAGTCGTGATGCGGAGGAACTCCGTGTCCCGCTGCAGCGCGAGGATGTCCCCCGCGCCGCAGTAGCCCATCCCGCTCCGGAGCCCGCCGACCATCTGGTAGAGCACGTCGGAGACAGGCCCTCGGTAGGGGACCCTTCCCTCGATCCCTTCCGGGACCATCTTGGCCGGCGAAAGTTCCCCATCCTGGAAGTACCGATCGGCCGAACCGTCCTGCATGGCCGCTAGGCTCCCCATACCACGAATCATCTTGTAGCGCCGGCCTTCGGCCAGAATGCTCTCGCCGGGGCTCTCCTCGGTGCCGGCCAGCATCGAGCCCATCATCACGGAGGCGGCGCCCGCCGCCAGCGCCTTGACTACATCACCCGAATACTTGATCCCCCCGTCGGCGATGATGGGGACATCGCCGGCCCCGCGGACCGCATCGACGATGGCGGTGATCTGGGGAACCCCGACGCCGGTGACGACCCGAGTGGTGCAGATGCTCCCCGGGCCGATACCGACCTTGACCGCGTCGACCCCGCGGCGCGCCAGTTCCCGGGCGCCCTCTTCGGTGGCGACGTTCCCTCCGACGAGCTGAGCGTCGGGAAACGCCTGCCGCAGCTTGTCGAGCGTCGCGAGCACGCCATCACTATGACCATGCGCCGAATCGGCCACGAGCACGTCGACACCGGCATCCAGGAGCGCCTTGGCACGAACCAGCGCATCGGCACCGGCGCCGAGGGCGGCGCCGACGCGGAGGCGGCCATGCTGGTCCTTGTTGGCGTCGGGGTGTTGCCGCCGCTTGAAGATGTCCTTCACCGTGATCAAACCACGGAGTGTCCCGTCCTGGTCGACGACGGGGAGCTTTTCGATCCGGTGCCGCGCCAGGATCCGCTCCGCCTCTTCCAGCGTGGTGCCCACCGGCGCGGTGACGAGCCTTTCCTTCGTCATCGCCTGATGAATCGGCTGGTCGAGATCGCGCTCGAACTGCAGATCGCGGTTGGTGATGATCCCGATCAGGCGCCCCCCGCCGTCCACGATCGGGACGCCGGAGATCCGGAATCGGCGCATCAGATTGGACGCTTCGCGGAGCGGACGGTCGGGCCCGAGGGTGATCGGGTTCCGGATCATCCCGCTCTCGCTTCGTTTGACCCGATCGACCTCCGACGCCTGCCGGTCGATCGGCATGTTCTTGTGAATCACCCCGAGGCCGCCGGCCCGCGCCATCGCGATCGCCATCTCGGACTCGGTGACGGTGTCCATCGCCGCCGAAACGAGAGGGATCTGGAGGGGGATACCGCGGGTGAACCGGGATTCGGTGCCGACGTGCTGTGGATGGACGAGACTGTGGCGCGGTACGAGCAGGACGTCGTCGAAGGTCAGAGCGACCCCAGGGCGCAGAGTGCTCATTGCGAGCGGATTAGGAGGGCCATATGGAAAGTTAGGGGCCTCCCTTGGGCTTTTCAACTGCCTTGGTGTCCGGCTTGGCGGCCTGTGCCACCTCGTCCACGACGGCACTGGCCGCCGCCGCCACCCCTTTCATCACCTTCCCCGCACTATCCACCAGCCCCGTCGTTCCGGAGATGGCCCGGATCGGAATCCGCGCGGCGCGCATGGTATCCTGGACACCCTCGGAGATCTTCGCGAAGAGATTGGAAGGGGCGGCCCGCGCGGCGTACTTGCTCTCCAGAAACTCGACATAATCGAGCACCTGGTAGCCGCGCTCGTCTTCCATCGACTCGAGCCGGCGGAGAATCCGTTGCTTCAGCTGGTCGTCCATCTCCCCCTCAGTTTCCGGGACCCAAGCGAACCAGTTCGACGACCGGCGTGGCGAGGTAACGAGTTCGCGCCGACCGCACGGTCACCATCACGCCAAGCTCGTCGAGCGGTTTGAGTCCCTGCAGCCGCTCGGCCTGGTCCTTCGAGACGAGCACGTACACGAATCCGGTTTCCGGCAGCGGGCCGCGGGCGAGCAGGTACGGATGGCCAAGCGGCATTTCCGGGCGGAGCTCGTCGGCCTTCTGGTGAGAAAGGAACTGCAGCCGCCAATCCACCGTCTGGCCGACGTACTTTTCGGGGCTATCGCGCAGCATCGCCGCGGTGATGGCCGGCCGCGGCATCAGCAGCCCGCTCACGTCGCTCTGCCGGACCCACCCGTCGATCGTCACCTTCACCCACTCGCGGTCGCGTACCCCAAGGGTGACCGTTGTGGCTGACGCCACCGTTGCGAGTGCAGCGCCGTCGGGGGCACCGCGCACCACCACCCCGGCGCGGAGCGTCGCTTGCCGTTCGGCGCTGTCGGGGTCAGCGCGAGGTACAGCCCCCGCCGATTCCCGCAGCGTGCTGACCGGCGGCGCAGGTTGGGGCCGCGTGGCAACCGCCGGCGCGCGCGGGGTGAGTCCGGCTCGCGGGATCCAGCCGGTTCGGCGGATCTGGGTCCAGCCACCCCGTGCCGAGACTCGGTTGAAGAGCGCTCCCGTCACCGCCCGCCCGAGGAGTTCGCCATCGGGCGCGGCGCGGAAATTCTCCCCGCCGGCGGCCGAGATGGAGAGATCGAACCCATCGCGGCGGTCGGCCCGGGTCGACGAGGTGATGATCCAGCCCTGCACCGTGATCTCGATATGATCGTTCGACACGCGCCCGGGAGTGATGCGGCTTCCCGCGGCGAGCACGGCCAACCGGAGGCCATTCGGCTCCCGAAGGAACGGCGTGACTTGGGGGAGACGTACGGGCGCCTGCGCGAGGAGGTTTCCGGCAAGCGCGATCCCCACGCAGCATGAGGCTGGTAGGCGGCGGAGGGCGGGACTAAATTGCGGCACGACCGTCACGATAGACGCCGCGGAGGAGCATGTCAAACGGCCGGACCAGCGGCGCCCCCGTCGCCTTGATCGTACTCGACGGGTGGGGGTACCGCGAGGCGCGTGAAGGGAACGCGATCGAACTCGGCCGCACCCCCGTATGGCATGGACTCTGGAGCGCCTCCCCACGCACCCTGCTCGAGGCGAGCGGCCTCGCAGTCGGCCTTCCTCAGGGCCAAATGGGCAATAGCGAAGTCGGTCACCTCAATCTCGGCGCCGGCCGCGTCGTCCCCCAGGATCTCGTGCGGATTTCTGCGAGCATCAAGAGCGGCGAGTTCCACCAACTGGCGCCTTTTCGGGCGCTCGGCAGCCGGCTGAAAGCGAACGGCGGCACACTTCACCTAGTCGGCCTCTTGGGCGATGGTGGGGTCCACGCCATCGACACCCATCTGCTCGCGTGCATCGAGCTTGGCTGCAGGCTCGAGGTTGCCCGGATCGCGATTCACGGCTTTCTCGACGGCCGCGACTCTCCTCCCAAGTCCGCCGAGCGTTTCGTAAGTCAGCTGGCGGCGGATGCGGCCCGCATCGCCGGAACGCGCGCCGTCATCGCGTCGCTGGTTGGCCGGTATTTCGCCATGGATCGGGATCATCGGTGGGACCGCACCAAGCTCGCCTTCGACCTCATGGTCCATGGCCAGGGCCGGCCCGCCACCGATCCGGTCGAAGCGGTGCGGGCTGCCTATGCGAGCGGCGAGAGCGACGAATTCGTGAAACCGGTCATCCTGACGAAGAACGGCGCCCCGGTGGCGCCGATTCGGGACGGCGACGCGGTGCTCTGCTTCAACTACCGAAGCGATCGGATGCGCCAAATCGTCCGCGCGCTGGCGCTCCCCGGTTTCAGCGACTTCCCGGCCGGGGCGCGCCCCGACATCGCCTTGGTCACCATGACCCAGTACGACGAGACCTTTCCGTTCCCGGTGGCGTTCCCCGCGTTTAGCCTGGCCCGCATCCTGGCGGAGCATCTCGCCTCGCTCGGCCGATCCCAGTTTCGGACGGCGGAAACGGAGAAGTACCCCCACGTGACCTACTTCTTCAACGGCGGGCGGGAACAGCCCTTTCCCGGCGAGGAGCGGCAGCTGGTGCCCTCGCCGAAAGTGGCGACGTACGACTTGGCGCCGGAGATGAGCGCGCGCGGCATAACGGATGTGCTCTGTTCGGCGCTGGCCAAGCGCCGGCACGACTTCGTCCTCTGCAATTTCGCGAACGCCGACATGGTCGGGCACACCGGGGTTCCCGCCGCCGTTATCACGGCGGTGGAGACGGTGGACCAGTGCTTGGGCCGAGTCGTGGCCGCCTGCGAAGCGAGCGGCACCCGGCTCCTCGTGACCGCCGACCACGGCAATTGCGAAATGATGATCGATCCGGTCACCGGCGGCCCGCACACCGCCCACACGACCAATCCCGTGCCGTTCGTCGCGGTGAACACGCCGATCACGCGGCTTCGCGCCGGGGGCGCGCTCTGCGACGTGGCACCCACCATCCTCGGCCTCTTGGGGCTCGAGGCGCCGGCCGAGATGACCGGCCGCGCGCTGCAGGAAGCCTGATATCGTTATGCGACTTCGTGCTCTTTCCGCCGGTCTCCTGATCCTCGCCGCCCAGGCGCCCCGCGCGTGGGCCCAAGTCGGCCACGACCCGGCCCGCTCGCCCTACCGCACCCTTCGCTACGGGCAGTTTATCGGCATCTCCACCGGCTACTTCGGGGGCGAGGGAGGTCAGATCGGCGTGGCGCCGCACGACGGAATGATCACCGGCCTCCGCTACGACTTCCTGGCCGCCGGCACCCTCTCGCTCGGCCTACAGGGGGCGTACGGCACTTTCGACCGGCTGATCGTCGACAAACACAAGGGCCCGAAGACCGGCGTCACCGGGCCGGTCAGCCAGAGCGCGGCGATGGTCGAGGCGATCATCCAGCTCAATCTCACGGGGGGAAAGAGCTGGCATGGGATCGCGCCGTTCGTGAGCGGCGGGCTCGGACTCGTCCTTGCCGGGCGCACCCCGTCGGACACGAGCGGGTTCAAGTTCCGGACCAAGCTCTCGGTGGCCCCGGCGGTCGGCGCGCGGATCTTCCTGAGCCAGCGGCTCTTCCTCAAGCTCGAGGCCAGGAGCGTTTTCTGGCAGATCAGCTACCCCGATGTGTACCGGACCCCACCGCGCGACTTTCCTACCGAGGCGGCGACGATTCCCGGCGCCGGGAAGGAGTGGACGACGAGCGGCTGGTACAGCATCGGCCTGAGCTACGCCTTCCACCGGCCGTTTTGAGCGCGTTGGTGGCGTGACCCGCGTCTCGCTCACCCGCACCATCGGCTTCCGGGCGGTGCACCGTCTCTGGGATTCGCGCGTAAGCGCAGAGGAGAACCGCGCCAAGTTCGGATCGACCTCCGAGGCCCACGAACACGACTACCGTTGCGGCGTCACCCTCTCCGGCCCATTCGATCCGGCCACCGGCCTCTTGCTCGACCTGGCCCTCCTCGACCGGACGCTCCACGAGGAAATCGTCGCCCGATTCGGGGGCCGGCACCTCAACGAGGAGGTGCCGGAGTTCGGCGCGGGCCGGGCCCAGCCGACCTGCGAAGCGCTGGCCCATCTGATCTTTGCCCGGCTGCTGCGCCGAGTACCTAACGGCGTTCGACTGGAACGCGTCCGGGTCGCCGAGGACGACACCTTGTATGCGGACTGCACCGCCGCCGAATGAGCCGGTGCGGGGCGCCATCCTGGCCGGCGGGCAGGCGCGGCGGATGGGCGGCGCGCCGAAGGGCCTCTTGGAAGTGGGCGGCGAGCGCATCCTCGACCGTTTGGTGCGCGCCTTCGTTGCCGCCCTGGGCTCCCCGCCCCTTCTGGTGGCCAACGCACCGGAGGCCGCCTCGTGGCGCCCCGATCTTCGGGTGGTGCCCGACCGCCGGCCGGAGGGTGCCACACTGGGCGGGCTCTACACCGCGGTGACCGAGGCCCCCGCGCCGGTGGTGGTGGTCGCCTGGGATATGCCGTTCGTTACCCCAGACCTCCTCAGGGCGCTTGGCCGTGGCCTCGACCATGCGGATGTCACCATTCCCGCCAGCGACGGTCCCCGGGGCTTAGAGCCGCTCTGCGCCGGGTATGGGCCCGCCACCGGCCCGGCTATGGCGGCGGCCCTCGATCGGGGTGATCTTCGAGCGATCGCGTTTCACGGCGCGGTGCGGGTGCGGGTGCTGCCGGAGGAGGAGGTGCGCGCCTTCGGCGATCCGGCCCGACTCTTCTTCAACGTGAACACCGCGGACGACCTCGTCCGGGCCAACGGGATGCTGCCGTGACCAGAATCGTTTCCATCATCGGGCGGAAGAACGCGGGGAAGACTACCCTCGTCTCCGCGCTCGCCTACGAGTTCAAGCGGCAGAAGCGCCGCGTGGCCACCATCAAGCATGCCTCCGAGCCGGTCGATGTGGACCGGCCCGGCACCGATTCCTGGCAGCACTTCCATGAGGGAAATGCCGAAGCGGTCATGATCGCCTCGCCGGAATTGCGGGTAACCTTCGAGCGTCGCCCCGACGACACCGGCCCCGAAGAGCTCGCCCGGCACTATTTCGCCGATATGGATGTCGTACTGGTGGAAGGGTTCAAGCAGGCGCCGATCCCGAAAATCGAAGTCTTCCGCAAAGCGGTGGGTCCCGCCCCCTTCTACGACTCCGCCGCGCCGAACGCCGCCGAATGGCTAGCCGTCGTCACTGACGATTCCCGCTTCTCCGCTCCCTGCCGCGTGCTCCACTTCACCGATACGATGTGGCTCACGCTGCTGACCTCGCTGATCATGCAACAGGCCAAGCAACTCACCCCGTGACCGCTCCCCTCACGCCCGCTCAAGCGGCGCGGAGGATACTGGCGGATGTGGCGCGACAGCCGCCGCTCCGCATGCCGCTCGACGACGCGCTCGGTTTCGTGCTCGCCGAAGCGGTGGTGAGCCCTCTCGACATCCCGCCCTGGACCAACTCCGCCATGGACGGCTACGCCGCCCGCGCGGAGGACATCCAGGGCGCCACGCCGGAGTCGCCCCGCCGGCTTCGGGTGGTCGAGGTGCTTCCGGCAGGCACCTTCCCCACCCGGCCGCTCGGCTCGGGGGAATGCGCCCGCATCTTCACCGGCGCGCCCCTCCCCGGCGGCGCCGATTCGGTGATCCGGCAGGAAGACACCGACCTGGGAGCCGAGACGGTAGCGGTCCACCGAGACCGCGACGCCGGCGTGAACATCCGACGGGCCGGCGAGGACATCCGTAAAGGGTCGGTGCCGCTGCCGGCGGGCACCGCGCTCGGCTCGGCGCAGTTAGGCGTTCTCGCCTCGCTCGCGGTGGCTCACCCGTTGGTCTATCGGCGGCCGCGGGTGGCCATCCTCGGCGGCGGCGACGAGATCGTCGACGTGGACCAGCCGGAGGAGATCATCTCGGGCCGGAAGATCGCCAGCTCCAATACCCATACCCTCATGGCGCTGGTCCGGCTGGCCGGCGGGGAGCCGGTCAACCTCGGCATCGCGCGCGACACGCCGGCCAGCGTGCGGGAACATCTCGCCCGGGCCGCCGACTGCGACCTGCTGGTGACCTCGGCGGGGATCAGCGTCGGGGAACACGACTATCTCCGCGGGGCGCTCGCGGAATTGGGCGGGGAGCTCCGGTTCTGGAAGCTGGCGATGCGCCCGGGGGCGCCGGTCGGGTTCGGCGTCTTGCGCGGCGTGCCGTGGATCGGGCTTCCCGGCAATCCGGTGAGCACCATGGTGACCTTCGAACTCTTCGTCCGCCCCGCCATCCGAAAGATGGTGGGGCACGAGCTCCCGTTCCGGCGGACGGTCGAGGTGCGCCTGGCGGAGCCGATCAAGCTCGGGCCCAAGTTGCAGCACTTCTTACGGGCTGTGGTCACACCGGCGCCTCGCGGTCATCCCGAGCGGAGCGAGGGATCTCTTTTCGAAGCCCGCCTCACGGGCCCCCAGGGCTCCGGTATCCTCACCTCGATGATCTCGGCCAACGCCCTCCTCATCATTCCCGAAGGTCAGCACGAAACGCCGAAGGGTGCCGTTGCGCGCGCCTTGCTGCTGGATGACCCGTATCACGTCGCCGAACCGCCGTTCTAGCCTGCCCGATGTAACGCCCGAGGGGAGAGGGAGGACTGTTGTTGTATCCCCGACGGATTGAGAGTCGATGCGTATCCTGCTGCCCCCGTTCCTGTCCCTGCTGCTCCTCAATGCCACGGCAAGCGCGCAGTCCCCCGATCCCCGCAGCACTTGGTTGGCGGCGAACGCCGCCCCGCTCCGTACCGTCGAGTGGAGCGATGAGGATGACGCCGATCTGGCGTCGATCGGAAGGGCGATCGGCAGTCGCCGCATTGTACTGCTCGGTGAGCAAACTCATGGAGATGGGACGACGTTCGAAGCCAAGGCTCGCCTCATTCGCTACTTACACAAACGGCTCGGATTCGACCTCCTCGTCTTCGAAAGCGGTTTCTACGATTGCCGCCGCGTCTGGGATGATGTGCTCGCCGGGCCCTCGCTCCCCGACGTGGCCGATGGGTGTCTGTTCCAGCTCTGGTCGAACAGCGCGCAGGTCCGGCCGTTGCTCGAATACGTCGATCGGGTCAAGAGATCGGCCCGGCCCCTCGAACTCGCGGGGTTCGATTTCCAGCCCTCGGGCCGCAATGGGCGCCGGCTGTTCGAGGATCTCGACCTCTTTCTCCAGACGCAAAGCGACTCCGCGGCGCTCCTCCGCGATCTGGCGGCCGCTCGCGGGGTGTACGGGCTCCTCTATACCGGGGCGGCCCGCTTCCGCGAGGTACCCGACAGCGCACGTCGCGATGCCCGCCAAGCCATCGATCGCCTCCGCGCGCGATCGCTGCACGACCGGCCGGCCCAGGGCCGCCTGGGCGAGGCCGCGTTCTGGGGCCAGACGCTCGGCGGGGTTCGTGCTCTGGGTGAGTTCCTATGGGGACTCGATCCAAACGCACCGACTGCGGCCGTCGCCAATCAGCGCGATTCGGTGATGGCGGACAATCTTTTTTGGCTGGCCACGCGCCACCCCTCGCGACGCATCGTGGTCTGGGGCGCTACTTCCCACCTGGTACGCAACCGGCAAGCGATTGAAAACGATGCCGCGCCGAGGATGATCCCCGCCGGCCATCGCCTAGCCCAGGCGCTCCCCGGTCAGACGTATACCATCGGCTTTCTCGCGGCGGAGGGAGCATTCGGAATGGCGCGCATCGGCACAGCGGTACCGCGGCAAGAGATCCCTCCTCCGGAGAGCGGATCCCTGGATGCGCTGTGGCGCGACAGCGGCCAACGGTTCGCTTTTCTCGACCTTCGTGCCCTGCCCTCCGGAGGGGAGTGGTTGCTGCAGCCGATCGTCGCCCGCCCGATGGGATACGGTGCCACCCGGGCGATTTGGCCCAATCACGTCGACGGCTTCATCTTCACTCGCCGCATGGCGCCGAGCACTCCGGTGCGGACGACATCACCGTAAGTCGCTTGCCGCAAGGCGGCGGCTCTCGCTCCGCTGGGCAAGGGCAATGCGCTCCAAAGGCCAGACCACTGAAAGCGTGGCCACCGCCAGGGTGAAGAACGCATCCCACCGCAGCGGGCCGTCGCCGATGAGCGCGCGTGCTACGGGTACGAGGCCCAGGAGCAACGTCTCGGCGAAGAGCGCATAGCGCAACAGGCGGAGTCGTTCGATGCGGCCCGCATAGCGCACCGTGAGCCGGTGCAGGAGGGAGCGCGTGTCAGCGGCCCCCGACGGACGAATGGCGGGCCCGAGCGCGACGACGACAAGGCCGAAGTGGATGGCGAATGCCGTACCGAGGAGCCAGGAAGGGGAGGACTGCGAGAGGCTCCATCTCCAGATCAGCGTGAGCTCGATCAGGCCGGGGATCGCCAGCAATCCGAACATCGCCTGCGTCAGGCGGCGCCGGCGCATCTCTCGCCGGACGCCCGAGGCGGCCCGTCCCCAGAGAGACACGGGATCGTCTCGGTGCTCGTCAGAGGCGGGCATCGGCACGCTCATCGGCCGACCTCCGAGGCCGCCGCCATCCAGCGCCGGAGCATCCGGCGTGCCCGATGCAGGGCAACTCGAACCGCGCCGGCGCTTCGGCCCGTTTGAGCGGCGATTTGGCTCGGCGTGCACCCCGAGGCGGACAGGACCAGCACGTCTCGTTGCAGCGAAGGAAGCTGATGGATCATCGCGAGGAGCGAGCGGCGCACTTGGGCGATGTCGTGCTCGCCGGAGTCGGGGCTCGGAGCGGCCAGATCGTCGGGCAGGGTCTGGAAGAGTGCGCGCTTGCGAGCCAGCCGCAAGCAGTAACTGATCGCGCGATTCCGGGCAATGCGCAGCACGTACGTGCGCTCCGTGGCGTGGCCACGAAAATTCGGCAACGCACGCCAACAGGCGATGGCGATTTCCTGGCGCAGGTCGTCGCGCTCGCCGGGGTCGTCCACATAGCGACGAACCAGCCCTTCAAGGTCGTCGGAATGCTCGGCCAGGACGCGAGCGAGATCGGCGTGGTCTCTCATACATGGAATACTACCGATATCGCGCCGCTTCGGCAGGCCTTCCCGTGGCGATGTACAGACGCTTGAGCAGGGCAGCGGTCTCCACCGTGCGACGATCCGTTTCCCCCCGACCGGTCTTGAGATCTTCGTGGGCTTTGACCAACAGCGGTTCGGCGTCGCGGTACTTCCCGAGCGCAAGCAGGCACTCGCCCAGTGCACTCTGTGCGCTGGCTGTCAGCCAATGCCCGGGTGGATACGCCGAGGCGCGGAGCGTGAGGCTCTCCCGCAGCACCGGCTCCGCCTCCCGGGCGCGGCCGAGGGCGAGGTAGCTCCGCCCCAGCACATGCAGCGCGCTATGCACCATCGGGTGTGAGTCGGGTAAGCCCGCCCCGCGTGAGGCGAGGACCGCGCGCGCCTCGCTCACCGCGGCGGGATAGTCCCCCTTGAGCCGCAACAGATCGGCATAGCTGTAGTGGGTCCAGGCCACCTCGCTATGATGCTCGCCGAAGAACTTGACCCGCTGCGCGAGCACCTGCGGAAAGAGCGTATCGGCCGCGGCATAGTCTCCCACGATCGTATAGGCGTTCGCCAGCGAGTTCATCGCGGCGGCCAGGTCGGGGTGGCCTTCCGGATGAAGCCGCTTGAGGATCGTGACCGCCTCGAGATGGCGCGGGAGAGCCTCCCGCCACTTGGCCTGCTGCCCGAGCGCCACCGCCAAGTTGTTCAGCGAGTTGACCACGTCGGCGTGATCGGTCCCGAGCAGGGCGCGCCGAAGGTCGAGCGCCTCACGATGGATCTCTTCCGCCTGGGCGAATTCTCCCTTGTCCAGCATCAACGCGCCGTAGCCGTCGAGCACCTGCCCGAGCAGCGCGCTGTCGACCGGCGGTCGCCGCGCCCGGCCAAGCGCCTCCTGGAAGAGCGGTTCCGCCTTCGCGATCTCTCCCCGTTCCGCCTCGAGGGCGGCGAGGGTTCGGAGCTCGCTCGTCACCGCGTTCGGGTTCCTGGCCTCCGCCTCCCGTTCGAGCGCCAGCGCCCGCCGGAGCGCCGGCTCCGCCTCGTCGTACCGGCCGAGCGCCAAATAGGTCCGGCCGATCGTCGAGAGCACCGCGGCGTGGATGTCCGGCTCGGCGGCGAGTTCCGTATCGGCCCGCTGGACCGCGAGGCCCAGCGCCTCCGCCACCGTCACGTCGCGTCCCGCGCTCCTCGGATCGGCGGAGCCGAGCATCTCCTGGACGAACCGGGTGACACGAGTGGCCTTGGCCGCCTCGAGCTGCGCCCGGTCCCGCTCCTGCCGCGCCAGACGCGCCTGCCAGGCGGTGGACAGAAGCCCCGCCGCCAGCGCGACGATCGCCACCGCCGCCGCCATGGCGGCGGCGCGGTTTCTCCGCACGAGCTTGCCGAGACGGTATCCGAGGGAATCGGGCTGCGCCACCACCGGCAACCCGGCCAGGTAACGGAGGATGTCCTCGCCGAATTGCTCGACCGACGCATAACGTCTAGCCTGCTCCTTCCGGAGCGCCATCAGCACGATCGCATCCAGGTCGCCGGAGAGGGTCCGCCGCAGCCGCTTCAGTCCGCTCGGCTCCGCCACCGACGCGGTGTCGGCGGTCACGACGGCGCTCGGCGGCGGAGGGGTGTCTTCGCAGATCCGCCGCCGGACGATGTCGCCGGCGGCCAGATCGTGCGCGAAGGGGTGCTGCCCGGCCAGCAGCTTGTATAGCACGAGGCCGAGCGAAAAGATGTCGGTGCCGGTGGTCACCGCCTCACCCCGCACCTGCTCGGGACTGGCGTAGGCGGTGGTGAGCGGAATCATTCCCGGCTGGGTCAGGCCTTGGCCGTCGCTGCCGTCGTCCTCGCGGAGGAGCTTGGCAATGCCGAAGTCGAGCAGCTTGACCGTGCCATCGTCGGTCACGAGAATGTTGCTCGGCTTGAGGTCGCGGTGAATCACCAGGTTCTGGTGGGCGTATTGCACGGCGGCGGCGACCTGCCGGAAGAGCTGCAGGCGAGCGCGCACGTCGAGGCGGCGGGCATCGCAGTACTGGTCGATGGGGCGCCCCTCGACGTATTCCATCGCGAAGTAGGGCTGGCCCCTGTCGGTCACGCCGCCGTCGAGGAGGCCGGCGATGTTCTTGTGGTCGAGCCGGGCCAGGATCTGCCGCTCGTAGCGAAAGCGGCGGAGGATCAACTCGCTGTCCCGTCCGCGGGCGATCGTCTTGATCGCGACCCGCTTCCGGTACTGGTCGTCGTCGCGCGTGGCCTCGAAGACCGTTCCCATGCCGCCCTGACCGATCACCCGGATCAACCGATAGGACCCGACTCGGGTTCCCACCTCCGGCGCGGCGGCCCCCGCAATCTCACCCCGGATAACATCCTCGAGGGAGAGGACCGGCGGCCGTTCGAAGCGGTCTCGCTCCTCGCGGAGCGCTTCGAGGAGGCTCTCCACTTCGCGCCGGAGCGGGTCATCGCCGGCGGTGGCCTCAGCCAGCCATTGGTCCCGGCTATCGGACGGCTGGTCGAGCGCCCCGTCGAAGAGCGCCTTCACCGTTCGCCACCGTTCCGGGGTCATGGTCATCTCAGGGTAACGCGTACTTCGGCTCCGGCCGGGCTCACCTGAGCTCCCGGAAGAGCCAGGCCTTGGCGGAGGTCCAGTCGCGTTTGACGGTCGCGGGGGAAATCTCCAGCGCGGCGGCCGTTTCCTCGACGCTCATACCGGCGAAGTAGCGGAGCTCGACGATGCGAGCCTGGCGGGAGTCCATCGCCGCCAGGCGCACGAGCGCCTCGTCGACCGCCACGATGTCGCCGGTCTCGGCGGTGAGACCGGGTAGATCGTCGTCGAGGGTGATCGGGTGCCCGCCATCTCGTTTGCGCGCCTGCCGCTTGCGCGCATGATCCACGAGGATGCGGCGCATGGCCTGGGCGGCGATCCCAAAGAAATGGGCTCGGTTCTGCCAAGTCGTGCGGCGCTGGTCCACGAGCTTGAGATAGGCCTCATGGACGAGGCCGGTCGTTTGCAGGGTGTGGTCGGCGCGCTCGGCGCGCAGGTAGCCCGCCGCCAGCGATTTGAGCTCCGCATAGACCACCGGCATGAGCCGGTCGATCGCATCACCCGACCCGCCGTGGGCCGCGAGCAGCAGCTCGGTCACGTCGTCCGCCACGCCGATCACCCTCCGCGAATGGCGGCCAACACTCGCTGCAGGTCAACCCGTTCGGACTGGGCCTTGATCTCGTCCCGAACCCGGGGGAGCAATGCCTCCGCCTCGCCCCGGAAGCGCGCGACCAGCGCACGCAGATCGGCCTGAGAGAGCTGGCGCCCCTGTTCGTAGTATTGCTTGGCGGCGTGGCCGAGCGCGTAGGTGGTGACGAACGCGACCCCCGTACCCGCCGCAGCGCCCGCCAGCTTCCCGAGAATGCGGCGGGCCATCCCATCGAACACCTGCGCGGCGGCGCCGATCCCCATGGCGCCGAGGAGGTCCTTGATCTGCGCCGCGTCGAGCGCCTGTCCGTAGTCGGCACCGATGCGATAGACCAGCCGCATCTGCAGCGGAATGATGGCGAGGGAAGCGAGGTTCTGCGGGAGGAGCTCGAGCGCGCCGGTGAGGAGCGCCTGCCGGCGAATCATCTCGTCCATCGCCGCGTCGTGGGAGACCGCGGGAATGCCGGCCTGCGACGGTCGCGAGGTATGCGGTTGAGCGGGTGCGGCGCCCGGGTCGGGAAGTGGCCCGGCCAAGGGGGCCAGCGCGAGCGCTTCAGCGGTCCCTTCGCTGGCCAATCCGGCGCCGGTCCTGAGGCCCGCGAGAAAGACGCGCTCTCGCTCGCTCGCCACCCCATCGGCGTAGATCACCGCGGCGGCCATTTCACGGGCGTCCTGGCGGAGCTCGTCGGAGGAGAGGGCGGCCATCGCCTCGGCCGCGCCGAGCTCACCGCCACGGGCCCGTTCGACTGCGGCCGATGCGCCACCGCCACCAAGTTGCCCTACGAGGCGGTCGAATTGGGCTCCCTCCGCCTCCGAGCGTTCGCCATCCGCTTGGGCCGCCAAGAGGCAAATCGCAAGCAGAAGATCTCGATCCTGCGCATCCATTTCGGGCTCCTTGGGTCCGCCGGTATCCCTCCAGGATAACGTAACACTTGGAGCTAACTCCGGTGAGCGGAGGGATTTGACCGGCCGGCGCGTGACCGGCTATTATTCAGCCGTTCATGAAGGGGAGTAGCTCATCCGCCGACGACGGCGGACCGCGGAATCGTCAAGACTGTCGGCCTTCGGCCGGCACGGTTCCCGGGGCTGCGGAGGGCATTGCCCCCCGCTTCAGAGCGAGACCTTCGTCTCCCGCCGGAAGGCGGGCCGACGAGGTCTCGCTTTTTCGTTTTTTGGACTGCCTGGAGGAGACACTGATGACGACCGATGGCAAGACATTCATTCTGCTGGCCGGACTGATGGCGGCGTTCCTGGTGTTCGGCCAATTGGCCGGGGGCACTCAGGGCATGATCACCGCGCTCCTGATCGGCGGGGCGCTCAACTTCGTCATGTACTTCTTCTCGGACAAGATGGTCCTCAAGATGTACGGCGCGAAGGTGGTGACGCGGGCCGATGCCCCCGAGCTTTACGACATGGTGGACCGGCTGCGCCAGCGCGCCGGGCTGCCGATGCCGGTGGTGGCGATCGCCAACCAGGAGCAACCTAACGCATTCGCCACCGGGCGAAGCCCGGAAAAGGCGGTGGTGGCGGTGACCGCCGGGCTCCTGGCCCACATGCCGGCGGAGGAAATCGAGGGGGTCATCGCGCACGAGCTGGCGCATATCAAGAACCGCGACATGCTGCTGTCGACCGTTGCCGCGGGGCTGGCGGGGGCGATCGGCTTCCTGCCACGGTTCCTCTTTCTGAGCCGCGACGACGACGGTGACTCTCACCCGATGATCGGACTGGCATTGATGATCCTCGCCCCGATTGCCGCGATGATCGTGCAGTTTGCCCTCTCCCGCCGCCGAGAGTTCGAAGCCGACCGGGTGGGCGCCGAAATCCTCGGACGGCCCCAGCCGCTCGCCAGCGCGCTGCAGCGTCTCGACGTATTGGCCCAGCGAATCCCGATGAATGTGGTCCCCGCGGCGGCGCCGCTCGCCCAGGTCAATCCGCTGGCGGCGCATGGCGGGGGAGTGGCATCGCTCTTCAGCACCCACCCGCCCACCGCGGCGCGGGTCAACGCGCTGCTCGGCCTGAGCGCCGGCCGTTAAGTGACGGCCCATGGGCCGCTGGTGTGGGGCGGCTTCACCGCCTTGGTCGTGGTGCTCCTCATCCTCGACCTGGCGGTGCTCAACAAGAACACCCACGTCCTCTCCATGCGCGAGGCCTTACGCTGGAGCGGCAGTCTGGGCGTCATGGCGCTCCTCTTTGGCGCCTTTCTCTGGTGGAAAGAGGGGAATCAACACGCGCTGGAGTTCTACACCGGGTATCTGATCGAGCTCTCCCTCTCGGTCGACAACCTTTTTGTCTTCCTGCTGATCTTCGAATACTTCGCGGTGCCTCCCGCGCTGCAAGCGCGGGCGCTCAAGTGGGGCATCATCGGCGCGCTGGTGATGCGCGCCATCATGATCGGCGTGGGGGCTCTCCTCCTGGCCCGGTTCCATTGGATCATCTACGTCTTCGGTGGGATCCTGGTGATCACCGGGATCCGCATGTTCTACATGGGGGAGGAGTCGCGGATCGAGCCGGAACGGAATCCGGTGGTGCGCCTGGCGCGGCGAGTCATGACCTTCACCGAGCGCTACGAGCAGGACCATTTCTTCGTCCGAACCGCCACGCGATGGGTGGCCACGCCGCTCTTCCTGGTGGTGCTGGTCATCGAGTGGAGCGACCTCGTCTTTGCCATCGACAGCATTCCGGCGATCTTCGCGGTAACCAACGATCCCTTCATCGTCTACAGCTCGAACGTCTTCGCGATCCTCGGGCTTCGCGCGCTCTTCTTCGTTCTGGCCGGCGCGATGGACAAGTTCCACTATCTGAAGCCGGCGGTGGCCGGCATTCTCATTTTCGTCGGCGCCAAGATGGTGGTCAGTGCCTGGATGAAGATTTCGATCCCGATCTCGCTCGCCGTCATCATCGGTCTGCTCACTGCTGGGATCGGGCTCTCGTTGCTCAAGCCAAGGCTGGACGAAAAGGCGGCCCCCCCTTGAAGTGATCACGAGGCCCATAGGGCCGAAGCCGTCACGCCTCCGTGTCGATCCGACACGCCCCTGTCCTCCTCAGAGGACATCCAGACCGGGCAGACCCCTCCACCGCCCGGCTCCGGCGTTACAGGGCAACGGGTTGCAGTTTGAGGCTGCGGGCACGCCCCCTGCTGTTCCCTTCCCCACTATGTCGGCCCGATACCTCCTCGCCTTCTCCCTGGTCACCCTCACGGGCTGCCAGGCTACCACAGCGGCCAGTGAGCCCGACTCCCTGACCCAGGCGCGGGCACGGTGGGAGGCACACAACCTCGGCTCGTACCGGTTCGAGATGAGCCGTACCTGCGTTTGCGTCCTCGGCGGCCGCCGCATGGAGGTGACGGTGCACGCCGGGTCGGTCAGCGCCGCCGCCGACCTCGACAACAACAACTCGGTTGAAGCGGCGCTCCTCACCTACGTAACCACGATTCCCGATCTCTTCGATCTGATCGAGGATGCACTCGGCCGAAAGGCCGCGTACTTCTCCGCCATGTACGACCCAATCCTCGGATACCCCACGCGGATCGACATCGACTATTCCGCCACCACTGCGGACGACGAGCTGACGATCACCGTCCGAGATCTGGCGGTGCTGGAGTCCGCCGCCCCATGAAACGGGCCACCGGCTTGCTCTTCGGCCTAGCGGCTGTTTTGAGCGGGTGCGGAGTCTTCACGGAACCGGGTGAAGGAAGCCGCCTAGCCGATGCTCGCAAGCTCTGGGACGAGCAGGGAAGCCAGCACTATACCTACCAGGTTCGGTCCGACTGTTTCTGCGGCATGGCGGGACGGTGGATCGAGGTCACCGTTCATGGCGGCGCGGTGATCGCCGCGCGCGATCTCGACGGCACCCACGTCATTCTGCCGACCGAGCTGGCGTCGCTGCCCACGGTCCTCGATCTCTTTGCCCGCATTCAGCACGCAGTGCTGGAGCGGGCGGTGCTCCTCGAAGTGCAATACGACCCCCTGGACGGCCACCCCACGCGCATCAATGTGGATGTCAGCCGGGCGGTGGCCGACGAGGAGTACTTGCTTCGGAGCCGAGAGCTCAATCACACACCTAGCGTCAGCCTGCGGGGGAACCGATGAACCTGGCATTTTGCCGAGGCGCTCTTGGGGTGGCGCTGGCCGGTGCTATCGCCTGCAGCTCGACCACCGAATCGGACGGGCCACCCCCGCTCCTCACCGCACTCCCGCGCAGTCTGTCCGCCGGCGAAGTCAAGCTGGTGGCAGCGAGCAATCAGTTCGGCTTCGACCTGCTGCGCGAGATCCGAAAAACCGCCGCCACCGAGAATGTCTTCCTCTCCCCCGTGAGCGCCTCCATGGCGCTCGGGATGGCGCTCCACGGAGCGGCGGGTACCACCTTCGATGGCATGCGGACAGCGCTTCGCCTGGGCACCGCGTCGGAAGAGGAGATCAGCGCCGGGTACCGGACGCTGCTCGATCTTCTCAAGGATCTCGACCCGACGAGTCAGTTCGAGATCGCCAACGCCATCTGGGCGCGGGCCGGATTCCCCTTCGCAGAGACGTTCCTCACCGCGGCCCGCTCGAGTTTCGACGCGCGCGTCGAGGCGCTCGACTTCTCAGCACCCACCGCACTCCCGACGATCAACGGCTGGGTCAACGACAAGACCCGCGGGAAGATCCCGACCATTCTCGAGGAGATCCCTCCCGACGCCGTGATGTACCTGATGAACGCGATTTACTTCAAGGGCAGCTGGCGAGCGGCGTTTGACCGAGCGCGGACCCAGCCGCTGCCGTTCCAGGCCGCTACCGGCGGCGCCCAAACTGTGCCGACGATGGACCTGGACGTGGCTGACCTGCGAGTCGGTGGAACCGCGGACTACCGGGCGGTCGAGTTGTTGTATGGCAATGGCGCTTTCGCGATGACGATCGTCCTCCCCCACCAGGGGCGTACCCTAGCGGATGTGGCCGCCACCCTCGATGCGACTTCGTGGGGTGCTCTGGTTGCCGGGCTCCACAACGGGCAGGCCGGCCTCCAGCTACCGAAATTCCGCCTCGAGTGGAAGCGCCTCCTCAACGACGACCTTGCCGCGATGGGCATGGGCGTGGCCCTCTCAGACGCCCTTGCCGACTTCTCCAAAATGCTGGAGCCGGGGGCGCCCAGAGTGTTTATCAGCAAAGTGCTGCAAAAGAGCTTCGTGAACGTCGACGAAGAAGGCACTGAGGCCGCCGCTGTGACTTCGGTGGAGATTCGCGAGACGTCGGCGCCGGAAATCATCCGCATCGACCGCCCCTTCCTCTTCGCGATCCGCGAACGGCTCTCCGGCACCATCCTCTTCCTGGGGCAGATCAACCGCATTCCGTAACGGCCGGCGCTACCGCCCTCCCTCGTTGCCGGCCACGACCCGGTTCCGGCCCTCCGCCTTGGCCTGGAAGAGCCGCCCATCGGCGGCAAAGAGAAGATCGTCGATGTGGGCCCCATCCTCGGGCCAGCAGGCCAGGCCGGCGCTGACGGTTATGCGCGCCGTCCGGTCCCGCTTCGGCACCTGCATCGGCTCCGCGGCCACTGCCGCGCGCACCATCTCGATCCGCTTTCGCGCATCGCCGAGGGTCGTCTCCGGCATCACCACGACCATCTCTTCTCCGCCGTAACGGGCAACGATGTCGCTGTTCCGCACCGCCAGTTGAATCGTGTGGGCGACGCTCCGGAGCACTTGGTCGCCGGCGGCGTGTCCGAACTGATCGTTGAAATTCTTGAAGTGGTCGATATCCACCATCGCCACCGCAAAGGAGCGGTGGTAGCGCTTCGACCGCCGCACTTCCGCCTTGATGAAATCCTCCAGATACGCCCGGTTGAAGAGCCCCGTCAGGTGGTCGCTGCTGGAAAGGCGCCGATGCCGCTGCAACCGGAAGACGATGCCGGAGCAGAGTCCGGTCTGCAGCGCCAGGAGGATGAGGCGGGAGACCTGGTCGCTCCACATGAAATGGCCGTACACCCACGGCGCATACTGGGCCGAATCGAGGTCATGAAGCCCCGCGACGACCATGATGACCAGGAGGTATTCCACCATCGCGGCCAAGCCGGCGAGGATAGACACCCGGATGTCGTATCGGAGACAGGTCGCGCCGATGGCAAGGAAGTAGGTCTCGAAGGTGACCTTGCTGTTCACCGCCTGGTGGGGATCGCCGATGAGGCTGAAACCGATCAGCGCGGCGGTGACCAGCGTGACATCGAGAAGGCTCGTCACGATCGGAAGCCAGGGCCTCCGCACCTCGCTTCGGGCCACCCGATAGACGGCAATCGCCGAGGCGACCGCCGCAAAGGTGACGAGAAAGCCGGTGAGGTGAGTCGCCCGTTCTTTGGGCTCGGCGATCAGCAGATTGACGGCGGGAATGAGCAACAGCGCCCCGGTGAGGCCGAGGCGGACCTTCGCGATCAGGAGTTCGGCGCCGCTCGCGGCATCGAGAAGCGCGGCGTCGGGAGGTGACCAAACCCCGCGAACGCGCCGCTTGAACTCCTCGAGCCCTATTCGCATTACATCGAGCGGTACTTCGGTCCGCTTCCCCCTTCGCGCGGGGTCCAGCGGGGGCCGAGAATATCGGTGGCCTTGCAGTCGACACAATTGGGCGGGTTCACCCGGAGACCCTCCGCGGTGCGTTCGTACACGCCGGCGGGACAGAGATGGGAATAGAACTCCGCCACCTCGGGAGTGATATCCGGTCCGACGAGCAGATGGGACGGAATGGTGTCGCGGGTGGCGTTCCCCGATTTAAACACGGCGTCGAGCTTGCTGAAGGTGAGCACATTGTCGGGAACGAAAGGCGCCGCCGCGCCGGAGACGCGCTCCTCCGCGGCATCTTCGCGCACCGGAATCCGCCACCCCGGAAAGGCGCCCCGCGTGAGCGTCATGAGGCCGGTCTCGATGCCCGCGCGCACGATACCGTGCTTGAATGCGAGCCGCATGTTCCGGGTCCGCTTCATGTCCCGGAGAATGTAACTCTCGCGAACCATCGCGTCGAAAGCGCCGAGGACCTCTCGCGACGGATTCCCCTCCTTGATGGCCCGAAAGGCCGCGCGGGCGGCGTAGATGCCCGACTGCATGGCGTAATGCACGCCCTTGAGCGACGCGACATCGACGAAACCGGCGGCATCGCCCACCGTGAGGATTCCATCACCCGAGAACCGGTCCGGCAGGCTCCAGTAGCCCCCTTCGGGAATCGTCTTCGCCCCCCATTCCAGCAGCTCTCCCCCTTCGAGAAACTTTCGAAAGTAGGGGTGCAACTTGAGCCGTTGGAGAAGTTCGTGGACGTCGAAGGCGGCGCTCTTGGCGTCGAGCCCGGTCACGATACCGATCGCCACTTGGTTCGGGCCCATCGGGTACATGAAGGTGCCCCCGAAGGCATCGAGGGGCACCGGCCAACCGAGGGTGTGGATGATCCGGTCGAGGGGTCGTTTGACCGACCAGACCTCTTTGACTCCGAGCGCGAAGATCTGCGGATTCGGGCTCCCGACCCCCTGCCACTCGCGCCACGCTTGGGAGAGGGTCCCCCGGGTGCCTTCGCTCAGAATCGTGACTCGGGCGGCCAGCTCGGTCGCGTCCTGGTAGTCGTTGCCGGGAGTACCGTCCCGCGCGAGCCCCGACTCGGCGGTGCGCACCCCTCGCACCCGCGCGCCGTCGACCAGGAGCGCCGCGGCCGGGAACCCGGCAAAGATGTTGACGCCGAGCCCTTCGGCCTTCTCTCCGAGCCAGCGCACCATCTCCGAGAGCGAGGCGGCGTAGAAGCCATGATTCCGCATGGTGGGCGGCGTCGGAATCCTGAACCCGCCCTTGGCGGTCAGGACGCGAACCTCTTCTCCGGTCACCGGCTGGCGGAACGGAAAGTCGGCATCGGTGAGATCGGGAAAGAGCTCCCGAAAGGCGCGCGGGTTGACGACGGCGCCCGACAGGCTGTGCTCACCTAACGCACTCGCCTTTTCCAGGACGCCGATATTGAGCTCGCCGACCTCCGGATCGGCCTTGGCCAGCCGCGCCAGCTCGATGGCGCCGGCCAGCCCCGCCGGTCCCGCCCCGACGAAGAGCACGTCCATTTCGATCGCGTCGGCCGACGGGGGATCGGAACGGATCAGCCGGTCGGGCGGAAGCGGAACCTGATGCCGGACGGGGAGAATCAGCCCCACGTCATCCCTCCGCGCGAATTTTCCGGATTGCGTCGGTCAGCCGGGGCACGATTTCGAAGAGATCGCCCACGATGCCGTAGTCGGCGAGCTTGAAGATCGGCGCGTCCTTATCGCGGTTGATCGCGACGATCACCTTCGAGGTCCGCATGCCGGCCAGGTGCTGCACCGCTCCCGAAATGCCGACCGCAACGTAGAGCGTGGGACTGACCAAGCGCCCGGTCTGCCCGATCTGGTCGGCCGAGGGGCGCCAGCCGTCGTCGGTCACCGCCCGGGTGGCGCCGACGGCCGCGTTGCCGAAGGCGTCGGCCAGATCCTCCACCAGCTTGAAGTTCTCCGCCGCCCGGAGCCCGCGGCCCCCGCTCACGATCACCGGCGCTTCACCGAGGTCGAGCTTGGCGGCGGCGCTCACCTCGGTGGCGGTGACCACGACATGGGCGGCCCCCGGATCGAGGGCTGGAACGGCGGTCTCGATTCGGACCGCGCGCGGCGCTTCGCTCGCGGCCATGGCGCCGGGGCGGAGCGAAACCACCGCCGGGGACCCGACCAGGCGGAGAGTCGCGATCGCCTTGCCGGTGTAGACCGGGTGCTTGAGGAGGAGCGCATCGCCCGAGAGGTCGACTGCCGTCACGTCCGAGGCCATGCCCACGCCGAGCCCCGCCGCCACCCGCGGCGTCAGGTCGCGCCCCAACGCGGAGGCGGCGAAGAAGGCGGCGCGATAGCCGCCGGCCTTGATGGCGGCGACGGCGGTGGCCGCAAAGACCTCGGGACTGTAACGCTCGAGCCCGGCATGCTCCACCACCGTCACCCGGTCGGCGCCGAAGCGGCCTAACTGTTCCATCTCGGCGCGGAGCCCCGGCGCTCCGATCGCGAGGGCATGAACCTCGCCGCCCCCCGAGGCGTCGGCCACCCGGCGCGCCGCGGTGATCGCCTCGAATGCCACTTTGCGGATCGCCCCGCCCCTGGCTTCCACGAACGCGAACGTATCGGCCATCAGATCACCTTCGCTTCTTCACGGAGCAGGCGGACCAGCTCGGGCACGGCGTCGGGACCTTCGCCGACGATACGGCCGCCGGCCCGCTCGGGAGGCAGTTCCAGTTTGTCGACCGTCAGGCGAATCGGGCCCAGCGCCGCGGGCCGGGACTCGACCGGCTTCTTCTTGGCGGCCATGATCCCCTTGAGCGAGGGAAGCCGGGGCCGGGCGATCCCCTCGTCGATGGTCAGCACCGCCGGCAGCGGGAAGGAGACCGTTTCCCGGGCCCCTTCGAGCTCCCGGTGCGCCGTCCCGCGGCCGTCTTTGATGTCGAGGTGAGAGATGGCGGTGACGCAGGGAAGCTGGAGCAGCTCCGCCGTCATCGGACCCACCATGCCGTTGCCGGTGTCGGTGGCCACCCGCCCGAAGAGAATCAGATCGTACCCCTGACCCGCGAGTTCCGCGGCCAGCGCCTGCGCGATGGCGAGCCCGTCGAACGGCACTTCGGCGGCTGCAAGATGCACCCCCCGGTCGGCACCCATGCTCAGCGCCTTACGGAGAGTTTCCTGCACCGCATCGGGCCCGAGCCCCACGACCGTCACCTCGCCGGGACCCTGCTGCTCGTTGAGCCGGAGCGCCACCTCGACCGCATAGCCGTCGAAATCGCTCATGTCGAATTTGAGGCCGCTCAGGTCGAGCGACTTGCCGTCGGCGGCGACGGCAAACCGCATGTCGGTATCGGGAACGCGCTTGAGGCAGACGGCGATCTTCACTGCGAGCTCCTTACGTCGCGGGAAGAGGGAGGAGGGAAGAGGGAAGAGCGAAGAGGGAAAGAAGACGCCACCTCTTCCCTACCCACTCTTCCCTCCTCCCCCCCGACATTCTCAAAATGCAGCAAGGCCCGTAATCTCCTGTCCCAGAATCAGCGAATGCATGTCGTGCGTCCCCTCGTACGTATAGACCGACTCGAGATTCGCCATATGCCGCATCGAGTGATACTCGGCCAGGATGCCGTTGGCGCCGAGGAGTCGGCGGGCCTCACGGGCGCAATCGCACGCCATGCTGACGTTGTTTCGTTTGGCGAGCGACACCTGCTGCGGCGTCATGGTGCCGGCGTCTTTGAGCCGACCGAGCTGCAGGGTGATGAACTGGGCCTTGGTGATTTCGGTGAGCATATCGGCCAGGCGGACCTGTTGGATCTGGGTCGCGCCGATCGGCTTGTCGAACATGACCCGGGTCTTGGCGTAGGTGACCGCCTCGTCGTAGCAGGCCATGGCCGCGCCGATGGCGCCCCAGGAAATCCCGTAGCGCGCCTGGGTCAGGCACATCAGCGGGCTCTTGAGTCCGCCGCTCTTGGGGAGAATCGCGTCCTTGGGAAGGTGCACATCTTCCAGATGGATCTCGCTGGTATCGCTGGCGCGAAGAGAGAGCTTTCCCTTCTGGTCTTTGGCGGCGTAGCCCTTGGTGTTCGTGGGGACGATGAAGCCCCGGATCGACTTCGCGTCTTTGATCTCTCCGGTCTTGGCCCAGATGACGGAAACGGTGGCCTGGCTGCCATTCGTGATCCACATCTTGGTGCCGTTGAGTATCCAGCCCTCCTTCGTCTCCTTGGCCGTGGTGATCATCCCCCCCGGGTTCGATCCAAAATCGGGCTCGGTCAAACCAAAGCAGCCGATTTCCTTGCCGGCGGCGAGCCGCGGGAGCCAGTGCTTCTTTTGCTCCTCGGAGCCGAAGGCATAGATCGGGTACATGACCAGACCACCCTGCACGGAGGCAAAAGACCGAATGCCGCTGTCGCCCCGTTCGAGCTCCTGCATGATGAGGCCGTAGGCCACATTGTTGAGCCCGGCGCAGCCGTACTCCTCGGGGAGGTTCGCCCCGAACATCCCGAGCTCCGCCAGGCCGGGAATGAGCTGTTTCGGAAACTTGCCTTCGACGTAGCAGTCGCCGATGATCGGCATCAAATGCTCGTCGACCCAGGCCCGGACGGTATCCCGAACGGCCCGTTCCTCCTCCGAAAGGAGGGTATCTAGTTGATAGAAATCCACCCCGGCGAAAGCCATCACAACCCCTTGTAAAAGCGCGAGATAGAGCCCAAGAAAATAGCCCCAAATGGGGCCTCGGGGTAGCTGCGGGGTGAGCGGCTATCGTGTGTCGAGAAGGGCGAGGTAGCGCTTTGGGGCGATCAGTCGGTAGGAGTCTTCCAGCAGCCCTTCGAGTTCCTTCCAGTCCACGCTGCGGTCGAGCCAGACCCCGACCCACCCGGCCGGACCGACATAGGGCGGCACGAAGAATCGGTCCGGGGCCGCGCGCACCATCAACTCCTGGTTTCCCGGCGCCGCATTGATCCAGACCGCCGGACGTCCGCCGCCGTGGTGGTTTCCCGCGCTCGCGTACATGGCGAAGATCTTCTTGGCCCGGAAGGTCGGTTCACCCCACGCAATAACCTCGATGGCCTCGGGTAGGGCCAGGCAGAGCTTACGGAGCCGAGTGAGAACCCGGGGGACGGGTGCCTTCTTCTTCACTACTGCCTGAACCGGAGCCCCACGCCAACCGAACGGTGTATCACCCCGTTCTGGCTGCCGCGGGTAAGCCAAACCGTTGGACCGAGCGTCATACCACCGATGCGGAACTCGACGCCTCCTTCGAGTTCGTAACCGACCCGCCAATCGTCGACTCCGGCAATGCAGGGTCCGGATGTTGGACAAATACGGGGTTGGCTGGCCTGAATCATGGCGACGGCGGCACGCACGTGCGCGCGCGGCGACCAGCCCGCGAGGAGGTTCAATCCCAAACTCGCCGCCTGAAAGCTCGAGGTCTTGCCGAAGGTGGTCCGGTAGGTCAAGTCAGGCATCAGGAATCTACCGATCGGAATGCCAAGGCTTACCCCGAGCATGAAGTCGTCGGTCGAGCGGACCAACTCCCCACCGGTCGCCGGCCGGCGAACCTCAAGAAAGTGATAGCCGATCGTCGGACTGACCACCGGGCCGCGCCGGGCATCTTGGGCGGCGAGTGGGGCGGCGAGTGGGGCGGCGAGCGCCAGGGTGAGCCAAAGTGGCCTACGAAACTGCCTCAGCATGCGGCATCTCCCGATCGGGCTCACGGACCGCGCTATTGGCGTGGAAATGCCGGACGTGGATAGCGCCTGACGAACAGTTCGTCGTTTTCGTTCTTCTCGGCAAGATAGACGACGCCACGGCCGAAACCCACCACAGTGGCGCCGACCGGGAGGAGCACCCGGGCCAACAAACGCCCCTGATCGTCGAGCACGTCGTACATAGGAACCGAGTCCGAACCGGCGCGAAGCCGCCCGACCCAGATCTTTCGGTCGGGCGCGGCACGCACCCTCTCATCGTCAAAGACCGGCATCGTGGGTGCGAACGCGACATTCGGCCGTGACCTCTGTCCGGAGGGTGTGGCACCGGGCTGGCCAAGAGTGACCGGTCGCTGCCCCGCCTGTTCGGCATGCCAGGCATCTTCTTCGGCCTTGGTAATCCGAATCGGCGTCCAGGGCACCATGCTGGAGCGGAGCTGCCGCCCCTCTTCCCAGAAGCCGACCTTGTAGGTGCCTGCCTCGAGCAAGGCAATCTCGCTCTCTGGAAAGAGCACCCAGGTATCGTAGGGGAGGTACACCTGCCGCACGCTCCCCGCAGGGACGACCCGAGTCGACCAGCCGCCATTGTACTTCATCAGCGAATCGATCTTGCCGCCGGCCGGATCCCAGCGGACGATCGTCATCGAGTCCGGGAAGTTCCCCTGCTGCATCTTGCCGAAGACATCGCCGTACACCCGCCCGCGTGCATCGGCGCCCCGAATGATGATGTTTGGACTCACCGGATAGCTGAGCACGTCGAGAAGGGTCCCGTCGTCGCCAACGGGAAGAAGCCGCCGCAACGCGAAGTCGGTGACGAACGCGCCGCCCCCGGGGCGCGGAAGGAGCGAGCCGATCGCGCGGAACTCACGCGGCCCCGCCCCGAGCCGCCCCAGCGCGGCGGCCTCCGATGCCGCCGGACCGAGCATCATCAGCCGCCGCTCCCTTCCATCACCCACCAGAACTCGGCCGCCGGAGAGCTCCACCAGACCGATGATGTCCGTAAAAGGCTCTTCGAAAGCGGTGGAAGGACGCTCGAGCCGAACCGTCGGGACCTGTTGCGCCGTTGCAGTGACGGGGCCAACCAGCAGAGTGATGGCAAGCCCCGTCGTGGCACCGCGGAATAGGCGATACATAAAATGGCCTGGGCAAGAGTCGCGAACGAGAGTGAACCCTTCGAAGATGCCCAGGACCACTCGAAAGACGCAGGCGCTACACTCCCCCCTCCGGCTTGGCCGGCTTGGCGGCCCCGGCAATCGAGACGGTGTAGTCCTCGAACTCGCCGTGATACTTGATCCGATCGGGCGGGTCGTCGCAGGCGGTGGGAAGCGAATGCCCGCCCTCTGCGGACATTTTTGCGGTGACTCGCATGCGGGTGTCGATGACCGGAGCCAGCGTGGCGGGAATGGTGAAGGTAAAGCTCGACGCACCAACCGCCACACTGTCCTGGCTCACGACCAGCTCACCCGGGTCGGCAAAGGAACCGTTCTTGTCGTAGTCGATCCACACCCGAATGTTGTTTCGAACCCTCGGAAACGCCACGCTGTCCCGCGAATGGCCAATGCCGATGGTGTAGGTGGCGCCCGCCTTGAGCTCGGTCTGAAGTCCGGTGTTGACGTAGCTGTTGTTCGGAAAGTTCTCGATCGGCATCGAGCTGCGATTGATGGTGCCGAGGGTGACATTGGTGATTCCCGGCATGTTCCGGTTGTAGGGGATGGCCGTGGCGGGAACGCACCACGATTGCGCGGCGGCGGCGGAGGCGCCGGCTCCCGTGAGAGCGCAGACAAGCAGAGCGACCGGTGGTCGTTTCATCTCGCAACCTCCTTCAATGGGTGTTAGGCACCGTGCAGGGCGTTACCAAACCCTACGGCCGGGGCAAAACCGCTGTTTCGAGGGAGAGGCCGGCGTCGTGCGGTGTCGCGCGGTCAGGAGCGGGGGCGGGCGCCCCCGTTCCGGCGGGTCCCGCCCGATGGCGGAGGAAGCCCGCCACCCGCGGCGGTGAGGCCCAGCGTCTTCAAGAGGCCGGTCGCCTCTTGTTGCTCTTCCGCCGAGAGCCCGCGCATGGCCTGGGCGAGCATCCGGGCGTGCGACGGGAAGAGCTCTCGGATAACGCGGGCGCCTTCTTTGGTGAGCGAGACATACTTGGCCCGGCGGTCCTCGGGGCACTCCTGCCTAACCACAAACCCCCTCTTCGCCAGGCGGTCGACCAGGAAGGTGATCCCCCCGCTCGACACCAGAATCCGCCGCTGGATGTCGCCGAGCACCATCCGGCCCCGGTGAAAGAGGACCTCGAGAATCGCGAATTCGGCGAGCGAGAGGCCGTGCTGGGCCGCATGCGCCACCGCGTGCGCGTAGATGCTGGCGTGGGCGCGGGACAGCACGACCCAGAGCTTGAGCGCGACGGCGGTTTCGGTGGGGGTGGAGGTGTCGTCAGTGGGGGGGCGCTTGGACATCGTCGAGCACTCCCGGCCGGGACCTCGGAAAGATAACTCGGAGCTACGGGACGGCGCGGACCCGGCCGTAGCGGGCAAGATCGCCGGGTACGAACTCCTTCGACTCCCGGTGCCACCGCATGTGCTGGATATCGATCGAGGTCGGGTTGACCGAGACGACGTTGAAGGCGGAAGGGCGGCCGCCCCGGCTTCGGGAGGTATGGGTTCCCGCCGTGCTCACGACCACCGTGCCGTCGATCTGTCCGCTCCCCTCCTGGTGGTCGTGGCCGCAGAGGACGAGATCCGCCCCGGTCCGCCCGAGGCGGTCTTGCGCCGTCCGCCAGCGCGCCAGCCCCATTCGGCGCGAGATCGCCCCGCGGAGGACGTTGTGGTGGAGCACGACCACCCGGACCAGTTCCGGTGGCGCCGTCTCGAAGTACCGTCCGACCCGGCCGAGCTCGGCGGCGGGAAGATGCCCCTTCACCGCCAGGTCGTTGAGGTTCCAGGTCATGGAGCCGAAGGTCACCCCGTAGCTGGAGAGCGCGCCCGCGATGACGGCGCCGCCGATCTCCAGCCGAGGCGAGAGCTCCTCGCCGAAATACCGCCGGTACTTCACATACTTCGGCCGGTCGCCTAACAACGACCAGGGGCTCCCCCACCATTGGACGTCGTGATTGCCCGGCACCACCAGGGTCGGCGCCTGCCGGCCGAGCTGCTGCACGAAGGCGAGCGCCCCCTGGAACTCCCCGTGCCGGGCGCGCTGGGTGAGGTCGCCGGAGACGATCACGGCGTCCGGACGGAGCGTCCGGACGCCGCCCTCGAGCGCCGCGACCTGATCGAGATCGACGTCGCGGCCAAAATGGAGATCGGAAAGGTGGACGAGCGTGAGCGGCCTCACCAGACCACCCGAACCCGGTAGGTCAGCACCACCTCTCCGCGGGCGGGGATCCGGAGCCGAAAACGGGTCCGGGTGCTCGACACCTTGTCCGCCGGCGCCGAGCTGCTCACCACCGACCATTCGCCATAACGCTCTTCAACGACTTCGACGATCGAGACGGAGTCCTTGGCGCTGGTCAGCGTGACGCGGTAGTCCGCGGTGGCGATGGTGCGAATCGAATCGCGGCGGGTCGCGTAGCTCGTCTGCACCCGCTTGGCGGTCAAGTCGAACGCCGATCCCGCCGACAGCCGAACCTCCCGCCCCGGCGCCGTGTGCCCCGCGGCGGCCTCGCCGATCAGCTGGAGCCGTCCGGCGCCGTCCGGCTCGTAGAGCCGGTAGACGCCGCCGGGCAGCGGAAGGTCACCGAAGGGAGTCCCGGCTCGCCGCGTGAGGGTGTACCAGACTCCAACGGGGACGCTGGTCTCTTCATTCCCGAATTGGGGGAGCATGCCGTAGTACGGAATCTGCCCGCGAACCGCGTAGCCCTTGTCCCAGGCGGCGGTCGCCGGTTCGAAGAGCGCCACCGCGCTGGTCACCCCGGGGGCGAGGGAGATGCGGCCGGGAATCGTGTACAGGTGCGCCTCGCCGACCGACTCCTCCGTGGCCGGCGCATCCGCCTCGAGGCTTCGGAACATTCCCACCGGCTGAAGGCCGGCGCTGATCCGCTTGTCGGAGAACGCGGCGGCGCGCCCGACCTGGCCGGCCAGGAGCTGGACCTCGGCATCGGGCGCCCGCACCGTCACCGAGGGAATGGACGCCTGACCGGTCACCCGGGCTCCGGGCTTTCCCAGCACCACCGAGTAGCTGGCCTGCCACGAGGCGCCGGTGGTGAAGTACCCGAGCCGAAGCGCGGGACGCGCCGCCTGCGCGCGTATGACCAGAGAGAGTGCCGGCTCGACCAACACCAACTCGGCGGGATAGAGCGCGGTGCCGGGGCGCTGAAAGACCACTTGCCCATCGCTCAGGCGGAAGCGCTCCGGGTTGACCCCCAACACCAGCGCGGAGACGGTGTCGGGGATCTCCTTGGTGTAGGTGCCGGGAACGAACCGGAGCGTCAGGCCGACCGCGCGGCGCATCGTGTTCTCTTCGTCGACCGACTCGTCGTAGGAGGCGCCCATGACCGCCACGCCGGAGTCGAGGGCGAAGAGGCTGGCCGGGTCGAGCGCGCCGAGCGACAGGCGGTGGGTACTGGCGCCGGCCGGCACCGCGGCGGGCAGGGTGCGGCGCACCTGCACTCGGCCGTCGCTGTAAATCGTTAGGCTCGTCTGAGCCGCGGCGGGCGCCTGCCAGAGCGCCGCGACAAGCGCCGCCCGCCCCGCCCCCCGTGCCAGTGACGTCGACATTCCATCCATAGGCCACCTTCCTCAGGATTTTCGCATGACTTCGATGGCGATGGCGGTGGCGATCTTCCGCACCACGAAGTAGGTGCCGATCGCAACGCCCGCCACCCAGACGCGGCTGGCGGGGGTGAGGGTGATGCCCCACCACGCATAAGCGACAACCAGCAACGCGGCAAAGAGGGAGATGCGCCGCGCCACCGGACTTGCACGGCGGTGGAGCCCGCCGAGGCAGTCGGGGCACACGTCGCCCCACGTGAGGCCGGGCACGCGCCGTTCGCCGC
>JABFSM010000036.1 GCA_013140635.1 Gemmatimonadales bacterium
GGCGGGGCCCGGGCGTCCGTTTGTGGCAACGATGAACCGGCTCTTGCCTAGCAACCTCAATCTCAACTCCGACGGCCTAGCCGTTCTCTCGGACGGCGCACTAGTGGTCAGCTACGGCGACTACGGGCGGAAAGTCGACGGGACCTGGAAATTTGCCGGGGCGCTGAAGGCCCGCCGCTCCTGGGCGGTCATTTCGCAGGACGGAGGCCGGACCTTCTCCATTCCCTTGTTCATTACCGAGTCTTGCTACAATCGTCCGACATCGCTCGCCGCGGACACGTCGCGAGGCCCGTTTCGGGACCGTCTCTACCACGTGTGCGCCGGTCAGGACCACCAATCGATCCTGCTCAACTACTCCACGGACCGGGGCGACGAGTGGTCTGCCCCAGAGCCGGTAGAAGCACCGGCCTCTGCGCGAGACGCGCGGAGGGAGCCACAACTCGCCGTGAGTCCGCAGGGGGTCGTGGCGGTTGCATGGATGGATCGGCGGGATGACCCGTCAGGTCGCTGCTATGCCCCGTACATCGCCGCGTCCTCCGATGGGGGCCGGACGTTCAGTCCTCCCACGCGTGTAGCGAGCCAGGTCTCATGCCCGGATGCTGCTCGCCTCGGGTTCGCCGCTCGACGGTGGCCTACGGGGGGTGACTATTTCGGGCTGGCTGCCGGTGCAGATGGGCGATTTCACCTCCTCTGGCCAGATGCGCGAGAAGGCACCTTCCAGCTTCGGACCGCAGCAGTATCTATCAAGCCAGGGGAGTGAGCAAGCGGATGATCTGAGTGAGATCGGGATGCTAACTCCTTATTTCAAAGCTAGTAAGGCCGGTTAGATCATCCGAATTCTCTGAAAAATGTAGATCCGTGACGAAAGCTCCATCAGGACCTTGGCGCAGCATCGACTCGAACGCGTCGAGTTGGGATGCGGTGCCGCGCGCCACCGCCTCCACCTGGCCGCTCGGGAGGTTTCTCACCCAGCCGCTCACCCCAAGCCGGTTCCCCTCCGCCTGAGTAAACCACCGGAACCCCACTCCCTGCACCATCCCGCTGATCAGGTAGCGCCGGGTCGCTATCGTCGGCATGCGGCAGCCACTCCAGCGCTGTCGGCTCCCGTTGCTCGCGCGCGCTGAACGCACACGAAGGAGGTGGCCGGCTTGATCAGTTCCGCCAGATCGAGCATGGCCAGGGCGTGCGCCCTCCGCCCGGCGGCCATGTACGCATCGGGCTCGTATCCCGCTGCGTAGGTGTAGACCGTTTCAAGGAGCCGCACAGCGCTGGTTCGAGCCAGCGAATCGGGCGCTTGTGCCGCCCGCTTGAGAGAGTCGATCGAGAACGACTTCTGCAGTTCAACCGCGGGTTCAGGTGTCTTCGCGAGTCGGATCCGTACGAAGAGGCGGCGCATGCCGAGCAAGTACTCGGCCGCCGTTTCGATGAGCTGGGCCTCCCGATCGAAGGCCTTCCGTACCTCGCGTGAGCGTCCAAGGGCTGCGGCCCGAGCGCGCGCCGAATCTCCCAACCGCCAGGGTTGGAAATCGGCGGCGATGGCCATGTACGCCCGCTGCGCCTCGGCCAGCCGGCCCGATGCGGTGAGGGAATCCGCCCGTGCTACCCGTGCGTCTCGCTGCCGCCGAATCCACCCGGTGTCGGCCGCCAGCCCGCCCTGGCGCATGGCATCGAGCTCGAACCACTCGATCGCCTGTCCCACGAGGTGCTCGGGCGCCCATTGATGCTCGCCGTCGAATACCTCCAGCCGCCGGCGCACGCCGAGCCGTTCGAGCCGGGCATCGAGGAACCGCATCTCGTCGTGGTTGAAGTCGCGCGTGCCGGCAAGGCCGAAGAACCCGAAGGACGTCGCACCCAGCATCGAATCGGTCCATGCCTGCAACTGGGGGAGTCCTCCTCCCACGCCGATGATTCCAGCTACGCTGCCCTGAAGTTGGCGGGCAAAGTCCCAGCTCTGCCGCGCCGTGCCGGAAAACCCCGCGAAATAGAGCCGTTTCATATCCGCCGGCACCGATTGCTGGGCGTCGGTCAGCATCGCGTTCACCGCCTCGACGTTCGGCGCGTCCTGCCTATCGCTTGCCGTGTTGTACGAGCTCATCACGATCCAGCGGTATTGCGCCGCCGCCGGCCGGAAGAGCTCCAGGGCGAGCTGGGCCCGTCCGCGCGGATCCATGACGATAAGAAGGGGCCGGGGTTCCGTCGGCCGGTAACCGGGAGGGAGGAACAGCGCGTAGCTGAGGCTCGTGTCGGTGGCGGCTCGAACCCGCTCCACCACTCGTCCGGCGGCACCGGGGGCTTCTTGCGCCGCCGCCGGGGCGGCGAAGGCCAGCAGCCCGCAAATCAGACCGCGGAGCGCCGCAGCCGCCATGCCTTGACCAGCTCCACCGCGATCGGGAGAACCGACACGAGGATGATGACGATGACCACCAGGCCGAAGTTGTCTCGGACCACGGGCAGATTGCCAAAGAAGTATCCCGCCCAGACGAAGAGACCGACCCAGACGATCCCGCCCACGACGTTGTACACCAGGAATCGGGAGTAGGTCATGGCGCCGACCCCGGCAACGAACGGCGCAAAGGTGCGCACGATCGGAATGAACCGCGCCAAGATGATCGTCTTCCCGCCATGCCGCTCGAAAAAGGCATGGGTGCGCTCCAAGTATTCCTTCTTGAGCCATCTGAGCTCTCCCGAAAATGCCCGAGGCCCGACCCACTTCCCGACAAAATAGTTGACCGTGTCTCCCAAGATCGCCATGGTGGCGAGCAAGAGAAACAGCACCAGCGGATCGAGCGAGCCGAGCGCCGCAAAGGCCCCGGCGGCAAAGAGGAGCGAGTCGCCCGGGAGGATCGGCGTGACCACGAGCCCCGTTTCGGCAAAGACGATCAACGCGAGAATGGCGTAGGTCCATACGCCGTACTGGGCGATGATCTCGTTCAGATGGCGATCGATATGCAGAACGAAGTCGATGAGCTCTTTGATGTATTCCATGAAGAATCCGGTTAACCCGCGAAGCCGAATTGGCCGAGAAGGGGTACGAAGCGGACGTCCGACACGACGGTCTGCCGGATGGCGTCGCCGGTCTTCTCGATCAGCGTCAGGACTTGCAGCTCCTGATCGCCGATCGGAATCACCATGCGCCCTCCAGGAGCGAGCTGCTCGACAAGGGGCGCCGGTATCCCGGGCGAGGCGGCCGCCACGACGATCGCGTCATACGGGGCATATGGCCGCCAGCCGAGGGTCCCATCCCCGATCACGACGCTGGCGTTGCTCACACCGAGCGCTTCGAGAGTGACGCGAGCCGACTGCGCCAGCTCCTTGAGCCGTTCCACCGCAAGCACCGTGCTCGCCAGCTCGGCCAGCAGCGCGGTCTGATACCCCGACCCTCCCCCCACCTCGAGGACCCGGTCGTTGCCGGTGATGCGCAGCAGCTCGAGGGAACGGGCCTGCACGTACGGCTGGGAGATCGTCTGTCCGCCGCCTATCGGGAGCGCGGAATCCTCATAGGCGCGATGCCGCACCGCGTCGGGCACGAAGCGATGCCGCGGGACGATCGACACCGCGTGGAGGACTCGAAGGTCGCGAATGCCCTTTTCACGGAGGGTCTCGACCAACAGCGAACGGTAGCCGCCGAAACTATCGCTCACCCTTCCAGCGCCCAGCCGCGCACCGTTTCGAAAAGCCCGTAGCTGGTCAGATCCATGTGCAGCGGCGTAATGGAGATGTACCCCTCGTTGACCGCCTGATGGTCGGAGTCGGCGTCACCGGTCCAGGTGATCTCTCCCCCGCCGATCCAGTATACCTCTTTTCCCCAGGGGTCCTTCATTCGGGTCAGGCCCTCGGAGAAAAACCGGCTCCCCAGCTTCGTCACCCGAACACCCTTCACTTCCCCGGCATCGATGCCGGGGAGGTTGATGTTCAAGATCATGTTCTTCGGAAAGATCTCGACGCTCGTGATGCGGCGAACCAGCTCGCCGAGGAGCGCGGTGTACGACTGCAGGATCTCGATCTCGCGGCTCGCGAAAGAGATGGCTACGCCCGGAATACCCAGCGTCACTCCCTCCATGGCCACCGAGACGGTGCCGGAGTACAGCACGTCCTCGCCCATGTTGGCGCCATGATTGACGCCGGAGAAGACGAACGCCGGCCGCTCCGGCATCAGCGCGCCGACCGCCAGGAGCACGCAGTCGGTCGGCGTGCCGTCCACCTGGAACGATCCGTCGTGCCGGCGCTGGGGCCGGAGCGGCCGGTGCAGGGTGAGCGAATGCGAGGTGCCGCTCTGCTCCCGGTCGGGCGCCACCACCGTTACCTGCCCAACGCTCCGGCACGCCTCCGCGAGAATCGCGATACCCGGCGCCAGGATCCCGTCATCGTTGCTGACGAGAATGTTCACGGCGCGTCCTCGGGCGGGGCGGGCGCGCCGTCGAGGAACGCGACCACCTGGTCGAGCTGATCGCGAATCTCGTGGAGCGTCGTCTTCGACGCGGCGCGGGAGGCCTCGGCCTTGAGTTCGCCGCTCCGCCGGTACTGCTCGATTCGCTGGCGCGCCCCCTCGATCGTGTACTTCTCGGCATAGAGGAGGTGCTTGACCAGCATGATGAGCTCCACCTCACGGCTCTTGTAGACGCGATTGCCCGACCGGTTCTTGGCGGGGTGGAGAAAACGAAACTGGCTCTCCCAATACCTGAGGACATGGGGCTTCAGGTCGGTGAGCGCGCACACTTCGCCGATTGAGAAAAACTCCTGCATCGGCCTCGGCAGAGTCACGTCCACTGCTCCGGCTTGGGGGTTCGTTCCATGAGTTCGGCAATGGCCTGACGGGGCGGCTTTCCGTCGAAGAGGCACTCCGCCACCTTCGCGGCGATCGGCATTTCCACCCCGGTGCTGACCGAGAGCTGCATCGCCACCCTGGCGGTATACACTCCCTCGACCACCGAACGGTTGGTGGCGGAGAATTCCGCGAGCGTCTGCCCCGTGCCGAGCGCCACGCCAAGCGCCCGGTTTCTGGAGAGCGTCCCGCAGGTCGTGAGGACGAGATCGCCGACCCCTGCAAGCCCCGCGAACGTGCGGGGGTCGGCGCCCATCGCGGCGCCGAGCCGGGTGATCTCCGCCAGGCCTCGGGTGATGAGCGCCGCCCGAGGGTTGTTGCCGAGGCCGAGCCCGTCGAGCATGCCGGCGGCAATGGCGATGACGTTCTTGAACGAGCCGGCGAGCTCCGTGCCGGTCACATCCCCGCTCGTGTAGACGCGGAAGGTCGATGTCGAGAAGAGCTGCTGCGCGAGGGTGGCGGCGGCGGCGCTCGCCGAGGCGGCGACGACCGCGGTGGGCTGCTTCTCGACGACCTCTTCCGCGAAGCTCGGGCCTGACAAGATCACATAGGGACGGTTCGGCAATGCCTCCGCGCAGACCTCCGACATCCGCTTGAGTGAACTGGTCTCGATTCCCTTGGACGCCCCGATGACGACAGCATCCGGCTGGGCCGCGTCGGCGAGCGGCGCCAGCACCGAGCGCACCGTCTGGCTCGGACTCACCGACACGATCACCGGCCGGCCCCGCACCGCGTCCGCAGCGCTTGCGGTGGCGCGGAGGGAGGGAGCGAGATGCGCCCCCGGCAGGTAGAGCGGATTCTGGTGGAGGGAGTTGATCGCTCTGGCAACCTCTGGATCGTGCGACCAGATGACCACATCCGCGCCGGCTCCGGCCAAATGGTTGGCGAGGGCGGTGCCCCAGCTTCCGGCGCCGAGCACCGCCACTGCCGTCACGCCGGCCTCCCGCCGAAGCGATTCTCCGTGCCCCGCAGCAACCGCTTCAGGTTCGAGGCGTGGAGCACGATGATGAGCGCCGCGAGCGACGCGAAGAGCCACAGCAACGGCCGCCGTTCGGAGTGCAGCAGGTACACCAGCGGCGGTAACGCGACGGCCGCGACGACGCTGCCAAGCGACACATATCCGGAGAGCTTCACCACCAGGGCCCAGACCGCCAGCGACGCCGCGAACGCCCACGGCGCCAGCCCGAGCACGATCCCGGCGCCGGTCGCGACCCCCTTCCCTCCCTTGAACTTCACGAACGCCGAAAAGACATGGCCGATCACCGCGGCAATGCCTAACAGAATCGTCACCAGATCGCCGGCGCCGGCCGCCGGGCCGAAGACCGCCACCGGAATGGTCCCCTTGAGCATGTCGAGGATGGCAACCGGAATGGCGTACTTCCACCCGAGCACTCGGTAAAGGTTGGTCGCGCCGAGGTTGCCGCTGCCCAGCGTTCGGAGGTCTTGCCCTCGCACCAGCTTTACCACGATGTAGCTCGTAGGCAGCGAGCCCAAGAGATACGAGGCGAGGAACCAGGGGAGGAGTGCCATCACTTGCGGCCGCTCTTCCGCGAAAACTTGAGCTTGATCGGCGCGCCGGCAAACCCCCATGCGCTCCGAAAGCCGTTGAGCAGGTAACGCTGATACGACTCCGCGACATCGTCGGGACGGTTCGAGACGATCGCGAAGGCTGGAGGCGCCACGCCGATTTGCGAGGCGTACATCAGCTTCACTTCGTTGCCGGCCTGCTGCGGCGGCTGTTGCCGCTGCAGGAGTTCTTCGAGCACTTGGTTCACTTCGGAAGTGGTGATCCGCTTCTCCCGCTCGTCCGCCACTTGAAGCGCCACATCGAGCACCTTGCGAGCCCGCTGGCCGGTGAGCGCCGAGATATAGACGAACGGCACGTACTGAAGGAACGGCGCCTTCTGCACCAGCGCCTCTTCACCCCGCTTGGCGGTGTTGGCGTCCTTTTCTTCGATCAGATCCCATTTGTTGACGGCGATGACGAGCCCCGTCCCCTGGTCCCACGCCTCCGTGGCGATGCGAAGGTCCTGATTGTGGAGGCCGAGCGTCGCGTCGACGACCAGAATGCAGACCTTGGCCCGCTCGATGGCCCGCTGGGTCCGAAGCGTCGAGTAGAACTCGAGGTCGTCTTCGACTTTGGCCCGGCGGCGCAGGCCCGCGGTATCGATGAATCGCAGGAGCCGGTTCTGATAACGGAAGACCGAGTCCACCGCGTCTCGGGTGGTGCCCGCCTCCGAGTGCACGACGAAACGGTCTTCGCCGAGGAGCTTGTTGGCCAGCGACGACTTCCCCGCATTCGGCCGGCCGACGATCGCGATGTCCAGCGTCTCCTCCGCTTCGGCCGCGGAGGGCGGAGGGAGCTTTGCAACGATGGCATCCAAGAGATCGCCGCTTCGAGTGCCCACGGAGGCGGAGACCGCCGCCGGTTCCCCAAAGCCGAGCCGGTAGAAGTCGGGCACGGTCACGTCGTCCCGCATGTCATCGACCTTGTTGACGGCCAGGATGACGCTGCGGCCGGAACGGCGGAGCTTTTCCGCAACCGACTGGTCGACCGGGTTGATCCCGTCCTTTCCATCGACGACGAACACGATCAGGTCGGCCTCGCTGAGGGCGAGCTCCACTTGGCGGCGAATCGCCTTGTCCATCGTCTCATTCGAATCGGGGACCAATCCCCCGGTGTCGACCAGCCAGAAATGCCGGCCATTCCACTCGGCGTCGCCGAAGTGACGATCGCGCGTGGTGCCGGCATGTTCGGAGACGATCGCCGCCCGCCCGCCGAGGATCCGGTTGAAAAGCGTGGACTTCCCGACATTCGGGCGCCCGACGATGGCGACAGTTGGCTTGCTCATGCCGCGGCTCCCAACTCGAGCGCATCGCTGAATTCCTTACTGAACCGGATCGGAACCAGGAGCATCGCGGCGAGCGCGTCGGCGCTCATGCTGTCGATAAAGAGGTGGTCGTCGTTGATCGACTCCCCGGGAATCAGCACGAAGTCGAAGTCGTCTCTCCCGGCCAGCGCCGCGGCGATCGACTTGCCGGGTAAGAGGCCCGCGGTAGTCACCCGAGGGCCGAAGAGCCCATTTTCCACCACGATCAGCTCGAAGCTGGCGCCACTTGCCTCCTCGAGCGGCAGGAGCACCTGCGGCATCAACTTACCCATCGAGGTGCCGGTCACCACGCCGACCCGCAATCCATGCCACTCCCGGAAGAGCTCGGCATCTTCGCGGATCCTTCGCTGAAGGAAGCGGACCGAGCCGACCCCGTTCTCGACCTGTTCGAAGTCGCCGAATGACTCCTCCGAAGGGAGCTCGAGCCCGGCGCGGAGGTAAAGCTCATCGGCGCCGTGAACCCACGGCCCCCCTCGTTCCGCTCGGGCTCGCGCAGCCCACCCTTCCACCTGCTCCACCGCCCGGCGGCACTCCTCCATCGTCGGTTCACGCACTCGGCTGTGCTGGCTGAACTCGGTGAGCCCGACCGGCACGACCGAGACACTCAGAACAGGCTCGCCGAGTGCGTAGAGATCGGCCAACGTGTTGTCCATCACTTGCCCGTCATTGACCCCGGGGGACATCACGATCTGGGTATGAAACCGGATGCCATGTGCGGCGAACTCGCGGAGCTGCTCCAGAATCTCCGGAGCGGTCGGATTGCGAAGCAACCAACGCCGCACCACGGGGTCGGTAGCATGGACCGAGACGTAAAGCGGCGAGAGGCGGTACTCGATGATCCGGGCCGTGTCGCGTGGCTTGAGATTGGTGAGCGTGGCGAAGTTGCCGTACTGGAAGGAAAGCCGGTAGTCGTCGTCCCGAATGTACAAGACGTCGCGGAGCCCCTCCGGCAGGCCGTCGACGAAGCAGAAGTCGCAGCGGTTGGCGCAGCGCCGAATCCGCGCCGGCTCGACCGCCACACCGAGCGGCTCCGTCAGCGGGCGTTCGATCTCGTATTCCACCTCGTCGCCGTCGGGATCACGGACGACGAGGGTGAACTCCTCTTCGGCGGTAAGGAACTCCCAGTCGAGGAAGTCTTCGAGTTCCCTTCCGTTTACCGAAATCAGCTCGGAGCCGGGGGAAAGCCCCAGCTCTTCGCCGATCGAACCTGCTGCTACGGTTGTGACGCGAATCATGTCGAAAGATGGCGCTAATCTTCTGGAATATCAAGAGTTAGCGCTTCACAACTCATCTCACTTCATAAGCCAAGCTGTCATCGCCAGGGCTGGGGCGGTCCCTTGGCTGTCTTCGCCAGGACTGGGGCGGTCCCTTGGCTGTCTTCGCCAGGACTGGGGCGGTCCCTTGGCTGTCATCGCGAGGGCCCGAAGGGCCCGTGGCGATCTCGGAGATTGCTTCGGCCGCTTCGCGGCCTCGCAATGACTACTCGGGGCGAATCACCTCCATCGGATCGGTGCCGGCGGCGCGGCGGGCCGGGAGCCAACTGGCCACCAGCGCTACCACCAGCAGAAGCAGGGTGACGGCGATCAGGGTGACCGGATCGGCGGGCGCGATATCATAGAGGGAATTGGCGATCCAGCGCGTACCGATCAGTGCCAACCCCAAACCGAGCGCGGCACCGAACCCGGCAAGCGCCATACCGGAGCGGACCACCATCCGAACCACTTCACCTCGACCCGCGCCGAGCGCCATCCGGACCCCGATTTCCCGGCGCCGCGCGCTCACCGAATAGGAGAGCATCCCGAACGTCCCGAGCCCCGCCAGGACGAGAGCGACGGCGGCAAAGCCGCCGAGGAGGGCAGCCCAGTGCCTGGGTTGGGCGATTGAGCCGTAGATCAGCTCTTCCATCGGTGCAATGCCGTCGAGGGGAACTTCTGGGTCGACCGAGCGAATCGCCGCCCGCACCCGCCCCATGTAGTCGGCGGGAGTGCCTTTGGTGCGGACAAAGAGGTTGAGCGTGAGGGGCCACCCGGCGGTCAAGGGGTTGTAGACCGCGTCGGCGTTCTGGCCAAGCCCCTGGTACTTCACGTCACCGACGACGCCAACCACCGTGGTGGGAGGACAACTGTAGCAGCCTCCAGAAATCAGCTGCTTTCCGAGGGCATTTCCGCTGGGAAAGTACTTCTCGGCCCACGCGCGGCTAACCGTCACGACAGGCGGCGCGCCGGCGGTGTCGCTAGGGGTAAAGAGGCGCCCTTCCAGGAGCGGTACACCCAGGGAGGCGAAGAGCTCGTTGCTCGCGCTCGGCCATGGGGCGGTCGGCTCCGCCCCGCCCTCCGGCACCGGGCGGTCGACCAGATTGAAGTTGTTGTTGTTGCCGCTGCCGTTGTCGTCGGGGGGAACCATGTCGCTCAACCCGGCGCTCTCCACTCCCGGAATGCCGCGTATGGCGGAAAGGGCTCGCGCCCAGAACGCGGCAATCGAGGCCTGGTTGGCATACCGGCCCTCGGGGAGCCCGACACTGGCCACCAGCAGCGGCTTGGGGTCGAACCCCGGCGTGATACGCTGGAGCCGCACGAAGCTGGTCAGAAGGAGCCCCGCCACCGCCAGCAGAGGGAGGGCGAGGGCAAACTGCGCCACGGCGAAGCCGGCGCGGAGCGAACGGGTCCCTCGACCGCCGATCGTGCGCGTTCCGTCGCGAAGCGCCGGCGCCGCATCCTTCCGGAAGACGACCGCTAGCGGATAGGCGCCCACGACGAGCCCGGCCGCCAACGCCACCACAACGGCAAAGGCCACGGCGCGGAAATCGAGACTCGCCTCGCCGAGCCGCGGAATGCCGGTGCCGACCACGCGGAGAACCTGAAGTCCGAGCGCGCTGCCCAGGATGCCGAGGGCGGCGCCGACACCGGCCAGGACGAGGCTCTCGGTGAGGAGGAGCCGCGCCAATCGGAGGCGGCTGGCGCCGAGAACGGTACGGAGCGTCACCTCGCGCCAGCGGCCCATGGTGCGGACGAGGGCGAGCCCGGCCACGTTGGCCACCGCAATCAAGAGCACGAGGCCCACGGCGGAGGCAAACATCCAGAGCGTTCGCGGTGCGTCACCGAGTATCGTCTGACGCAACGGGTACGGGGTGAGGCGCGCCGTGGAGTCGCGGAACCCCGAGGCCCAGATAGGGTAGATCCTCTCGCTCAGGCGGGCCAATTCCTGTTGCGCCGATTCGAGGGTCACGCCCGGTGCGAGCCGGCCGATCACCCGAAGGCCGAACGGCCCTCGGCGGGTTGGCGGGCGCAGCTGAAGCGACTGCCAGATCGGGGCGCTCGCGCCTCCCAGATGAAGGACTCCAGGGGGAAAAACCCCGACCACCGTGTGAGCAACGCCGTCGAGGGTGAGGGTCTTGTCCAGCGCGGCGGCCGCCGAGCCGAAACGCCTAACTGCATATGCATCGGTGAGGAGGAGGGCCCCCGGCGCTCCGGGCGCCTCGTCCTCCCGGCGGAGCTCCCGGCCGGCCGCGGGGCGGATGCCGATGGCGTGGAAGAAGCCGCTCGTGGCGGCGGCTATCGTGAGCCGCTCCGCCTCGCCTCGGCCGCCCGATACCCCGACCGCCAGGAACCGAGAGGCCCCGGCGGCCTGGAAGGGGCGGCCATTCTCCTCGATGGCCCGCCAGTCCACGACCGACATCGACCACCGGTTGGTCGGTGAGTTCTGCTGGTAGACCCGGATCAGTTCATGGTCGTTAGGATACGGCAGCCGGCTCAGGAGCACGGCATCGACCGCGCTGAATACCGCGGTGCTGGCCCCGATGCCCAGGCTCAAGAGGAGGAGGGCGGAGATCGAGTAGGCGGGGCTCCGGCGCAGGCCCCTGACGGCGTATCGAAGATCTTGCGCCAGTTCCAGAAGCCAGCGGACGCCACGGGCGTCGCGATGGTCTTCCTTGAAGCGCTCGACCCCGCCAAAGGCCACGAGCGCGCGGCGGCGGGCTTCTGCGAGCGGGATCCCTTTGGTCCGGGCCAGTTCCTCGGTCTCGAGATCGATATGCTGGCGGATTTCCTCGGAGAGCTCGCGGTCGAGGGCCCCGCCGTTCCACAGCGCCCGCATGCGGCGCACCAGGCGGCGCCAGGGGTCAGCCGGCATGGAGCACCTGTTCGACAGCGCCGGAGAAGAGCCGCCACTGGGCCTGCTCCTGGGCCAGTTGCTTCTTACCCGCCTTCGTTAGGGTGTAGAACTTGATGCGGCGGCCTTCCGGGCTGGTGCCCCACTCCGTGGTCACCCACCCCTCGTCCTCCAGGCGGTAGAGCGCCGGATAGAGGCTTCCCTGCCCCACATCGAGCACCTCATCGGAGAGCTGGCGGAGCCGTTTGGAGATGCCCCAGCCGTGGAGGGGCCCCAGCACCAACGCTTTCAGAACGAGAAGGTCAAGGCTCCCCTGCAGCAGATCGGCGCGGTCTTTGGGCACTGCCCCTCCCGGGAGCATCCGGCCGTATTGTCGGATGTCAAGGTATGACGCCGGGAGGGGCGGAAGGGTTGCGCGCTACCTCCCCACGGTCACCGATACGCCCTGCACCCCCGCGGTCGCCGCGCCGGGGCCGGTCACCGGCAGCACGATCATCGATAGCGTGGCCATGCCGGCTCCCGGCGGTGGGCCGGCCATGAGGCCGTTGGCTCCTCCGCCCGTCATCGCACTGTTCCTCTTGTCCTTAGCCCGCTTCTCCTCCGCCAGCCAATAGGCATCGGCCGCTTCATTTGAGTTGGGATCGATCGTTTGCGGCTCGGTCGAGAGACCCAGCAACCGGTTCAGCCAATCAGGAAACCAGCCGAAGGCCGCCGGTGTGCCGCCGCTGGCACCGTCGGGGAGCCAGTCGCCGCCGGGAAAGACGCCGGGCGGCAGCGGATTCTCCCCGCCGGGGAGTGCGAAGTCCTGGGAGATGTAGACCTTCTGGGGCTTGCCGTCCCTGGCCAGGATCATCACCAACCGCGCGCGAACGGTGTCGTTCCCTATCTTTCGAATGCGGAGTTTGCTGGCGAGCTGCGACTTGAGCTGAGCGCGGGTGATGGGCTGCGGGGACGCCACTCCGCCGTCCATCGTCAACGTGTAGGCCTTCTGCTGCGCCTGGGCCGGCAGCGCGGCCAAGAGGACCAAGGGAAGAAAAAGACCGGGCTTCATCGAAACCACCTCGTGCGAGAGTGAGAGCGCCGTACCGGCGCGCTGTCACCTGCACAAGTTAGGACTTGGCCGGAGGCTCGCTATCGCATGACAATGTGAGCCGCCCGGCCACTTCCTCCATCTGGCGCTGCCGGAGCCGCGCCCAGCTCGGCAGCCGAAGCGCGCCCACCCCAAACATGGCGGCGCCCATGGTTGCCAGCACTCCCAACGCCGACAAGAGACCGGCGTCGGCGCCGGTCCCGCGTACCGCAGCCATGATCAGCCCCACGGCGCCGGCGGCGAGCACCGCCAGTCCGCCGACCATCAGGCCGCGGGCGTCGCCTTTGACGGTGCGGAAGCGGACGCGGTGTCCGGTGGCGGTCGGCTCGAGGAGCGCATGCAGGTTCCCGTTGGTCCAGCTGCGGAGCGTGCCTTCATGCCCTACGGTCCCTCGGGCGTCGAACGTCTCACGGAGGTCCACCACGAGCCGCTCCCATTCCGCTTCCGAGAGCCGCCGATCGAGATCGACGGTCCGCTCGACTCCAAGCGGAAGCCGAAGGAAGGTGCGTACGGTCGGGCGCTCGCTCTGGTCGATCAGCCGAGCGGCCTGCACGATCGACTCGGGCGCGATCCCCACTTCGCGCCCGATCTCCTGGAGCTCGGCGAGGGTCATCCCCTCGCCCGACGGAAGCTGGTGCCGGCCGGCATGCTGCGCTTCGGTCGCCTCTTTGAAGATGGCCGCGACTTCCGCCTCGTTGAATCGCCGTGTGGTCATGGCATCGGCTTCGGTGTTAGGGACGCCACCGCACGCCCACGAACGGCACGGTGTCGAAACGGAGATACCGCGTGGCCGCCGCCCCCTGGGTGGCGCGGTACCCGACGACATAGTGGCTCATCCCCCCGCGGAACTCGAGACGCGAACCCACCGCCGCCGCGACGAAGAACTCCGAGTTCAGGGAGCCGCGATCGTTGTCGCCGTAGAGCAGCAGGGAGCCCCGCGCGGGCCGCAGCGCAACCCCACTCTCTTGCCGGGCCGGTCCCGCCGCGACACCCGCAACGTCGATATTCGCTCCGGCACTGAGGAACTTCACCAGACGAAGCTTGGCTCCGATCATGACGTTGAGTCCGAAGACCGCGGGATCGATCTCAAGCCTATCCGGTAGGGTGGCGGTGATCGAGCCTTGGTTGCGGTAGCTCGCGGGCTTTCCGGCGTAGTAGGTCAGCCGAAGTCCGGTGCTGAGGGTAAGTCGGGAGCCGGCCGCCAACCGCCATTGGCCGCTTGCCGCGGCGCGCCACGCTCCCTTGCCGGCACCCGCGGAGGCGTCGAGGTCGATCTGTTGCGCCAAGGCCGGGATCGCACCGCCGAGGGTGACCCAGCTAACCACGGCAAGCATTCGTATCATGGCGTAATGTAGTCCCCTCAGCTCTTTCTGCCGGTGCGAAGCTTGGAACCGACTTCTCGTTTGACTCGCGCCGCCAGCGTGTCGGCGTGCTCCAGCAGAAACGCCGCAACGGCTTCGCGGTCCCAGGCCACCAGGGACCGCAACGCCCACGACAGCGCTTTCACGACCATGTCGTCGCGATCCTCGGTCGCCTGCCGGCACACCGCGAGCGTTCGTGCCGCATCGCCGCCACCGCCGCGGGCCGGCACGTTGAGTGCGACCGTGCAGACCACCGCGGTCCGTCGGAGCCAACGATCCTTCGATTTGAGCCACCTGTGGACTTGCCGCGTCGGGATTCGCCCCTCGCGCCACGCCGGACCGGCGATGTAACAGGCGAAGGTGTCGACACTCCCCCAATCCGCGAGCCCTCGACCCAAGCGACGGACCGTGGTTGTGGTCAACGCGGCGAGGGCCGGGGGATGGTTGACGATGAGCTCGTAGCCCGTCACGCGGCCCCACGGTCCGGCGTCGAGAAGCTCGGAGCAATCCGTATGACATCGGCGGCGGGACGAGACTTGAGCTCCTGCGACCAGGCACGTCGACGTTGCCGCCATGCCGGCACATTGCGCGGGGGAGAGCGCCGAAGGGTGTCCCGGATATCCCCGGCGGTGAGGGCCGGCATCGTTATGTCAATCGCTTTCGGAAGAACTGGAGTTGAGCCGTCGGCTCGAACCCGAGCGCAGCGTGCGCCGCGAGGCTCGTCGTGTTCGCCAACTCGACATCGGAGCCGAGTTCTCGATAGCCGTGCTCTCGGCACCACTGTTCAACCGCCTCGAAGAGTGCCCGCCCGACTCCTGCCCGCCGCAGGTCGGGAGCCACCCACCAGCCTTCGATATGCGGTACCGGCGCGGAGTCGCACCCCTCCGCCCACGGTCGAAGGGAGAACGAGACGAAGCCGCCCAAGCCACCGGCGGGGCGTTCCCAGACGAACACCGTCTCACCACTGAAGTCGTACTCCCCGGCGTCGGGCCAGAGCGCACGCATCATTGCCACCGCCTCGGAAAGCTCGGCGGGGCGCATCAACCGAACCGGAGCGGGCATGCTCACACTCTCCGCACTAGCTCTTCACCACGGGGTAATACCAGACGCGGCGCAGCAGGCCGCCGCGCACTTCGTACACCGATATGGCTGCCTGCGACCGAGGGCCGGCGGCACTTTGCCAGTGGGCTCGCTCCCGAACGGTAACCCACGGCCCGAGCACCGTCGCGCCCTCGATCTCAGACCGCGCCGAGGGGAAGGCCCGGAAATACTGGACGAGCGATGCGCGAACGGCGCTCGCTCCCCGCACTTCGACCGTCACCGAATCGCCGGACAGACTCAGCCAGGTGAAATCGGGACTGAGCATCCGAACGACTCCGTCCACGTCATGGCTGTTGTAGGCCTCCATGTACGCGCGCACCACGGCGAGCGCGGCCGTGTCGGACTGGCCGAGAGCCTGGGCGGGCCAGTGGCACACCAGGCCGATCGTGAGCAAGAGTTGTGTTGCTGGGAATGACATTCGGATCCTTTGGAGGCCGTGATGCCTAGCGCGCGGCCATCGAGAAGGCGTGATGATGAGGTGGTGGCCCGGGCACCGCTTCCCGCCGGCATAGACAGTATGTAAACGCTTGTAGGCCACCCGACGGCGTGCGGTGTTCCTCCCGGTGAGCGGCTACATAGACAAACCCGTGGCCGAACTCGGCGTGGAGCGAAGTCGGAGAATACCGCATGACATCGAGACCGCTGCACCGGCTCGGGCCATCTTCCGCAAAGGTGGCGACGAGGACAAATCCGCCGGATGGTACGGCCCGCCGCACCTGCTCGACGTAGGCCGACCGCGCGCCGGGATCGGTGAGGAAATGGAAGACGGCCCGATCGTGCCAGAAGTGGTACCCGTTGGGCACGAGATCGGCCTCAAGGATGTCATCTTCGAGCCATTGGATCCGGTCCGCCCGCGGCCCAAGCGCCGCTCGGGCCGCGGCGATGGCCGCTCCGGAGAGATCGAGCACCGTAAGGTCCGTATAGCCCGCCGCGTCCAACTGGGAAATGAGCACCGATGCCCCACCCCCAACATCTATGATCGTGGCCGCGCGATCGGGCACGACATCCTGGATCAGGCGGGCCGATAGGTCCGCCTCGACCTGATACCAGCTGACCTCGGTTGGCCGCTTGCTTCGGTAGACGGCCTCCCAGTGTTCCTTGCGGTCCATGGTCACCAGAGCGGTAGGCGGCTAGCGCGCCTCGAACAGGCCGGTGCTGAGATAGCGAAGCCCGGAATCTACAAGAATCGTCGCCACCGTAGCGGCCGGCCCGAGCCGCCGGCCGAGCCGGATGGCGGCCACCACGTTGGCCCCGGACGAGGCACCGGCCAGCAAACCCTCCTCCAGCGCCAGCCGGCGGGTCATGGCCTTGGCCTCATCGGTCGTGACCGAGAAGATCTCGTCGACCTCATCGGGCTCCCAGAGCGGCGGCACGAAGCCGATGCCGATCCCCTCGATCTTATGTGCCCCGCTCGGCTGTCCCGACAAGACCGCCGACTCCGCCGGCTCCACCGCGGCGACGTGAAGCGTTGGCTTGTGCACCCGAAGCCCGCGAGCCACCCCGTGCAGCGAGTGGGCCGTACTGACGGCCTGCACGAAGGCGTCGACCTCCCCGCCGGTCTGAGCCCAGATTTCCTCCCCCATCGGGAGGTAGCCGTCGATCGCGTCTCGGTTGTTCAACTGGTCACACCACCAATGGCCCGGCCTTCCACTGAGGTCGCGCGCCCGCGCCAGCATCGTCTGGACGAGCGTCTTGGTGATCTGTCCACCGTCGCTCGGCACATCCTCCACCACCGCGCCGAAGGCTCGCATGATCCGCCGCTTCTCGTCGCTGAAGGCATCGGAGAAGACGATGTGCAGCCCATATCCCTTGGCCGCGCAGATCAGCGCCAGCGAACTTCCCGTCGTACCCATGGTGGCTTCCACCACGGTGCCACCCTGCGGGAGCCGTCCATCCCGTTCGGCGGCCTCGATCGCCGCGCGGGCCATCCGGTCCTTCATGCTTCCCGTGGGATTTCCCCATTCCAGCTTTGCTACGATCCGGGCACAGCCGGGCGGAACCACTTTGCGTAGCTCCGCGAGCGGCGTGTTGCCGATGGCGTCAAGGACACCTCCTGACATATCGAATCCCTAGCTTAGCCAGCCCACCCAGCGGACCAGTGTAAAGAGCAGACCGAGTCCAAAGAGGGTGCCGAACACCCCTTTGTTGTGCCTGGCAAGCCACTCGGGCAGGTAGATATCGAAATTGGGGCGGCGGTCCTCGGTGTAGCGGGCGGCAACGGCGGTCAACGGGCAGCGCCATCCGTTGAAGAAGAGGATGAGGATCTCGACAAGGACGGCACCGGCAAACCCCAAAGCGAGATCGTAGCGACCGAACGCGGCGCTGATCGGAACGGCAAGTGTGGACCCCGCGAAGAACGCCCAAGCAAGGGTATGGAGGCTCTTGATCGCGACCAGCCGCGTCACCGTGCCTCGCGGACCTCGATCGATCCCTGCGGCAAGGTGAAGTACCAGGCCCGCTCGACCGTCACCGATTCCACCGGATACATCAGGCCCCCTTGGCGGAGGAGATCCTCGAGCCGGACCTCCACCTCGACACGATCGCCCGACGCCGCCTGGAGCGCCCGCAGTTCCATGGTCTCCTGCCAATTGGGGGAGGCCGATTCGGCAAAGGCAAGCCCCGGCCCCACCTGCTCCGCCTGCACGACGTACCCCGGGCCGTAGATGTCGACGACCGACTCACTCGGGCGCGCGTTCGCGGCCAGGCGGTATGCGCCGGGCGTCTCCGCGGGGGTCAGCGACGCGCGTTCGGCCTCGCGATACAAGCGGCTGGCGCCAGTTAGGCGGTGCTCTTCGAGAAGCCGTGAAAGGACCGACTGTGCTGCTGCATCCCGTTGGATCGGCATCGTGGACTCGGGTAGGGGTGAGGGGGTTGGAGTGTAACGCCGACGCGCGCGCGCGTCCACTGCACCGTCGTGTCCATTCCGTGAATCACCGCCGCCCCATGCATCACCATATGCGAAAGGAGCGCCGCCACGGGGCTTCCCGTAAGCAAGTAGCCGGCTGTGATGATCGTATTCCCGATGATCGGCGCCAGCAACGCCCCCCCGCGGAATTCCGCGAACCCCAGATGATACGCCGCGGTGACGAAGAGACTGGCTCCCAGCGAAATGAGCGCCCAGCGCCAACGGTGGCCGGCGTGCCGGAGTTCGCCGGCCGGGCGCCGCCCGTAAACCAGCAGGACCGGCAGCACGTTCAGGAGCAGTCCGTCTGCGAAGCCATACGCACCGCCATTCCACAGGAGCGCCCAGGCCAGGGCGCCACCGGCGGGCGGCGCGGAAGCCGGCTGGGCAAGCACCGTTCGAGTCAGGAGGGCCCCAACCAAGGCCCCTCCGACTACTCCCCCGAGCCAGCGCCGCCGCAGCTGAACCCACGGGTCGATCTGCTCTACTCGGAACAACGCAACCACGAAAGCGGTGACGCCAGCGGCGTAAAAGGCGACAAAAAGGTCGCGGGGAAGGTGGAGGATTGACGCCAGTACACTGGAAGCCCCGAAACCGAGCAGGGCGGCGGAGGCAACCCAGCGCATGGAGGACATCAGCGATACCTCGCGACGGTGAGGAGCCAGACTCCGAGCAGCCCGATCGCAACCCCGACAATCTGGCCGAACCGGCGTGTCGAGAGACCCAGTAGTAGCCGTTCACCCAACACCGTCCCGATCAGAACCCCGGCGGCGGCCACCCCGATCGGACGTGCGAGCGGAACCAGGCTCGGCCCTATGCTCACCAGGTAGACCGGCGTCCGGGCCAGGTCGACCAGGAGCCCGGTGGCCGTCGCGGTGGGCCACAAAGCCCGCCGGACCTAACCGGAATGTCGTGAGGGCGGCGGCCCGGAGCCCGCCCTGATTGCCCGCCACCCCGCCGAAGAACCCGGAACAGAGCCCGAAGATGGCCACCAGGGGGCCATGCGGCTGCCACCGCGTGGACCACCCCGTCAATTGCGCGATGGCCGTGAGAAGAAGCAAGGCGCCGAGGACTCCGGTCAGCGTCGTCGATCCCAAGCGGGTGTAGACCAACGCGCCGCCCAGGGCGCCGGCCGCGCTGAGCAGCCCGAAGCGAATCAATATCTTGCGATCGATGCTCGCGCGGAGCCGCCAGCAGCGGAGGGCCGTGGCGAGCGCATGCGGCAGCGTCACCACCGCCACGGCGAGCGCAGTGCCGTACCGCATGGCCATGAACGGGGTGAGGAGGCTGCCTATACCGAAGCCAACCACCGAAGCGGTGACGCCGGCGAGGATGGCCACCAGAAGAAGGGTGACGAAGAACCAGATGTCAGGGGGCATAGGGTCGCTCGTCACGGCGTCCGGCTTCCGCATCCCTTCTGCCCCGTGACCGTCATCCGTGCGGTCGGCGTCACGATGACCATGCCGCACTCCCCTTCGGTAAACATGACCGTCACATCGGGCGAACCCCTGATCTCTATGCCGAGCCCGGCCAACGTTCCGGAAAAGCGGACCGGACTGTCGGCTGCCGGCCCCCTCGCGATCCGAGACAGCGCCTTGCCAACCCCGCGTCCCCCCTCCGCCAGCGCTTGACCCAACTCCGTCGCAGGGCGCGCGGCTGCCACCAGCGGCAGCGTACGGGTCGCGTCGCCCCGCCGAAAAGTGATCTTCAATGTGTCGTTGGGAGCCGCCTCGGCAAAGCGTCGCGCCCCCGCTTCCGTCGTCAAGGCCAATCCGTCGAACGCGAGCAACAGGTCGCCGGCCCGGATACCCAATCGGGCCGCCGGACCGCCCGCCTCCACATCCGCAACCAGCGGCGGCTCGGTAAAGCGAAATACCTCACGGCCGTTCACCGTCTGCCATTCGCAGTGCGAGCAGCTCAGGGCAAGCCCGAGCCAGGCGCGGCTCTGCGCCGCGGTGTCGCCTCGGCCCACCAGCATGAGAATCCCCAGACCGGCAAGTACTCGTTTCGATGCGATCATAAGGCCTCCAAGAGTTGACGTTCAGAACCAGACAACAAGACGCTGTCCGCTCGGCGTGCCGGGCTGCGCCGCATACGAAACTCCCGAATCTTGCGCCGAGGTTCGGCGCCCAACGGCAAAGCCACTCAGGAAGAGCAAGAGGGCTGCGGCCATCGCTAGCGCCAGCCGAAGGGGGCGGTGGGCGGGAGGCCGCACGAGGCCACGCGCTCGGAGCGCGTGGAGGGTGCGCTGCTCCAGCGCCGCGGGTGGAGGCGCCTCGTGGGACAGCGCGGAGAGGGCGGCCCGTTCCTCGGGGGACAATTCGAAGTCCTCGTTCATGTGCATGCCTGTCAGGTAGCGAGAGGGTTCAACAGGGCGCGGAGTCCCCGCCGCGCGTCGAACAGCTGGCTCTTCGATGTTCCCGGCGCCATTCCGAGCTGCCGGCCGATCTCCTCATGGGTCCATCCTTCGACATCGTGAAGCATGAGCACGGTGCGCTGTCCGGCCGGAAGCCGCCCCAATGCCCGCTCGAGGTCCAGCCGTGTTTCTGGTGCGCCGGATGCCCCGGCCGGCAGCTCGGCAGGGAGAGGGGCATCGTCGCGCCGAGCCCGCACCATGGCGTGGGCGACATTGAGCCCAATCCCGATGAGCCAACTCTGAAAGGCCGATTCCCAGCGGAAGGAGCCAAGCGCCGCGATGGCCCGAAGCCACGTTTCCTGGACGGCATCTTCGGCGTCGGCGCGGACTTCCACCACGCGCAGCAGCATCTGGTAGAGCCGCGGTGTGTGGCGGCGATATAGACCCAGAAAGGCGGCCTCATCGTGCCGTTGTTCCACCGCATCGGCCAGCTCCCGGTCTGAATCCACGGTGCTCCCCTGCGATCGAGTTCCGTAACCTAAGTATCCGAAGGGAGCCGAAAGGTTGGGTGCAGGGCCAAGCGACGGTTCCGTCCGCCCCTTGGCGTCACCGTTGCCTTCGACCCGGCTGAGCTAGCTGCGGGCCGCTAACCGGCATGGCCGCGCCCGCGGATGGGAGCAGCGACCTGATGGCGCGGGTCTCCGGCGTGATCATACCATAGAGCGGCGGATTGGTTGAGAGGTGTTTGTGCAGGCGCGTCGGTCCTTGTGGCACGCTTTCGGCCGCCTAGCATTGGCGTGTGACTACTCTCCGCTTGCCAATCGCGGCTGTCGTATTCCTTCTTGCCGCGTGCAGTGGCGACCAAAGCATCTCTCCTGACCCCACGCCCCCTGCGGTCGTAGCGCAATTGGTGCCGACCTCGAAACCGGCGCAGGTCGGCGCCGCCGGCACCGACGTGAATTATCCGCCGTGGGTCCTGGCAAAGGCGGCGGATGGGACCCCCGTCCGCGGGGCGGTGATCGTCTTTCAGGGAACGGAGCCTGGCGCCGTGGCGGTCACCGTTACCACCGGCGCGGATGGCAACGCGCGCCTTCCTCGGTGGCGCCTTCCGGCGCAAGCTGGCCGCGCCACGCTGGAGGCGCGGCATGGGACACTGGTCCCGGTCACTTTCGAGACCGATGTCCGCGTTCGCGCCTACAACTTGACTATCCGATTGATCGGTGGCGATCCGGGCCCCGATGGACTCGCCGCGATTGCCGCCGCGAAGGAGAAGATCGAATCGATCATCTTCGGGGACCTGCCCGACATAGTGCTCGATATCCAGCCCGCTTGCAGCTTCGGCGGGCCCCCTCTGCCGACGCTGACCGACGCCGTCGACGACCTCCTGATCCTGCTCCGGGTCCGAAACATCGACGGGCTCGGAGGGGCCGGCGGCTTTGGTACGCCCTGCCTGATCCGCGACCCTGGTGCGCAGCCCGTCGTGAGCCTCATCGAGCTCGATTCGGCGGAATGGGTGCCATCCAGCCCAACGGAGAAGTACAACATCGTACTGCACGAGTTCACCCATGCCGTCGGGTTCGTCGCGTCGCTGATGACTCGGAGCCTTCCCTCCGGCTTCAGCCGGCAATGCATGGAGCTGCCGTCGCGCGCCGCGCCGAACCGGCTGGTGCAGGACACCTACTTCAGTTGCCCTAACGCCAGGGCCGCCTTCGACCGGATGGGGGGCATTGCCTACACTGGGCAGAAGGTTCCCCTCGAAAATGGCGGGCTGATTGCCGGCACCCAGGGATCACTCAACAATCACTGGCGCGAGACGACGTTCGGGGTCGAATTGATGTCCGCGTATTACAACCCGGGGGTCGCTCCATTCAGCCTAGCGACCGCCGCCTTCCTGGAGGACATGGGCTACGAGGTGTCGTACGCCGGAGCCGACTCGTTCACCCTCACGCCGCCGATCTCCTCGCTCCTCCTCGGCTCCTTCGGTGCGGGGCTCCGCTCGTATGAGGGAGATCGAGACATCGCGCCCGCGATGCAGGTGCTAACGAGTCACCCGACCATCACGCCGGCTGTTTCCGGTCCGAGCCGTGCGAGTGGACCGCGCTCCTCGGCGTGCACGAAATGCGGCGGGCCGCCGTAGGCGGCTCTGACTCAGCTGGCTAATAGCTAGCAGGGCGCCCCGACCGTTGTCCGTTGGTAAACCCCAGTGGGAGCAAGGACATCGAGCACTGTCCGCCTGCGGAGCTCAGGTGGGAATGCGTCGCCGGTCCGAGGGGGTTCGCCGCTTCTTTCAGCCGCCGTTCCACGTCATCACGGAGTCGGATAGACAAGGTCATTGACCACGTCTTTCCCTAACCACAGTGGTTACATGCGATTAGGACCACTTCGTGCGGTCCTACTTCCACGATCCTGATTGGCATTCCTATCCCGCACGCGAAGAGCCCTCAATGCCATATGTCGAATCTGTTCTGAAGCAATCCATCGTCTAACGGTCACGGAAAGCCCGACCTGTGCCCGTTGAGCCCTATAAGTATTGATAGCACCAGCGCATCGAGCCATTGACACATCCGGAGAGAATTGTCACTTTTAGTAGTCTCTTCAAATGCGCTCGTGTTATGCAGACTTCGAACGGAAGTACGGATCGTTCACGGTTCGTGCTCCTTCAGGGCCTTACGCCGCGCCAGCGCACGGTTATTCGACTCGTCGGGGCGGGCCGAACCAGTCGACAGATCGCCGATGAGATGCGCCTGAGCTGGTGGACCGTCCGCTTTCACCGGAAAAACATCAAACACCGGCTGGGCCTCCAAACGGACTTGGACATGGTCCGCTGGGGCATGCTCGTGGACACATTGGGCTACTACGACTCGACCCCAGAGGGGAAGGAGGATGACACAGTATCCGACTGAAAAGGCCGGCATTGCTGCCGGCCCTCCGATGCGGCGGTTACTCAGCGCAGGTCGTTTGGCAGGTTTCTCCCCCCGTCCCGCAGGCGGTTTGGTTCATGAGACAAGCGTAGCTGCCGGTGCCCCAATCGTTGCACTTGCAGCCTACGGACGCGGCTAGGGTCCTTGGCGGAACCACAACCGCGAGCAGTGTGCCGGCCAGAGCGCCTGCGACGACCAGCCTGAGAAGCTTACGAATCGACATGGTGAGTCCTTTGATGAATGGTCCAGAGGGCCGGCATGGACCACCGGCCCTTCGAGCGCAATGCGGTCCGTTACTCCGCGCCGCACGTCACCTGACAGATGTCGCCTCCAGTCCCGCATTTCGTCTGGTCCATGGTGCAGGCGTAGCTGCCGCTTCCCCAGTCGTTGCAAATGCAGCCCTGGGAGGCGGCCAGCGTCTTCGATGGAACTACAACCGCGAGGAGCGCGCCGGCGAGAGCGCCGGAAACGATGAGCCCAACAACTTTGCGTAATGACATATTGCCTCCTTGACTGTGGTGATGTGATTACTGCGGGGGACGTTCCTGAGGGACCGACGGCACAGGCACCATAGGGGTAAAGTCGAGCGGCAATCCCAGATCGATCCATCGCACGATCTCGGCGCTTCCGCTCGGGTTTGCCAACAGCCGGTCGCTCTCGACGCCGATGGTGGACGCGGACAGGTACGCTTCGGTGTTCACGGGGCGCTCGATGAGAATTACTTGGGGCGAGGCGGCATCGGCGAGGCGCTCCCGCCAGACGAATCGGACGATCTGTTCGTTGAGCCAACTCCCCCCAACGATGACTTGATCGAACGCGCGGTCCACCTTTCCCTGTCCCAAATCGGCAAGAAACCGTAGCCCAGCGCCGAGATCTTTGTCCAGCCCTATGCCCACCACGCTCACCTTGGCATACGCGCCGCCGTGCGCCGACTGGAGCTTCGCGCGAATCGAGCCGACCGCCTCCATCGTTGCCGGTTGAGTTGACCAGCCGCAGTCCGACGCGGTGATCACGAAGGCGATCAGGTGCTTGCCGTGATGGGCGGCGAACGGATTGACCGGCGGATCGTCCTCGGCCTCCTCCCGCGCCTCCCGCGCCGCCGCCGCACTCAGCTGACGCTGATGTTGCCAGAAGGTCACACCGGTATACGAAGCGGTGAGCGATCCCAGAACAACCACGCCTGAGACCGCCCGCCGCCCCAGTGCCTGCCAACGTCCATTTCCAATCGACATGCTGCCCTCCTTCAAAGCGAAAGTCCGTTACGTGGCCGTCTTGAGCCGGAGCCGAACAACGTACTGCTCATCGTTTTCGCCGCGCCGGATGCCGTACAACAGGTCGGTGCCGAACCAATGAATAGTGGTGCGTGGAGGCACACCGACATGGCCCAGGTAGTCGCCGTCCGGTTCGAACACGTCGAACCCGGCTGGCTCCATAAAGGGAAACGGAGGGGGACCTCCCTGGCGGACCTCCCCATCGACCGGGATGGGAACTGACGGCATGTACTTGCGAACCCAGATCCGGCCGTCCTGAGCGACGTGGAAGCTCCGGTACGCCGGCTTCGTGCGCGGCGTCTCCTCCGCGTGCTCCGGGGACAGACCCTCATCGGCGATCTCCCACCGCCGACGTGCCTCATGCGCTTCCCATTCACCTTCGGACACCGGGATAGGCTCGTGTCGGCGAACAATGCGCGTTACGGTCCCATTCGGCCGCCGAATCTCGAATACGTAGCTTCGATTGATTCCGACCACCGTGCCGTATGGATGCAGCTCCCACGTCTTTGCGACGGCCAGCGGCCCGCCCGTCGACTTCGGCTCGCCCGCGATTCGAGGGGGATAGAGCGTGTCGACGACGCGTCCCTCCGCGTCGAGGTGAATCAGCCCGATGGGCCAGGGCGGTGCGGCGGGGTCTCCCGGTCGCTCAATTGTCACGGCCTTGATGTAGGTGTGATCCAGCGAATCAACCAGCAGAGATCGGTCGATGAAGAGCCCGCTGTTCACCGGCCAATGGCCAGATGGACTACCATCAGGTGCGTAGAAGGCGATACGCCGATTCTGGGCGTCGTGCACCATAAGGCGCCCGTCGCGGCGGACTCCCATTCCGACAATGGCCCGGTACTCGCCAGGCCCTCCTCCCTGTCGGCCCAGCGTCTTCATGAATCGCCCAGTACCGTCGTAGTGCCGGAGCACTGGGCCCTGACGATCGAAGATGTAGACCCCCCCGGAGCCGTCCGGAACCAGCTCGACGACGTCCCCGAAGACGTATTCCTCGGCTCCTTCAGCCAACCCGATCCGCAGCTCTTCCTCGAGGCGGCCCTCGGTTCCCCAGATGCTGCCAGAAATAGTGGAAACGACGCTCGTATCGCCGATGGTGTCACGCTCCACCTGCACCGTGGACCCCGCGCGCTCTGCGGACCGGCAGGCCCCGGCCAGAGCCAGGATCACGATCAGGGACGGGACCCTACCAGGCACAATCGACCTCGCAGCTGAACGCGCCCAGCATGCGGGTCTGAGCATCATGGCACTTGTACACGCCCGAGCCGGTCTCTTCGCAGACACAGCCCCGCTCCACCGACCCGACGCTCGGCGGCGCGATCCAAGCGAACCCGTGCGCCAGCCAAGCTCCAACCAAACACCTTGCGGGTCTCGGGCACTGGGTGCTCCCGTCCGTGGAGACATTTGTCCGCACCTCCAATAGGGTATGGGAATGACCAGCGGCTGCACAAGCTGCTAGGCCTAGCAGGGTGTTCGCACTCCGCTGATATGGATGAGGGTTCACCGCCGGATGCCGGCGCCCCCTACCATTCGTGCCGCGCAGCTGGCGACCGTGAATGCCCTGGCCAGCGCCCTCATCTCCGGCTTGAGGAGCGCGGCCCAATTCCAGCCGCTTGACGTCACACATTTGTGCTGCGAGGTGCGCGCGCCACACGACCCATCGCGGGACCAACGGAATACTCCTATCCACCCGCCGCTGCGTGGGCGCCGGCAGCTCCGCCCGTCGTTCAGATACTTGCCCGCCAGCCCGATCCTCTGATCACCTCGAGGGCGAGCGCTTCCACCTGCCGCCGCGCCGGGCGCGGCCCGAGCACCGCCCGGTCGAGAACCAGCATCGCCAGGCCGTGCACGAGCGACCATGCGGCCAGCGCATTGGTCTCCGCCGCCGTCGCCTCGGGCAACAGCCCCTCAGCTTGGCAGCGGTCGATGGCGGCTCGCAGCACCGCATAGGCGCTCGCCCGCGCTTCATCGAGCGTCCGGCGGCCCTCTAAGGACGAGGCGTCGGCGCTGAACATCACGCGGAACTCGCCAGGCCGGCTGGCGGCAAAGACGACATAGGCCACGCCCGCCGCCACAAGCTGGGCGCGCGCGCTCTTGCCCGCGGCGTCCACGCGCCGTCGCAGCGCGGCTTCGAGATGCCCGTACCCCTCCTCCGCAACCGCCGCCAACAGGTCCTCGCGATCGCGAAAGTGATGGTACGCCGCCATGTGGGTGACGCCGGTCTCGCGGGCGATGGCGCGCAACGTGACGTCCGCCGCTCCGCCGCGGCGCGCCAGGCGCAAGGCCGAGTCGATCAGGGCCCGGCGAAGGTCGCCATGGTGATAGCCCTTTTTGCCCTTAGCGCCCTGGCGCCGAAACTTTCCAGTGGACAGATTCGTCATGGCGTCTCGTCGTTTATCGGATGCCAAACAATAGCGGAGAGGGCCCGCCCATGACCATGCTCCAGCTCGCCGTTCTCGCCGCCGTCCACGCCTCGGCCCAAACCCCCGACGCGGCACGCGCCGCGCCCCTCCGCACAGCGGTCAGCGCCGTGGACGGAAGCCGCCTGCTCACCGACGTCTACGGCGCTGGTGACAGCACCGCGCGGCGGCCGACCATTCTCGCCAGAACGCCGTACGGCAAGGAGGCGCTGCGCGCGTATGGGGAGTTCTTCGCCGCGAAGGGGTATGTCTTCATTGCGCAGAGCGTCCGCGGGACCGGCGGCTCGTCGGGTCAGTACATTCCCTTTCTCAACGAGGGCGCGGACGGCGGGGCCACGCTGGATTGGATCGTCGCCCGGCCCTGGAGCAACGGCCGGGTGGGGATGATGGGACCGTCGTATCTCGGCTTCTGCGCCCTTGCCGTGGCCGCCGCCCGCCACCCGGCACTCGTGACGCTCATCGACAACTCGGCGATGAACGACCTGAACGAATTGTTGTATCCGGGCGGGGCTTTCAATTTCATGGTCAACCTGCCCTGGACGATGCTGTTCGCCGGGCCACGCCCGGCAGCCCTCCCACGGTGGGACACGTTGTTCGTCAAGCTGCCCGTCGCATCGCTCTTTTCCGGGCCGAGCGCCGGCATGGCGGCAGGGTATCCGGCGTTCAACACTCGGCTCGATGATGCGAGTCCGCTCCGTCACCTCGGCGGCGTCTCCATTCCGATGCTGCACCTCACCGGCTGGAACGACTTCCTCTATCGCCACACGCTCGCGGCGTTCAGCACGTTGAGCACGGGAAGGGCTCGCCAGGAGCTCATCGTCGGGCCATGGTATCACGACCAGCAGCAGCGCACGCGATCGACGCGTGCCGGCGACGAGGAGTTCGGACCATCCGCAGGGTTTGGGCCGGACAGCCTTATGGCGCTGGAGCTCGATTGGTTCGACCGATACCTCAAGACCGATCGCGCCGACACGGGGCCGCACCGGTCGCCGGTTCGCGTGTTCGTGATGGGTGCGAACGAATGGAAAGACTTCGACCGATGGCCGCCTTCCGGCGCGCGCCGGCAAACCTATTACCTCGAGCCCGCGGCCACGCTCGACCGTTCGGCGGGCCGGTTGTCGCAGACTCGACCGCGCCGCGCGTCGAGCATCCGGTTTCACTACGATCCGAACGATCCGGTCCCGACCGTTGGTGGTGTCAACTTTCACTTCTTCACCGACAACCTCGGCCCCAAGGACCAGCGCCAGGTGGAGGGGCGCGGCGACGTCCTCCTGTACCAGACCGATCCACTGCCGCGCGACGCGGAGGTGCTCGGGCCGATCACCGCGCGCCTCTATGTCTCGAGCGACGCGCTCGATGCCGACTTCACGGCAAAGCTCGTGGTCGTGCGGCCGGACGGCTATGCGCGAATCGTCGAGGACGGTATCCTGAGGGCGCGGTTCCGGAACGGGCGCCGTAACCCAGTCCTTCTGACGCCGGGCGAAACGGTGGCGCTGGATATCGATCTAGGGTCCACCGCGCTCCGCGTGCCCGCCGGCCATCGCCTCCGGCTCGAGCTCAGTGGCGGCAACTTCCCGAAGTACGATCGGAATCCCCAAACCGGCGACAATCCACTTTCGGCAGCGAAGCTGGTGAAGGCGGAGCATTCGGTGTGGCATGGAGGGAATCGGGCCTCTTCGATCACGATCGGCCTGCGGTGGCGGTAGCTCTCAGGTGAGCGTCGTCCTACCGGCTGACCGACGCAATCAGCACCGACTCCGCCCCAGACTCCTGATCGATCACCACGCAGGCAAGTATTCCGTTGCGAACGATCAATGCCGGGGCAACGGCGCAGGCTTTCGAAATGATGACGGTCCGTTGGTAAACCCCAGTTGGAGCAAAGACATCGAGCACTGTCCGCCCACGGAGCTCAGGTGGGGGCCAGCGCTGGACCCAGATCTCGCCGGCGGGCGTGGCGGCCAGCGCGACGTACATCGGATATGTGCTCGGTAGCTTTCCCGCCTTGACCTCTTCGCTGGCTCCGGATACTTCGCTGATGGGTACCGGAAGTGAGTCAATCCTCCGTTTCAACGCCTCCGCGCTTTCGGCCCGCTCGCGTTCGGGAATCCGAATCGGGGGCTGAGCCAGGCTGATCGTGCGGAGACGTTCCCCGCGCACGCTGGTTTCCATCAACTCATAGGTATTGGCCGCACCACTCAGGAGCGTCCCCGCCGGAGTAGGGATCCAGGTTGGCATCGGGTGGAAGGGCACTACGTTGACACCGAATACCATTCTCCCGCCTCCCGGGCCGGTTCGCACACCCGCGAATGTCGCTCGGGTGGTGGGGTAGATGGGTACGGGGAGGCTATCCAGGACACGCCCGGCGGGATCGTACCGTCGGTAGGCGTAGTGGGTCAGGCCATCTCGGAGCCCCACTTGGAGAGGGAAATGGAAGCGGCCCATCTGATCGATCACGCTTCCCAACTTTGAGCGCCATGGCGCCATAGCGGGCCCTGTGAAGGCCTGGTCGAATTGCGTGGGAAGGCCGCTCTTAGGATCCGGGAGGAAGCGAACAACCTGCTCCATGTTGCGCACGAATAGCCGTCCGTGGGCGTCGACCACCGGGCCGGTCGGTGCCGTGAACTCACCAGGCCCCCGCCCTTTTCGTCCGATGGTCGCGAGGAGCTGTCCATCGAGGGCCAGCACAAGAATGCGCGGCTCCTGGAAGTCGGAGACGAATACGTGCCCTGCGTCATCCAACGCCAGTCCGCTAATTTCACCGATGAGAAGTGGATACCGCGGACTAGATTCACCCGCGATGGCGCGAATGGTTGCGTATGTCGTGTCCACCGCGTCAGGCGTCGGAGGCGCAGGAGCCGGCACGAGTGCCACTGTCAGAATATGCAGTATAACGACAGTGCACATAGTGCTCATGTGAACACCTCTTCCTTTTACACGGCGAATCGCGCCTAAGCTGCGGCCCGCGTGGCGCATCGCAACGGATTCGCATCAATGTAGAGCGTACGCCCCCGACACGGATAGTGGCCACGGCCCGACCCGGCCGGCGGGCGTGAGGCCGGCGCTACCGCATCCGCCGCAACTCGAAGTAGGGCCGCCCCCCACCCGGCGACTGCGGTTCGAAAATGGCCCGCCAGAGGTCAGCGGACATCCGCAGGTACAACGCCTCCCCTCGCGATCCGAACAGCACCGAGTCTCCGGCAACGCGAGTCGCGATCAGCGGGTTTCCGCGGGCGGGCTGCGCCACCATACGGCCACCACGCAGCTCGAACTGGGTCGAATCGGTGACTGCCCTGAACGTGGAGTCGGCGTAGGTGCGAAGCCGCATGGTCGAGTCGTTGAGCACTACGTATTCCTCGTAGAACGGCGGAAAC
>JABFSM010000064.1 GCA_013140635.1 Gemmatimonadales bacterium
ATCGAGGGCGCGGCGACCGCCGTGCCCTTACGCCACACCGCCGACGCCACGAAGCCGAACGGCAGGCGGACTCCCGCGCGGGCCGCGATCCATTGGCTGGTCCGCTCCCCGTCGTGGCGCTGATGGACGACGTCCGCCCCCGCGGTGAAGAACCGGGTGGGGCTGATCCCGCCGCGCACCCGGAGCTCCACGGGGGTCCACGTCGAGCGCAAGAACAGGGAGCCCTCGAGGCTCGCGGCGGCAAGCCGATAGGCGGCCAACAGCCCGGCCTGAGTATAGGCGCGCCGGTGGCCGAAGACGTTGTAGCTCGTGTCGGTCCTGACCAGCGTATCGCCGGCGATCGAATCGGTCAGGACGATCGTCGAGTCCTTTTCGATCTGGTCGACCCACGTCGTCCGGTTGACCACGAGGTCGAGCCTGGGGCCGAGCCCGTTTCGCTGCCCCGACCAGAAGAGGCGGCCGGTCCAGTCGTGCCGGGTGCCGTGGCGGCCCCGCATAACTGTGTCTCCGGCGGCATTCAGGACCGGCTCGCGGTCGGGGCCGCTCTGAAAGAACTGCACCTCGGCACCCGCTCGGGCGCTCGGCACGTATTCGAACCGCACCAGCCCTTGGGTGTTCGAGTATTCGCCGAGCGTGCTCGGTTGGCTCGGCACCGCGTGGTGGTCGAACGCCAGGGCGATGCCCGGCCCTTTGGCGCTCCGCCGCTGCAATTCCCCCTGGTAGCGGGCGATCTGGAGATCGCCGCTGGCGATGCCGATGTGGCTGTAGGGAACGCTGCGGTCGTTGCGGTGGGTAAAGAGGAAGATACGGAGCAACCCGGGAAGCTTCTCGATTTCGATCCGGTCGATGAGGCTCAAGGGAAAGAAGGTGGGGTCCGCCATAACGCTGTCCTGCCCGATCGGCAGGTAGGGCATGCCGTCGATCAGATACTCGGTCGAGGTAGCCCCGTGCGCCTGGTAGGTCGGGAGTTCCGGCCGTCCCCCGCCCCAGCCGCCCCGCAAGAGGTACACGCCGGGGATCTTGGTGAGGATGTCGCCGAGGGTTTCCGAGTTGTGCCACTGAATCGAATCGCGGGCGATGATCAGCCGGGTTCGCCACGGGAGAAGCGCGCCGCTGCCGATACGCGGCGGCACCGGAATGAGCTTTCGGCCGTCCTGTTGGCCCTTGAGGAAGAGAGCGGTGTAGTCGGTGGTGTCCGGCGGCAGCGAGTCGAGCCGCGTCGTATCAGGAACCTGCGCGCCGAGCCCCGTGGCCAGCCCGGCGGCGAGAAGGATCGCCGCGATGCCCGGACGAATCACGCCCGGGCGAGCAGGAACTCGCTGAAGAGGCGTACCCCCATGCCGTTCGGACCCTTCGGGCTGGCGGCGTCTTCGCGTTCGGTGTACGCGGTGCCGGCCACGTCGAGGTGGGCCCAAGGGAACCCCTCCGCGAACTCCCGCAAGAACCAGCCCGCCGAGATGCTCCCGGCCGGGCGGCCACCGCTGTTCTTCACGTCGGCGATGTCGGACTTGTTGAGGTCTCGATAGTCGTCCCAGAGCGGCAGTTCCCAGCACCGCTCGTTGGCGCGCTGGCCGGCGCTCTGCAGGTCGCGAAGGAGGGCGGCATCGGTGCCCATAACGCCGGCCGCGGTGTGCCCGAGCGCGATGGTAATCGCCCCGGTGAGCGTCGCGATGTCCACGACACAGGCCGGCTGATACCGCCGGGCGTAGGACAGCGCATCGGCAATCAAGAGGCGGCCCTCGGCGTCGGTATTCACGATCTCGATGGTCTTGCCGAGATGGCTCGTCACCACATCACCGGGCTTGATGGCGCTACCCGACGGCATGTTCTCGGCCGAAGGAATGAGGCCGACCACGTGAAGCGCCGGCCGCAAGCGCCCCAGCATTTCGAAGGTGCCGATCACCGCCGCCGCGCCCGACATGTCGTACTTCATGTCTTCCATGCCCTGCGCCGGCTTGATGGAGATCCCGCCGGTGTCGAACGAAACACCCTTGCCGATCAGCACGATCGGAGGCGCATCACTCCCCTTGTATTCGAGGGCGATGAACCGCGGCTCCTCCACGCTGCCCTGCGCGATGGCGAGCAGCGCCCCCATCTTTTCTTTTTCGATCCCCGCTTGATCGAGGACCGTAACGGAGTGGCCGTGGCGCTTGGCCATTTCCTCCGCCATCTTGGCGATCTTTCGAGGGGGACAGTGATTGCCGGGAAGAACTTGGAGGTCTCGCGCAAGCAGATGACCGGCGCTGACGGCCGCACCGCGCCGATGGCCTTCGCGCATCGCCTCCGCATCGGCCGGTGCCAGAATATCGATCCGTTCGAACGCGGGCTTCTTCTCCTCGGGAGGCCGCTTCATGGCGGCAAAATACCAAGCTCCCTGGCCCGCTCCCTCCGCCAAGATCTGGCCCACATCAGTGGGTGAGAGGGGTCCACGCGCTTCAGGAGCAACGAAGAGCGCGGCAGTCGGGACTTCGGTGATCCGCGCACGCTTGGCCCCGATCGCCGCCGCCCGCCGCACGGCGGTCCGACTCCCCTCACCAGGAACACCGGCACCGACCAGCAGAATGCGAGGCCTCGGCCCCTCGGGATAGAGGAGCACGGTTTCATCCTTCTTCCCGCGAAAGTCCCCGGCCGAGTAGCACCGCGCCAGCGCGCCACCGCTCGCCGCGTCGAGCGCAGAGAGGGAGGGAGGGAACGGACCCTCAGGAACAACGACGATGAGAAACGGAGTAGGATGGGCGTCGGCAGCGGCCGGAACGACCTGGGTGTCGAACGTCATGACGCTCCGCATGGGAGTCCGGAAACCGCGAAACCGTGGAATTCAGCGCAAGCTAATGCACCTATGCCCGAGGTGGGAGTCGAACCCACACGGGGTTGCCCCCGGCGGATTTTGAGTCCGCTGCGTCTGCCATTCCGCCACTCGGGCCGCAGCCAAATATAGCGGCCCCGACTATGGCCTGCGCGGTACCCGAGCGGGAGGGTCGCGCTGCGCCCGGCGCTGATCCATCAGATCCTGGACTCGCTGCATCAACCGCTCGCGGGCCAAGAAATACTGTCCCCGCTGCACCGGGGTGAGCACGGCCGCGAGCTCGCGCATTTCATCTTTGAAGGTCAGGGCGTACTCGACTCGCTTGGCGGTCAGCGCATCGACGAGCTTCCCGACGCTGTCTGGGTTGGCCGCGATCCCAGGGCGCAGTTGCGCGCCCAGCGCTTGCCGAAGGGTCCGCTCTTCCTGCTCCATGCCGCGGCGCCGGACGGCAAGGGCGGCCAGGGTCATCCGAAGCCTGGTGGCCTGCTCGTCGGTGAGTCCGAGCTGCTCCTTAAGCGCCTCCCCGAATCGCTGCTCGATCTGACCACGAAGTTGCTGAACACGAATCGGATCGTCGGGGGGCTCCTGCGCCTCAACGGACCCAGGAAAGACCGCGACCGCCGTGAGCACCAATAGGACACCGAATTTCATAGATCCTCCATGGAGCGAAGCACCCGCTCGAGATCGTCGGCGGTCAATTCGGAGAGTGGCATTTCGTCGATGCGGGGAACGGAGAGCGCGGTGGCCGGAATCGTGGCCAGCACGACTTCGAGCTCTTCCGAGCTCAGCCCGTCGAGCTCGTTCAGAACGGTGGCAGCCGGGACCGCGTGGCGCTCGGGAAGTGACAAGCGGACCACGAACAAGAGAACGGCAGCGGCGGCCAGCATGGTCAGCCACCGCTTCGGCCGGTGCCACGCCGCCACCGGAGCGGGCGCACCAGCCAAACGCTCCCGCACGCGCGCGGCAACGACCGCCGGGTCGAGCGCCAGAACGGCGTCGGTACCGAGACGCCGGGCCGAAGAGAGGAGCTGTCGTTCGAGGCGGCAATCGGCACAGGCTGCCAAGTGCCCGTCCTCCGCCGCGGTGGGGAGCACGCCGTTGGCGGCCAGCTCCACCAATCGATCCGCCTCGATGTGATCGTCGGTCATTGCATCAGATCCTTGAGCCGTTTGACGGCGTGGTGATAGTGCACCCGAGCCGCTCCCGCCGTGGTGCCAAGCGCCGCACAAATCTCTTCGTAGCCCATTCCCTGCTGAGCCCGGAGAAGGAAGACTTCGCGTTGGAGCCGCGGAAGGCTCACCAGTCCCTCGCGAAGCCGCTTCTCCATATCGTTCGCTCCCATTTCCCCTTCTGGGTCGGCGACGTCGGCAATCTCGTGATCCTCGATTGGGACGGTTACCCGACCGCCGATCCTCCGATATTGGTCTTTCCGGAGGTTGGCCCCGATTCGGAAGAGCCATCCCCGGAAGCTGGCCTCTCCCCGCCAGCCGGAGAGCGCCCGAAAGGCCTTGAAGAACGACTCCTGGACCAGATCCTCGATCTCGCCGGGGTCGGCTCCGGCGGCATAGAGGTAGCGCCCGAGGGCCCGCCCATGGCGAAGCACGAGTTCGGTGGCCGCCGACTCGCTTCCTTGTCGGTATGCCGCGACGAGCTCCATGTCGGATCGACTCGGGTCTTCGCTCATCGCGGCCATCGGTTGCATCAAGGACGCCGTTTCGTTGTCTCCGTTAACTTGCGGCTTGCTACGCTTCTTTCAACCTTGTCCACCGTACCGAGAATTCACAGAATCGACTAGTGTCGACAAAAGCAGTAATGTCTTATAATACAATATCTTACATGCGTATAAATAGGGTAACTTCTCCACCTCCTGTGAACCGCTGGACGTGAACGGCTCACCTCAGCCATTTGTCCTCGGACACCGAGGAGCCTCAGGCCATCGCCTTGAAAACAGCCTGGAATCTTTCCGGTACGCCATGGCCCTCGGTGCGGACGGTGTGGAGCTCGACGTCCATGCGACCCGGGATGGAGCACTCATTGTCCACCATGACCCTGCCCTCTCCGGGGTCGGTTCGATAGCCGGCCTCACTCTGGAGGAGGTCCGTGCCGGCTCGCTTCCAAACGGTGAGCCGATTCCCCTGCTCGAAGAGGCGCTGGCGGCGGTCCCCGGAGCCGTTGTCTGGATCGAACTCAAGAGCCTCCCCCCCGAGGCCGATTCTGCCCTGCTCTCGACCATTGCCGCCGCCGGAGCCCCGGAAAGATGCGCCGTCCATAGCTTTGACCACCGGATCATTGCCCGCCTGGGGATGAAAGCCCCCTCCCTGCGGAGAGGGGTTCTTTCCGTTTCATACCCGATCGACCCGGTCGGCACCATGGAACGGGCTGGAGCCAACACCCTCTGGCAGGAATGGCATCTGATCGATGCGGAACTCATTGCCGAGGTGCATCGTAAGGGTGGCCAAGTCATCGCCTGGACCGTCAACGACAGACAAACGGCTCTCGAACTGGCCAGCCTTGGCGTCGACGGACTTTGCGGGAACTACCCGGAACGGCTGCGGTTTCGCTAGAATTGTCCGCCCACATGCAAGGACCCTCTCCCATGCTCACTCGAGTCCGGCCCGCTCTGCTGGCGTGGCTCGCCGTACCGGCGGCGTTGACAGCCCAGGAACCGGCCCGCATTGCGATCGAATCGTACACTCTCCCCAACGGTCTCAAGGTGATACTCGCCCCGGACCGGACCACCCAGGTCGTGGCGGTAGACGTTTGGTACAACGTCGGTTCCCGCGATGAAGTCCGAGGGAGAACGGGCTTCGCGCACCTCTTCGAGCACATGATGTTTCAGGGATCGGCCAATGTGAAGAAGGCCGAGCATTTCCAGCTTGTCGAGCGCGCCGGCGGCGAGCTCAACGGCAGCACCACCGAAGACCGAACCAACTACTACGAGGCGGTGCCCTCGAATCGCCTCAACCTGGCGCTCTGGCTCGAAGCCGACCGGATGCGCTCTCTCCTCGTGAGCGATTCGACCTTCGCTAATCAGCGCGAGGCGGTCAAAGAAGAACGCCGCCTGCGGGTGGACAACCAGCCGTATGCCGGCTCGATCTTCGAGGGGGTCTACGCGCTGGCCGACAGTACGAGCTGTTTCCCGTATGCGCATTCGATCATCGGCTCGATGGACGACCTCAATGCGGCAAAGACCGCCGACGTGCAGGCGTTCTTCAAGCTCTACTACGCCCCGAACAACGCCGTGCTGACGGTCGCGGGAGATTTCGACACTCCAGCCACGAAGGCCCTCATCAGCCAGTACTACGGTGACATTCCACGCGGCGCAACGCCCCCATCGGTGGCGTGCGAGACCAAACTGGGAACGGCGCCGATTCGCCGGCCCTGGCCCGACGCACGGGCCAATCTGCCGGGCGTCTTGCTTGCCTATCGGGTGCCCGAGTACAAGCATCCCGACTACCCGGCGCTCGATCTCCTGGGCACGATCCTCGGTCAAGGGGAGAGTTCCCGCATCAACAAGCGGGTGGTCCGCGACACCAAGCTCGCGCAATTCGTGCTCGTCGGCGTCAACCTTCCCGGACCTCGGCGCGGCCCCGGCGTTCTCTTGGCGCTCGGGGTCTCCAACCAAGGGGTTTCTGCCGACTCCTTGGAGGCCGGCCTCGCGAAGGAATTCATGCAGGTCGCCCAGGGCGGCGTTACCGAAGCCGAACTCATGAAGGCCAAGAATGCCTATCGAACGCAGCTGATTACCCAGCAGCAGCAGGCACTCGCCAAGGCGGAGGCGCTGCAGACCGCCAACCTCTTCCTGGGCGATCCCGAGGCGGTGAACACCAACTGGCGGCGCTACCTCGCCGTGACCACCGCGGACATCCGGCGGGTCGCGGCCACCTATCTCCGCCTGGAGAACTCGCTCGTGCTGCTCATTACGCCGGGAGCGACCCAATGACCGACATCCTGAAGCGCAACGCCGGCGCCGCTCTCCTCATGCTGCTGGCCGCAGGAAGTGCCGCGGCGCAGGGGTATCCCAAGAC
>JABFSM010000264.1 GCA_013140635.1 Gemmatimonadales bacterium
GCCGCCGCGGCCGCCACCTTGCCTCCCGCTTCGTGGCCGGCGAATCGCAATGTGGTCCGCGTCATCGTGGGGCCAAATCTAGCCGGAGGAGATCGGCAGCCGCACCCGCGCCACACAGCCGCGCCGATCGGCGCGATTGGCGAGTGTGACCGTACCCCCATGCGCCTCGGCGACTTGCCGGCAGAAGACGAGCCCGATTCCCGAGCCGGCGGGCTTCGTCGTGAAGAAGGGGGTGAAAAGGTTCGTAGTGGAGCCGAGGCCGGGTCCCTCGTCGCGCACCTCCACCTCGAGGTCGCTGCCGCGTACCCGCCATTCCAGTTCGACCGCCCGGCCGCTCTCTCCGGTCGCCTCGATGGCGTTCTTGAGGAGATTGATGAGCAGCTGATCGAGCTGGTCGCCATCGGCATCGATGGTGAGCTCGGGGCCGGCCATCACCCGCACCGGAAGGCGCCCATCGAGCTGAACCACCCGACGGACCCATTCACCGACGCCCAGGGGCGCGAGGGTCGGCGGGGGGAGCTTGGCGAGCCGCGCGTACGAGGCCATGAAGCGATTGAGGGCGTCGGAGCGCGCGCCGATCACGTCAAGGCCGGTGGCGAGATCGCTCTCCCAGTCGGGGGGCCTCGGCTCCCGGTTGAGAAGGCTGGTCAGTGTGCCCGCCAGCGACTTGATCGGCGCCAGCGAATTGTTGATCTCATGGGAGAGCACCCGCACGAGCCGCTGCCACACCTGCCGCTCTTCCGCGCGAAGGACTCGGCTGATGTCGGCGAGGACGACCATGTCGAGGGGAAGACCGCCTTGCCGGAAGGGGCGCCGCCGCACTTCCCATCTTCCGCTTCCTGAACCGGGCACCGCCATTTCCAGAATGCGGGGGGTCTCCCCCTCGAGCGAAGGCTCGAGACCGAGCTGGGCGGCGGTTCGGCCGATCAATCGTTCCGCCGGCTGGCCCAGGAGCCGCTCGCCGGCGCGGTTGACGAGGCGGAGCGCCCGGCCGGAATCGAAGGCGAAGACGACGACATCGATTTCCTCCATCACCCGGCGGAGGAGCGCATCGGCCTCGAGCGCGCCGAGCCGCTGCTCGCGGAGGGTCTCCTGCAGCGCATTCACTTCGCGGCGCACCGCGCCCAGCACGTCGTCGGTCTCTTCCTCCCGCGCCCGGAGGGTGAAATGGCCTTCTCGAAGGCCGGCGAGAAGGTTGGCAATCACCTGGAGCGGGCGGATCACCCGGAGTTGCGCGGCGCGCGCCACGGCGAGCCAAACGACCGTCAGCGCGCCGAGGAGGGTCCCTCGAAGCAGCCCGGAGACCGGCGCGATCCAGAGGAGAATCGCGGCCGCGGCGAGAGCGGGGAACCCCGCGAGAAGCGCGAGGAGGAAGATCCGGCGGTCATGGGGAATGCGCACGCCGGAATCTACCGCACCGCTTAGAGTCCGTGGCGCTGGAGTCGGCGGTAGAGCGCGCTGCGTGAGAGGCCGAGCGCCTTGGCGGCCAGGCTGACGTTGCCGTCGTGGCGCGCCAGGGCCTGGCGAATGGCCTCGCGTTCCAAGTCTTCGAGGTTCATGGCGGAGGTCTCGGATCCTCCCGGCCGGGCGGCAAGACCGGTGAGGGCGAAGTCATGGGCCTCGAGCTGATCGAGCCGGGCCAGCAGAACCGCGCGCTCCACCGCGTGGTCGAGCTCGCGCACGTTCCCGGGCCAATCGTAGGCGCGAAGCTGCTGCGCCGCTTCGTTCGAAATGCCGCTCCGCGCCTTCCCGTAGCGCTCGGCGTGCCGCTTGAGAAAGTACTGCGCCAGCGGCAGGATGTCCTCACGGCGCTCGCGGAGCGGCGGCAAATGGATCTGAATGGTGTTGAGACGGAAGAGGAGATCCTCCCGGAACCGCCCCCCGGCCACCTCGGAGCGAAGGTCGGCGTTGGTGGCAGCGATCACCCGCACGTTCACCCGCCGGGTTTGGGACGATCCCACCCGTTCGAGTTCCCCCGTCTGCAGCACGCGGAGAAGGCGGGTTTGCTGCGAGAGCGAGATGTTCGCGATCTCGTCGAGGAAGAGCGTTCCCCCGTCGGCGAGCTCGAAGCGGCCGGCGCGGTCGCTCTTTGCATCGGTGAAGGCGCCGCGGACGTGACCGAAGAGCTCGCTCTCGAAGACCCCCTCGGGAAGACCGCCGACGTTGACGACCACCAGCGCCTTCTCCCGCCGCCCGCCCGCGGCGTGGATCCACCGCGCCACCACTTCTTTGCCGGTGCCGTGCTCGCCGGTGATGAGCACATTCGCGTCGCTCGGTGCGATCCGTTCCATCAGTTCGAGCACCGGCCGCATGGTCGGCGATTCGGCCACGAGATCGGGCAAGCCGCTCCGGCGGAGGAGCTGGTTTTCCTGTTCCAGCCGCTCCGTCGCGCGGAGGGCGCGGGTGAGCTCGATCTGGGTCCGGAGCGTGGTCAGGAGCCGCGCGTTGTCCCAGGGCTTCTCGATGAAGTCACGGGCGCCTAACTGCATCGCCTCGACCGCCTTGTCGACACTCCCCCATGCCGTCATGACCACGACCGGCAGGGTCGGATCGAGCGCGCGGATGCGGGAGAGCAGGTCGAGGCCTTCACGGCCGGAGGTCGTGTCGCGGGTGTAGTTGAGATCGATCAGCGCGGCGTCGGCGCGCTCTTCTTCGAGGTGCGCGAGTACCCCTTCCGGCACATGGGCGGTGACGGTGCGGTAGCCTTCCGCCTTGAGCAAGAGGCGCAGGGCTTCGACGACGTCGGCTTGGTCGTCGGCGATGAGGACCAGCGGCGCGGCGACCATGCTAGGGAAGAGGGAGGAGGGAAGAGGGAGGAGGGGCGCCCGCGCGGAAATGCTCGTGCCTGCGCAAATGCGCTCTGGCCGAATCAGCCGAACGGTGCGTAAGTAGCGAATGAGCCTCGGACGAATACGCGGATATCAAGACCTTCACGCATGGCAGAAGGCGATGGAGCTGGCCGACGAAACACTGTCTCTTGCCGAACACCTCAGTCATCCTTCCCGTTGGGGCCTGGCAGACCAATTGCGCCGAGCTGCTATCTCGGTCCCGGCAAACATTGCGGAGGGGTACGGTCGTCGGTACCGCGGCGACTACATCCGCTTTCTCGCGATCGCCAACGGATCTCTTCGAGAACTCGAGACACTTCTGCTGCTGGTCCAGCGCCGTGCCATGGCTCCGGAAGAACCGCAGGAGAAAGCGCTGGCCGTTGCTGACGAGGTCGGGCGCCTGTTGACGGCGCTCCATCGAAGTCTCGTGAGAAAATGACCCCCTCCTCCCTCTTCCCTCTTCCCTCCTATGCCGCCACCACCCACCCATCCTTCAGCTGCACAATCCGGTGTCCGTACTTCGCATTCTCGTCCGAGTGGGTCACCTGAACGATCGTGGTACCGTCACGGTTCAGGCCACGGAAGAGCTCCATGATCTCGCGTGCCTGTGCCGAGTGAAGATTGCCGGTCGGTTCGTCGGCCAGAATGAGTTTCGGTTTGGCGACCACGGCGCGAGCCACGCCGACGAGCTGCTGTTGTCCGCCGGAGAGCTGATTCGGGTAGAGGTCCTTCTTCCCGACGATCTGGAATCGGTCGAGAATGTCGGCCACCATCGCTTGCCGCTCGCCCTTCGGAATGTCCCGATAGGAGAGCGGGGTCTCGATATTCTCGTAGACCGTGAGATCGTCGATCAAGTGGTATTGCTGAAAGACGAACCCGATATACTGTCGATTGAGCTCGGCGCGTTGTTTCGGCTTCAGGTGGTGGACCGGATGCCCGATGAAGTCGAAGGCCCCCGTCCACCCGGCATCGAGCATGCCGAGAATGCCGAGCAGGGTCGACTTGCCCGCGCCGCTCGGGCCCATGATGGTCACGAATTCACCTTCGCCGATATTCAGGTCGATCTGGCGAAGCACCCAGGTCCGGGTCGGGCCGGTCTGGTAGTATTTCTCGATGCCGGAAAGCTGGATCACGATGCCCGGGCCGGTGCGGGTAAGAGAGGCAGGGAATTTACTCGCTTCGAAGCCGGGATGAACGCTCGCAGAGCCGGCCTCCTATCCTGCCTGCGGGGCGGCGAGGGGACCGGCCCGCCCGGAGAGGCGATCGGCCAGCATCACCTAACGCCATCGGAACGCATCCGCCGGCCCGCCCCACCGGGTATGCCGCGCGGCCCAGGCCGGCCGGGAGTGAAGGAGATCGTCGCGGTGACGGCGCGAGCGGCCGGGCGGCATACGGAAACCTTCCGAGGAAAGCCCCCGGGCCGCCCGGTGCTCGGGAACGAGCTAGTGGTGCACGCTGATATGCCCGCCGGCCGCTTCTTCCTCGACCACCTTGCCGTCGAAGAGCTTCACTTCGCGGTCGGCCCACTTGGCGTAGCGCGGATCGTGGGTGACCATGCAGATGGTGGCGCCGCCGCGGTGCAGCTCGCGGAGGAGCTCCATCACCGCCTCGCCGTTCTGCGAATCGAGGTTTCCGGTGGGCTCGTCGGCGAGGAGGATCGCCGGTTCACCCGCGACGGCGCGGGCCACCGCGACGCGCTGCTGCTGACCGCCGGAGAGCTGCGACGGATAGTGCTTGATCCGGTGCGCCATCCCGACGCGCTCGAGCGCGCTGGTCACGCGCTGCTGCCGCTCCGACGAGGGCATGCCGCGGTACGTCAGCGGGAGCTCGACGTTCTCATACACGGTGAGGTCGCCGATCAGGTTGAAGGCCTGGAAGATGAACCCGATCTGCCGGTTCCGGACCCGGGCGCGCTCCGAGGGCGTCAGGCTCTCGACCGAGTGACCCGCCAGGGTATACGCCCCGCCGCTCGGCGTGTCGAGCAGACCAAGGATCGAGAGCAGCGTCGTCTTCCCGCAGCCCGACGGGCCGGAGATCGAGACGTATTCGCCCTTCATGATCTGCAGGTGGATCTCGGAGAGCGCGTGCGTCTCCAGCTCGTCCGTCATGAAGACCTTCTTGATGCCGTCGAGCTTGATCAGCGTTTCGCCGGGAGCGGTCGACATGTGCTGGGTTCCTCGTTAAGTGAAAAAGGGAAGAGCGAAGAGGGAAGAGTGAGGAGGGGGGGAGGAGGAGGCCCTCCTCACTCTTCCCTCTTCCCTACTCCCTCATTTAATCCGTACTCGATCGACGTTGTCCCATCGCGACATGTCCGACAGGATGACCACGTCACCGGGCTGCAATCCTTCCTTGATCTCGACGCTGTTCACGGAGGTCCGGCCCAGCCGCACCGACACGCGCTGGGCGTAGTTGCCGCCCTCCACCAGCTTGAAGATGCCGATCGTCGCGTCGGTCTGGCCATACGGCGGCCGGCCGGTGTAGAGCACGTCCTTCATCCTGGCGATTTCAATGACCCCGTCCACGCTGAGATCGGGCCGAGCCCCGGCCGGGGGCGTTCCATCGAGTGCAACGTCCACCGTGACCGTGCCGTTGATCGACGCCGGATCGATACGTATGACGTGTCCAGGGGCAATTCCGTTGCGAGTGTCGATCGAGGCCTTCTGGCCGATGGCGATGTCCTTGGCCTGGACCTCCGGGACCCGAATGACCGCCTTGAGCCGAAGAGGGACCGGCACCACCTTGGCCAACGTCACCCCCGCCTGGGCATATTGGCCCACCTGGAGGGGGACCTCCTGGAGCACTCCGTTGGCACCCGCGCGCACCACCATCGAGGCCTTGAGCCCGTGCTGGAAGGCCGCGATCGACTTGAGCCGGTTGACCTGCTCCTCTTGGACCCGGAGCTGCTCGTCGATCGTGGACGTCGACATCTTGAGCTGCTCTTCGGCCAGGCGGAACCGCTCCTTCAGCGACTCGGCGCGCTCCACCGCCTGCTGCTGATCGATGGGAATGATCAGCCCCTTCTTGAGGAGCTCTGCGCCGGCCTCAGCGCGCCGCTGGGCATCCAGCCAATCCGACTTGAGCTGGGCAACGGAAGCCGCCTGCGTCAAGCGATTGGTGTTCAAGTTGGTCCGCAGCTGCACCAACTGCGATTCGGCGTCAGTCAGCTGGCGGTCGGCATTGAGGGTCTGGATCTCGACATCGGGATTGCTCAGTTCCATGAGAATCGTGGTCGACTGAACCGGTGTGGATCCCGGAAGCATATGGATCTTCTCGATCCGGCCCGGGGTTACAGCCGTAATCCAGCGAATGTCCTCGGGCACCAGAGTTCCGGGGCCCCGAACCTCCAGGACCATCTCGCCGCGCTCAACCGTGTCGAGGTAGATCGTCCCCAATTCGACCGTGGGCGAGGCGGGCTTGAGACGCATCAGGGTGACCGTGACCACGATGACGGCCACGGCTCCAACCCCGTAAAGGATCATCTTTTTCGGGTTCTTCTTCTTCTCAATCTTGATATCCATACCTAGGTCCTATTGGAAGAGCTGTGCCGTCTTTGGCTCGACCTAAGCTGTTGATGGGCAACAGGTAAAGAGTGAGGAGGGAAGAGAGAAGAGGGATGTACTGTCCGGAAATGGGATTAAGTATCCCACCAGCGAACACTCCTCAACCCCTCCGCCCTCCCTCTTCCCTCCAAGTACTACCGCAACCACTGCGCACGCGACCGGACCGCCTTGTTGCATTCAGGCCAAACCGTCTGCTTACCGTCCACCACCGGCAGGATCCGGCGGTCCCGAGGGGTCTTCACCGGATCTTCGGCGGCCAGGTAGGCAAGCATGGCGACGATGGTGGCGTTTCGCCGCAGGTTTTCGGGGAGCAGTTTGTCGAAGGTGTCCCGGTTGCTATGCCAAGTGTACTCGCCATACTCCGCCGACTCGGAGCCGAGATTGAAGCCCGGCGCCCCGGCGCACGAAAAGGAGCCATGGTCCGTCCCCCCACCAGACGGGAGCCCCGGAAGCGAGAGCTCCACACCCTTGCTCAGCTCATCCGGCAAACGGGAGAACCAGTGGCCGAATTGGACACCGGCGCCGACCAGGCCGCTGGTCGAAACGCTGGCGACCCGCCCGGTGCCGTTGTCCTGATTGAAGAGCGCATGGAGTCCGTCCAGAACGTCGGGGTGGTCTTCCACGAACGCATGCGAGCCGTTGAGCCCTTGTTCTTCGCCGCTCCAATGGCCGACCTGAAGGGTCCGTTTGGGATTTGGATAGACCGTTTTCAGAATGCGCATCGCCTCCATCATGATCACCGTGCCGGTCCCGTTGTCCGTCGTTCCGGACGCCCCGTCCCAGGTGTCGAAATGCGCCGAGAGCATAACGTACTCGTTCGGCTTCTCACGGCCCTTGATCTCGCCGATGACGTTGAAGACCGGGACGTCTCCGCCGAACTCCGACTCGGCGGACACCCGGAGCACCGGACCCTGCCGGTGCTCGGTGAGCCGGTAGAGAAGCGTGTAGTCTTCGCAGCCGAGGCCGACGGTCGGCACCTGGGTCGTCCGAGCCTGGAAGAACCGCGCCGTCCCCCACCCGCTGCTCCAGCTCGAAGAAATCAATCCGAGGGCGCCGGCGGCCTCGAGACGAGCGGCCAGCGCATTCGCGCCCGCTCCTCTCGAGGGCACTTGTTCCGTCCGGGCCTCGCGGTCCGCCTCACGGCGGATGGCCATCGACGCGAACGCCTCCAGCCCCGCCCACTTGACATAACTCGAATCGGTGCGGCAGGTGGGCTCATTGAACGACATGAGGACGAATTTGCCTTTGGCCAGAGGGAGCCAAGCGGCAAAGGCCGCCGAATCGGAGGGATTTCCGAGGATCACGGTCCCTCCCTCGACCGATTTCCCCTTGGTGCCCGGGCTCCAAGCCAGCATCTGCCCCTCCAGCGAGCGGAGGCGCGGAGCGATGAGGTCGATGTGGGTCGGGCCGCGCCGCCACCCCGTCCAGGTGCCGTACTTCTCACTCCGCGCGGTGATCCCCCACTTGGCGTAGCTCGCCTTGAGCCACTCCTGGCCCGCGAGGATGCCGGGACTCCCGGTAAGCCGCGGACCGATCGAATCCGACAAGACCTGCAGGAGGCCGGTCACCTGCGAGCGGACCATCCCTTCGGCCCAGATTTGCCGGAGAGTCGGATCGTCGACCGGGAAGCTCTGCGCGGCGACCGGCGCGGCGCCCATGGCCAGGGCGAGCAGGCATGCTGAGCCAAGAAAGCGGGGCATTCGATGCTCCGAGGGGAAGTGATCGAGAGGTGTGTGGATACCCAGGACCTACGGTGCGGCGAGGCGTATGGTTACCGGCCGGCTCACTCCGGGTAGTACTTCCCGGCGGACTGGGCCATGGCGACGAGGGAGGGGGCCGGTGAAAATCGTTCCCCGTAGGCTGCGGTGAGCGCTTCCAGCGTCTGAACCACGCGTGACGCGCCAAGCGTATCGATGAAGCGAAGGGGTCCTCCACGGAATGCCGGATAGCCGATCCCGAAGATCGCGCCGATATCGCCGTCCCTCGGCGAGCGGACCACTCCTTCGGAGGCCGCGAGGGCCGCTTCGTTGAGCATGATGTACACGAGGCGCCGCTCGACCTCGCCGGCATCCGCCGACGCCAGAGGCGCAACGCCGAGGAGTCGATACGCCGACGGATCGGGATCGGTCTTGTGGCCGTCGTGGTAGAGATAAAAGCCCTTCCCCGCCTTCCGCCCGAGACGGCCCGCCGCGACCATCTTGGCCACGCCCGGCGCCGGAGCCATCCGCTCGCCGAAGGCGGCGTGCATAACGCCACTGGCCTTGGCGCCGATGTCGATCCCCACTTCGTCGAGCAGGGCAATCGGCCCGACCGGAAAACCGAATCGGGTCATGGTCCGATCGATGACTTCGATCGGCGTCCCTTCGACCAGGAGCAGCCCCGCCTCGTTCATGTACGGCGACAGGATCCGATTGACCCAGAAGCCGGGACGATCCCGCACCACGATCACGGTCTTTCCCATTCGCCGTCCGAATTGCACCGCGGTGGCGATGGCGGTCGGCGAGGTTCGGTCGGTCGGGATCACCTCGAGGAGCGGCATCCGCTCGACCGGAGAAAAAAAGTGCATGCCCAAGATCCGCTCCGGATGCGCCGCGCCCTCCGCGATTCTCGCGATCGGAATGGTCGAGGTGTTGCTCGCGACCACCGCCTCGGGGCGGACCTGCGCCAGGAGGTCGGCCAGCACCTTCCGCTTTACGTCGAGATCCTCGAACACCGCTTCGATGACGATGTCCGCGCGCTCGAAGCCGTGCCAGCCGCCGGTGCCGGACAGGAGCGCCGCCTTCCGCTCGTACTCGTATTTCGTGATTCGCCGCCGGGTCAGCTGGCCCGCCAGGATATCGGTGGCCGCTTTGAGCCCCTTCCCGACCCGGAGGAGATCGGAATCCTTGAGGCGCACTTCCACGCTCGCCTGCGAAGCGGCGGTCCCGGCGATCCCCGCGCCCATGAACCCCGCGCCCACCACGCCGAGCCGCCTAACTGGACGCGGCGTTCCGGTTCCGGGCGGCACGCCGTCGTCCTTCTTGAGTGCGTTGGTGGCGAAGAAGATTCGGACCAGGTTCCGGGAAACGTCGCCCACGGCCAGCTCGCCGAAGAGCCTCGCCTCTTTGCGCAGGCCGGCCTCGATCCCATGCTTGAGCCCGGTCTCCACCGCCTGGAGCGCCGCGAGCGGCGCGGGATAGTGGCCCCCGGTCTTCTTCAAGACCGTCTTCCGGGCCTGGGCGTACACGATGAGGCGCCCGATCGGATTCCGGTCGAGGAGGAGACTCCCACCCCGGGGGCGTGCCGGGGCTCCTTCCCGCGCCAGCCGATCGGCCGCCACGAGCGCCACCCCGCGGAGAATGCTCTGTGGGACCAGCTCGTCGACCAGCCCGAGCTTCTGCGCCTTCGCGGCCCGCTCGGTCTTGCCGGCAAGGATGATGTCCAGGGCGGCGCTCACACCGATAAGCCGCGGCAGCCGCTGGCACCCTCCGGCGGCCGGCAGGATCCCGATCTGGACTTCGGGCAAGCCGATCACCGTCTTCGGCGAATCGGTCGCCACTCGCCAGGCACAGGCGAGCGAGAGCTCGCAGCCCAGCCCGACACAAGCGCCGTGAATCGCCACGACGATCGGTTTGGGAAAGCGCTCGATCCGATCGATCACTTCTTGCCCCGCGCGGGAGAGCGCCTCCCCCTCCGCGGCGGTTCGGACACCGATGAACTGATTGATGTCGGCGCCGGCAATGAAATTGTCGGCCTTTCCCGAAATCAGCACCACGGCCCGCACGCTCCGGTCGTCCCGGATCTCGGCGAGCCGCGCCTCGAACTCCTCGATAGCGGCGCGCCCCAGGGTGTTGACCGGTTCGCCGGGCACATCGAGCGTGAGGATGGCGATCCCGTCGGTGCTCGTCAGCGAGAACGCGCTCATCGTATCCGCTCCAGCACCATGGCGAACCCCTGCCCTCCCTGCGCGCAGATCGAGATCAATCCGAACTGCACCTCCTGCCGCTTCATCTCGTTGGCGAGCGTCGTCACCAGCCGCGCCCCGGTGGCGCCGAAAGGATGACCGATCGCGATCGAACCACCGTGAACATTCGCCCGGCCCCAGTCGACCTCGCCGAGTGGCGCGCTCCGTCCCATCCGCTCGGCCCACGACTTCGAAGCCCACGCCTGGACGTTGGAGAGCACCTGCGCGGCGAATGCCTCGTGAATTTCCCAAAGGCCGATCTCGTTCCAGCCGATCCCGGCCCGATCCAGCGCCTTCGGGACCGCGTACATGGGGCCCATGAGGAGCTGCCATCCCGGATCCACGGCGGAGACCGCGTAGCTTCGGATCGTGACGAGCGGCTCGTAGCCCAACGCCCGGGCCTTCGCCTCTTCCATGAGGAGGACCGCGGCCGCTCCATCGGTGAGTGGGGACGAGTTGCCTGCGGTGACCGACCCATACTTGCGGTCAAAGACCGGCTTGAGCTCGGCCAGCTTCTCGTAGGAGGTGTCGGCGCGAATCCCGTTGTCGCCGGTTGCCACTTCGTCCATGTTCTTTCCGCCGAACCAGGGCGCGATCTCCGCCGAGAGCGCTCCCGACGCGGTGGCCGCCGCGGCCCGCTGGTGGCTCGTCAGCGCGTACCGGTCCTGGGCGTCGCGGGTGATCCCGTTCTCCTTGGCCATCTTCTCCGCCGACTGGCCCATCGACTCGCCGGTCGAGGGTTCGGCGATGGCGGGGGAAACCGGCGCGAGATCCCGGAGGCGGAGCTTGGCGAAGAGCGCCAGGCGTTCGCCGAGCGACTTGGCCTTGCTCGCGGCCACCAGGGTCTGGCTCATCTTCCGCGAGTGGAGGATCGGCACGTCGGAGAGCGATTCCGCTCCGCCGGCCAGCACCACGTCGGCGTGCCCGAAGAGGATCTGGTCGTGCGCGTTGGTGATGGCCTGGGCGCCCGAAGCGCAGGCTCGGTTGAGCGTATAGGCCGGGATGGTGCGCGGGAACTGGGGCAGGAGGGAGACTTCGCGCGCGACGTTAGGCGCCAGGACCGAAGGAATCACTTGGCCGACGATCACTTCGTCGACCTCTCGGCCGTCGAGGCCGGTGCGGTAGAGGAGCTCCCGCACGGCGTGCCGGGCCATCTGGACCGCCGTCGCGTCTCGGAGGAAGGTGCCGCTCCGGGCAAAGGGGGTGCGGATCCCCGCGACCACCACCGGGCGGCGCGACATTACTTTCGTTGCGCCAGCGCGCTGGCGAGGGCGCTCCACCGAGCGTTGTCCACGGCCTCGACCACCTCACGCCCATGGAGGATGGTGAGTGGCGCCAGCAGCTTCGGGAGCTCGCCCGACTTGAGGAGATGCGCGTCGGACGAAGGGCCCCAGCCGAAGGCTTTCTGCGCTTCGAGGAAGGTCTCGATCAGGAGAATGCCGCCCGGCGCCACCGCGTCTATGATCCGGGGCATCCGGGCTCGGTCGAGATAATTGAACACGAGGACGGCATCGAACCCTGTGAGCTGCTCCGGCCATTCCCCCGCAAGATCGGCGGCCACCCAAGTGACCTCGAGGCCCCGGCTCTTCGCCTCCCGCTTGCCCACTTCGAGCCCGGCCGGGTCTTTGTCCACGGCGGTCACGACGGCGCCGAGCGCGGCGGCCGCAAGGGCGTGCCGCCCCGATCCGCAGGCCAAATCCAGGACGCGGCTGCCCGGACGGATCTTCGAGGCATGCCAGGCAAACCAGCTGCTGGGCCGCTCGATCTCGGTCGCATCGGGAGAGTCGGAGTAAACTCCTAGCACATGACTCCTTCGGTTCGCGCCACCCTCGGCGAGCTGGCCGCCGGCCGGTTCGACATCCTCGTCATCGGGGGCGGGATCACCGGCGCCGGTATTGCGCGCGAAGCGGCGCTTCGCGGCATGGCGGTCGCCTTGGTCGAGGCAAAGGACATTGGGGAGGGCACCAGCTCGAAATCGAGCCGATTGATCCATGGCGGGCTCCGCTACCTCGAGCAGGGCCGCTTCCACCTCGTCCGCGAGGCGCTCCGCGAACGCCAGATCCTCCTCCGGCTCGCCCCCCACCTCGTCCGGCCTATCCCGTTCCTATTCCCCACCTTCCAAGGCGAGCGGGTGCCGCGGTGGAAGCTCGCCACGGGGCTCACCCTCTATGACTTGTTCGCCGTGGCGGGAGGTAATGTGCGCCGCCACCGGACGCTCGGCAAGCGAGCCGTTCTCGCGGAGGAGCCCCTCCTCCGGGAGCGCGGGTTGACGGGTGGCGCGATCTACTACGACGCCCAGTGCGACGATGCCCGAATGACGGTGGCCGTGGCCCGGGCGGCCGCCGGATTGGGTGCCCGAATTTCCAATCACATGCGTCTGACGGGGTTCATTCGGACCGTCGGGGGGATAGCCGGGGCCTACGTCCGGGATGAACTGACCGGAGAGGAGGGGGAGGTCAGGGCGAGGTGCGTCGTCAACGCGACCGGCCCCTGGGTCGACGCCGTTCGAAGGCTGGAGGATCCCCAGGCGGCTTCACTCCTCCGGCCCACGAAAGGGGTGCATATCGTGGTGCCGCGGTCCCGGCTTGGGCACCAACACGCCATCACCTTTACGAGCCCGGTCGACGGCCGGGTGATGTTCGTCCTGCCGTGGGGGGAATGGAGCTACATCGGAACGACCGATACCGATACCAGCGAGCCGGCCGATGCGGTGAGCGTGCATGAAAGTGACGTGGTGTATCTGCTCCGGTCGGTCAACGCGCTCTTTCCGGGGGCTCGGCTCTCCGAAGAGGACGTAACCGCGACGTGGGCCGGCCTCCGGCCCCTTGTGGCCGCCGACCCCGGCCGGCCCACGTCGGCGATCTCGCGCGAGCACCGCATCCTCCGGGGACCCGGCGGGGTCATTACCATCGCGGGCGGAAAGCTCACCACTTGGCGGCGAATGGCGGAAGAGCTGGTCGATGGGGTCATCCGATCCCTGGGATATCATTTCCACGGCCGACCGGTCGGAAACAGCCGCACCGATCCGTTGCCTGGAGGTGACGCGGCCAATGTCGAGGGAATGCGGCCGGCCGGCATCGAGCTGGGCTTGAGTGATGCGACCGTCACCTACTTGCTGCGGAACTACGGCTCCGAAACACCGGCGATCTACCGCTCGTGCCGGGAGAAGTCCGAGCTCATGCACCGAATCCATCCGGAGCATCCCGCTATCGGGGCCCAAGTGCGCTTCGCGAGCGAGCGGGAGTTTGCGATCACCATCGAGGATGTGCTCGAGCGCAGGCTGCACCTCCATCTCGAGACGAAGGATCGGGGGGAGCGCGCGCGGCCGGTGATTGCCAGACTGCTGGCGTCCGATCCCTCGGTGTAAGATCAGGTCACTTGGGGGTCACGGGGGGGAGCTATGATGACGGCGCTCGAAGGATGACAAACCTGCCGGACCGGAGCCCTGCCATGCCCGCCCGATTCGCTTTCACCCTCCTTTCATCCGCCCTTCTGACATCCGTGGCCGCCGCCCAACCAGCCGGAGAATCGCGGGGGATCTGTTGGCGAAATGCCTCCTCCAAGTGCCGAGCGGTCGTTCTTACCAATATGGGGGTCTTTACCGTGGCCGGGGCGTTCGCCCAACCGGCGGGGATCGATCCGGGAAGCGGCCTACCGACGCGCTTAGATGACGAGTTTCACCTCGGCGTCCGAGCCACATCCGATTGGGGCATCCTCCTTCGCCTGTCCGATCGCGACGCGATCGGCGCTTCGTTCGCCGCTTCGGTCGAGTCCGTTCCCGATGGGCAGAACAACTTCGAGACGGCGGTCTTCCTCCGCTATCGCCGCCAGCTGGGCGGTGAGAAGAGCCTCGACCTGGCCGTTGGCACACCGGTGCTCCGAGACAATGAGAAATCGGTGTCGCCGTTTGGACTCGTCAAATGGAATTTGAACAACACCGTGGGCATCGCCCTCAGGCCCGAGGTCCGAAAGTCCATCGCCGACCTCCGTGACACCCCGATGCGACGAAGCAACCTCTTCGTCTCAGCCGGCGTCGAGGTCGGCAGGACTCCCGGCCTTGGACTCTCCGTTCTGTACGGGGCGCTTCTCACGCTCTTTTCGATGGGAGCGGCCGGCATCGACTGAACGAAGCGGGCGGAGTGTCAGCGATTCGGAAGGGTGGGAAAAGCGATCTGGGTTCGTCCCCCCTGGGTCTCCAGGGTTCCGCCGTGCGCGAGGATGATTCGCCGGGCGAGGGCGACATCGGCGTCGAGCGTGGGCGCCGGCGCACCATCCATCTCAAGGACGACTCGCCCCTCCTCGGCACCGACCCGGATCGTCAGTTCGCTTCCCGCCATGGCCCGGCGGACGAGATGCTGCAGCAAGAGTTCGACCGCTTCCTGCAGACGCACGCGGTCGCCGGCTATCCGCGGTAATCCCGGCGCCACATCGAGGGTGAGCGTCGCTCCGGCCCGTTCGGCGAGGGCGCGCAACTGGGCCTCGATGGCCTTGAGCAGATCCCCCGTCTTGACCCGGTCGCGCCGGAGGTTGAGGGCTCCGCGGTCGAGTTCGGTGATCTCCTTGAGCCGGCGCAGCTCGATGTCCGCCGCCTCGGCGGCGGCCCGGGCCGCGGCCAGCATCTCCTCCTGATTCTCATTCAACTGCCCGAAGTGGTTCTCCAGCAGGATGTGGATCGGGAGGCGCACTTCATCGAGCTGCCGGGAGACGGCGCTCGCCGCTTCGGCCAGCAACGCGGCGTATTCCTGAACCCGCTGGCTCGCCATCGCCTCACGCTCTCGGCTCCCCGCCTCAGCCATGGTCACGGCCCCGCTAAGCCGGTCGACCACCTCTTCGATCGAGTCGATCTCGTCAGGCGAGGTGCCCGGACCTGGCCGCGCGGCGTCGCGCACGGCGGCGAGCGCCGAGGTCCTCTCCAATGGATTTTGCCGCCCGGAGCCGGCCAGGCGTTCGATGCGCCGGGCGACGTATCGCGTGTTCTGCCACGCCACGATGAGCGAGCCGACCGCCGCCAGCGCGGCGATGATCACCAGCCACTCCGGGGCCCGCCGGTACATGTTACCCCAGTACGCCAGCGCGGCCACCGTCAGGAGGCCCAGAATCGCGGGGATCACCGCAAGGAAAAGGCGGGTCGAGACTCTCATTCCGCCCCATTCTCCCGGTCCAGCGACACCACGAGAACATCGAGACCTTCGGTGTTGTGCAGCAAGCGGTCGATCACCGACCGCCGGGCCACATGGCCCCACCAAGAGCGGCGCGATTGCCCGACGATGATGAGGGTCACCCCTTTCTCCCGCGCAAACCGGCAGAGCGCCCCGGCCACATCGTCAGACTCGAGTTTGACCACCTCGGCACCCATTCCCTGCGCCTTCTGGATGTTTCCCACGAGCTTGCGCTGCACGGTCGCGTCGATTCGGCTCGCGCTCTCCGCCGGCGTCTGTACGTAGACGCAATACCAATCCGGGTTGAGCCGGCCGGCAATCCGGCTCGCCTTCCGAAGGAGAATCTCAGTGTACTCCGGGTGGCTCGACATGCCGACAAGCACGCGGTCGACGGTGCGGCGGTCGGCCGACCGACGCCCCGACACGGCGGCCTCCGCGCGGGCGGTGATTCCCTCGCGAGTCCGGTCCACCGAGCTTGCCACCTCCCGGAGCGCCAGCTCCCGAAGGGTCGTGAGGTTCTCCTCGGTAAAGAAGCTCTTGAGCGCGGTGGAAACCTTCTCAGGAGCATAGATCTTTCCTTCGACCAGGCGCTGGCGAAGGTCTTCCGCGGAGATATCGAGGTTGATGACCTGGTCGGCGAGCGTCAGAATCCAGTCGGGGATCGTCTCCCGCACCGTGACGCCCAGGGTGTTCTGGATGACGCCGTTGAGCGACTCGAGGTGCTGCACGTTGAGCGCCGAAATGACGCTGATGCCCTCGTCGAGGAGAGCCACCACGTCTTCCCACCGCTTGGCCCGTCCCGCCCCCGGCACATTGGTGTGCGCCAATTCGTCGACGATCGCCACCTGAGGCCGGCGGGCGATGATCGCCGCGGGGTCCATTTCCTCGAGGACGACTCCGCGATATTCGATCTTCTTCCGGGGCACGACCTCGAGATCCCGGAGCTGCGCCTCAGTTTCCGTTCTCCCATGAGTTTCGACGAATCCCACGACGGCATCGACGCCGCGTTGGCGCAGGAGGTGAGCCTCGTTGAGCATGCGATAGGTTTTTCCGGTACCCGCCGCCGAGCCGATGTAGAGCTTGAGCTTGCCGCGCTCCCGGGTCTGTAGGAGATCGGCGAAGGAGACTTCCCCCGAAGACGACGCGGCAGGCTCGGCCATGTCGGAAGCTAATCGTCCGTCAGAAGGTCACCCCGAGCGAGGTCACGAGAAACGCGTTTCTCGTCGACGCGCCGCCGGCCTCCCCGCGGTCGGGGTAGATCCGGTCCTTACTGCCGAGCCCGCGAAGCTCGATGCGCCAGAGGAGATTCCGAACGGGCGAGACGTCGAGGCCGAGAGAGACCCCGTTCACCTGGAAACCGTTCTCCGATCCGGTCGCAACGATCACTTCGTCGGGGTCGGCATAACGCTCGACCCGGGCGGCGATCGCCACCTTGGGCGACGCCTGGACCCGAGCGATCAGCGCAGCGCCGTGCCAAGTCGAGCTCTCCCCGCCCTCCGCCCCTTCCTGCCAGCCGAAATCGAAGGTGCCGATCAGTGTCGTCTTGCCACTCGGCATGAGCTTGAGGCTCGCCCCCTGAAAGGCGCGCAACCGGGACTCGGCGTCGGCCGGCTGTTCGTTACCCAAAAAATGGTAGATCGAGAGAGCGGCGGTGGACGAGGGCATGATGTCGAAGCGAAGTCCCACCGCTTTGGCGTCGTTGTTCTCGGAGATGTTCTGCCAGCCGTTCACGATGTTGACCTGGGCGGTGAGCGTGGGGCTCGGCGTCCAGGTCAGCTTGACCCCAGCTTGGTAGTAGGGGGAATAGTCGGCGATGAGCGAGCGGGTGTAGGTCGGATTGTCCCGCGAAAGGAAGCTTTCGCTCCCGAGGTGCGAGAAGAAGATCCCCGCATCCAGCCAAAGGCCAGTGCCTAACCTCGTGCCGACGACCGCCTCCTGAATATGGCGAGCGAGCGCCGGGCCGCTCGCGCCGCCGAGCGCGGGTTCGCCGGCATAATTGGACTGCACCGAGGTGCCGGCTTGGAGGGCGAGACGGCCCCGAAGACGTTCGCCGTCGAGGCGGATCTCGAGATGGGCCAGGTTGATGTTGAATTCGCTGTGGCGGGCGGGCTGGGTGGTGAACGAACGATCGCGGCCGGCGGGTCGCCCGAAATCGTATGCGAAATAGGTATCCACGAAACCGCCAAAGGCCGGCGTTTGCGCCGCGGCGACGGCTGGAGCCGTGAGGCACATCAAAATAGCTGCGCGCGTGGGGAACACAGACCCTCCATTCACGGTTGCCGCGCCGGCCGCCCATAGGCGCTGTCCAGCGCGATGTTGAGCAACAGCACGTTCACTCGCGGCTCCCCGAAGAAGCCGAACTGGCGTCCCTCGATGCGGCGGGTCAGCAGGGCGCGAACATCTGCTTCACTCACCCCCCGCGCGCGCGCGACCCGGGCCACCTGGAGGGCGGCGTTCGCGGGGGAGATGTGCGGATCGAGCCCCGAGGCGGATGTGGTCACCATATCGGTCGGGATCTTCCCCTTCACCGCACCGTCCTCCTGGACCGCTCTCTCCACCGCACCGGCGATCAGGGTATCGGCAAGCTTGAGGTCGGTTGGGCCCTTGTTGGTGGCAATCGACGCGGAGGCGTCGTAGCCGTCGGCCCCGGCAGCAGAAGATCGGGAGTGGAAGTACCCCGGCAGTTTGAACGCCTGCCCGATGAGCTCGCTCCCGACGACTCGGCCGTCGACCGTCACCAGCGAGCCGTTCGCCTGGCGCGGGAAGAGGAGTTGCGCGATGCCGGTCACGACGCCGGGATAGACCGCCCCCGTCAGGAGGCAGAGCACCAGCGTGAGGACGATCGCCGGACGGAGCTGCTTCTTGAGCATGGTCATACGAGCCTCAACAGCACGAGAGCGACGTCGATGGCCTTGATCCCCACGAACGGGATCAGCAGGCCTCCGACACCGTAGATCCAGAGATTGCGACGCAGGATGCTCGCGGCTCCCGCCGGCCGGTAGCGAACGCCTCGCAGCGCCAGCGGAATCAGGGCGATGATGATGAGGGCGTTGAAGATGACGCTCGCCAGGATCGCCGATTCCGACGAGTGCAGCCCCATGATGTTGAGCGCCTTGAGCGCTGGATAGGTGGCCATGAACATCGCGGGAATGATGGCGAAGTATTTCGCGACGTCGTTGGCGATCGAGAAGGTGGTCAACGAGCCCCGGGTCATGAGCAATTGCTTCCCGATCTCCACCACCTCGATCAGCTTGGTCGGGTTGGAGTCGAGATCGATCATGTTCCCCGCCTCCTTAGCCGCCTGGGTGCCGCTGTTCATGGCCACGCCGACGTCGGCCTGCGCCAGGGCCGGCGCATCGTTGGTGCCGTCGCCGGTCATGGCGACGAGCTTCCCGCCGGCCTGCTCCCGCTTGATCAGCGCCATCTTGTCCTCGGGCTTCGCCTCGGCCAGGAAATCGTCGACCCCGGCCTCCTGGGCGATCGACGCGGCGGTGAGGGGGTTGTCGCCCGTGATCATCACGGTGCGAATCCCCATCGCCCGGAGCCGGTCGAAGCGCTCCTTCATCCCGCCCTTGACGATGTCCTTGAGATAGATCGCGCCGAGCACGCGCGTCACCCCGTCGCGCCGCTCGGCGACCACGAGCGGTGTGCCGCCGACCCGCGCGATCCCTTCGACGATCGGAGTGATCTCGCTCGGCACCTGGCCGTTGCCGTCACGCACCCATTTGGCGATCGCGTCGGCGGCCCCCTTCCGGAGCTGCACCGCGCCGACATCCACACCGCTCATCCGCGTCGCCGCCGAGAAGGGGACGAAGGCCATGTGCTCCTGCCCCGGTGCGTCGCCGAGCGGCCGGCCCCGCAGATTGAACTGCTGCTTGGCCAGGACGACGATGCTCCGGCCCTCCGGTGTCTCGTCGGGGAGTGACGCGAGCTGGGCCCGGTCGGCGAGCTCCGGGATGGTGACCCCTTTGACCGGCATGAATTCGACTGCCTGACGGTTACCGAGGGTGATGGTTCCCGTCTTGTCGAGCAGGAGGGTGTTGACGTCTCCGGCCGCCTCGACCGCCCGCCCGCTCATGGCGATCACGTTCTGCTGGATCATCCGGTCCATGCCGGCGATCCCGATGGCGGAGAGGAGGCCGCCGATGGTGGTCGGGATCAGACAGACGAGGAGCGCCACGAGGACCGGAACCGACACCGACGTGCCGGAGTAGATCGCGAAGGGTTGCAGCGTGACGACGGCGAAGAGAAAGACGATCGTGAGCCCGGACAGCAGAATCGTGAGCGCGATCTCGTTCGGCGTTTTCTGCCGCGACGCCCCTTCGACGAGCGCGATCATCCGGTCGAGAAAGGTCTCGCCCGGGTTGGCGCTGATCCGCACCACGATGAAGTCGGAGAGCACCTTGGTGCCGCCGGTGACGGCGGACCGGTCCCCCCCCGATTCCCGGATGACCGGCGCCGATTCGCCGGTGATCGCCGACTCGTCCACCGAGGCGACACCGTCGATCACCTCGCCATCGCCCGGAATGATGTCGCCCGGGAGGCAGAGGACGGTGTCCCCGAGGCGAAGTTCGGTGGCCGGCACGAGGGTGGCGCTCTCCCGGTCCGCCGGCCGCTCCACCCGCCGTGCCTTCGTTTGAGTGCGGGAGGCGCGCAGCGTGTCGGCCTGCGCCTTGCCCCGGCCCTCGGCCATCGCCTCCGCGAAGTTGGCGAAGAGAACGGTGAACCAGAGCCAGAGGGTCAGCTGCAGCGTGAACCCGACCCCGGTGCCGCCGCCCAGCGCCTGCCGAGCGAGCACGACGGTCGTGGCCAGGCTCCCCAGGAGCACCACGAACATCACCGGGTTCCGCACCATGTGGCGCGGCGCCAGCTTGACGAATGCGTCGCGGACGGCGCGGCGGACGATCGGCGGATCGAAGAGCGGACGCTTGGTGGCGGTCATGTTAGAAGAGCCTCCCTGCACCCATCAGCAGGTGCTCGACGATGGGTCCGAGCGAGAGCACCGGAAAGAAGGTGAGCGCGCCCACGATGAGGATCACCGACACCAGCAGCACGACGAAGAGCGGCGTGGTGACCGGAAAGGTCCCCGCCGATTCGGGGGCGACCTTCTTCTCGGCCAGAAATCCCGCGACGGCGAGCATCGGCACGATCATGGCGAACCGCCCGATGAGCATGTTGAGGCCGAGCAAGGTGTTGTAGTAGTACGTGGTGCCGGTGATGCCGGCGAAGGCGCTGCCGTTATTGGCGGCGGTCGACGTGAAGGCGTAGAGGATTTCGCTGAGCCCGTGCGGGCCGGCGTTGTTGCGTCCCGCCAATCCCGGCGCGAGCACCGAAGAGATCGCCGTCAACGTGAGAATCGCCGCCGGAAAGACCAAGACGTAGAGCATGACCATCTGGACTTCGCGCGCCTGGATCCGCTTTCCGAGGTACTCCGGCGTCCGTCCCACCATCAGTCCGGCGATGAAGACCGTGAGCAGCACCATCATCAGGATGCCGTAGAGGCCGGCGCCCACTCCGCCGAAGACCACCTCGCCGAGCTGCATGTTGACGATCGGCACCAGCCCGGCCAGCGGCGTGAACGAATCGTGCATGGCATTGACCGACCCGTTCGAGGCGGCGGTCGTGGCCGTGGCCCAGAGCGCGGAATTCGCGATCCCGTAGCGGACCTCTTTGCCTTCCATGTTGCCGCCCGGCTGCACCTCCGAGGCGACGACATCGATGCCCCGCTCCGCGTGGATCGGATTGCCCCGCGCCTCCGACCAGTAGGCGGTGGCGACGCCCCCCGCGAAGATGATGAACGACGCAGCCCAGACCGCCCAGCCGTGGGCCCGCTTCTTTACCATATCGCCGAACATCCAGATCAGGCCCGAGGCGATCGCCAGCAACGCGAACATCTCGATGAAGTTCGACCAGGGCGTTGGGTTCTCGAACGGATGGGCGGAATTCATGTTGAAGAAGCCGCCGCCGTTGGAGCCGAACTGTTTGATGGCAACCTGGCTCGCCGCCGGCCCCATCGCGAGGACTTGCTTGGCGCCCTCGAGCGTGGTGACTTCGACGTACGGCCGGAAGTTCTGGATGACCCCTTGCTGCACCAGCAGCAGCGCCCCGATCAATGAGACCGGCAGGAAGACGTAGAGCGTGCCGCGCACGGTATCCGCCCAGAAATTGCCGAGTCGCCCCGCGCTCTTCCTCGCGATGCCGCGCACCAGGCCGACCGCGCAGGCGACACCGACCGCCGCCGAGATGAAGTTGTGAAATGCGAGCTGGGTCATCTGCGAGAAGTACGACATCGTCGTCTCCCCGCTGTACGATTGCCAGTTCGTATTGGTGGTGAACGACGCGGCCGTTTCGAATGCCTGCCGATCCGCCACCGCGGGGAACTGCTGCGGGTTGAGCGGCAGGATATGTTGGAGGCGCAACGCGAGGTAGGTGAACAGCATCGACACCACGCTGAACAGCAGCATGCCCCCCGCGTAACGGGTCCAATGCTGGTCCTCGGCGGGGTCGATCCCCGACACCCGGTAAATGAGCCGCTCGACCGGACCCAGCCACCGCATGGAGCCATCGTACACCCGGACCAAGTAGAGCCCGAGGGGCTTGGCGACCAGCAGCAGGCAAAGACCGTAGAAGCCGATCTGGAGCCAACCGTTGATGGTCATATCAGAACCGCTCCGGCCGCAGCATCGTATACACGAGGTACCCGAGCACGGCGATCGAGAGAATCAGGGCGACCAGCGTTCCGGCGCTCATGACGCCTCCTCTCGGTCCGCCTCGGCGCCGCCCTTGCCCAGGGATTCGCAGGCCCGGACGTACGCAAACATCGCGGCGAAGAAGAACACGGTGCCGGCGACATAAAGCAGATCTCGCATCGTTCCACCCTCCCTGGGCCATGAACCGCATGGCGACCGGAACAACCATACGGTCCTTCCGGCGAAGAAGCCGTAAGGAACGGTGGGTCGGGCGTGAAGATCTCGTTAAGAGGCGGGAGTCGGGACGGGCAGGTCGGCCGCTGGGAGGGTCAAGGTGAAGATGGTGCCGCCGGCAGGCCTCGGCGCATGGGTGAGATCACCCCCTTGAAGGCGGGCCAACTGGCGGGCGATGGCCAGCCCCAGGCCGGTGCCGCCGGTCTCGGGAAGTGCACCTGGGCCGCGGTAGAACGGTTCGAAGATCCGCTCCCATTGCGCCGCCGGAACCCCGGGGCCGCGATCGGCCAAGGCGAACGTGAGCCGTTCCCCTTCCCGCGCAACCGTGAGGTCAATCCGCTCGCCGGGCAAAGAATACTTGTGCGCATTCTCGACTAGGTTGACGAGGATGCGCAGCGATTGCGACAGATCGAAGCGGCCCAGGAGGAGCGTCCCGCCGTCCTGCAACCCCACACGCAGCTCGCGGTTACCTAACGCTCCTGACACCCGCTGCAGGAGCGCGCCGATCAAGTCGTCCACGGCGTTGATCTCGACCGCGAGGGTGAACGCCCCCCCCTTGAGCCGGGTCAGATCGAGCAGGTCCGCCACCAGCCGGTTCAGCCGGTCGGCTTCTTCCTCGATGGTCATGGCGCGGTCATCGTCTCCCGACATCTCGTGCGCCAAGGCCTTGATGGTGGTGAGCGGCGTGCGGAGGTCGTGGGACACCGACGCCAGCAGGGCGTCCTTGATGCGATCTGCTTCACGGAGCACCTCGACGCGCCCCGCCTCCGCCTCGAGCCGGGTGCGCTCGACGGCAAGGGCCGCGTAATGGGTAAGCGCCACGAGGAAGCGCTGTTGCGCGGGAGACAGCACGATCGGCGATCCACCGATCAGTTCCAGCACTCCGAGGATCCGGCTCTGGACCGTCAGCGGTAGGTAGAGGGCCACCGCGTCGTGCAGCCGGCCCAACGGCGGTTCCCCCGATTCCGTTAATCGCGTCGTCCCATCCGCCTGTCGCATCGCCGCCCAGCCATGCGCGGCGCTCCATGTTACCAGCGAATCGGGGGCTGGACCGCCGGCCGCGACGGCCTCACGCGTGTGAATCCGGCAGTCGTTGAGCCCGAGCGTCTGCCGAATCACCTCGGCCACCGCGGTGACCGCCTCCTCCGCCCGACCGACCTTGAGTGCCTCCGCGCCGAGTGCGGCAAAGCGGTCCACTTCGGCGGCCCGGCGACGCGCCACGTCCGCCTCCGCGCGCAGCCGGTGAAGCATTTGGGCGGCCGTCGCGCTGACCACGAGGAACGCCAGCAGCACCAGCCAATCGAACGGGTCGTTGATGACGAAGGTGTTGAACGGCGGGAGAAAGAACCAGTTGAAGAGAAGGAACGCCGCCCCGGCGAGCGCGAGACCCAGCGTCCGTCCCCCGCCGACCGTACCGGCCAGCACCACGAGGAGGTACACCAGCGTGACATGCGCCTTGTCGAGTCGGTCGCGAACCACGAGCAGCCCGAGCGTAACGCCGGCCATGACCAGCGCCCAGACCACCCAGCGCCACCACGGATGGCGAGGCACCGCTAGTCGCGCGCGCCCGACTCGGCGGCAGTGGCAAACCGGTACCCCACCCCCGGTTCGGTGACGATGTACCGAGGCCGAAGCGAGTCGCCTTCGATCTTTCGGCGGAGATGGGCGACGTAGACCCGGAGGTACTGGGAAGCGTTCCCGAACTGGCGGCCTCGCCAGACGTGCGTAAACAAGTGGCGATGAGTGAGAACCCGCCCTGCGTTGGTCATCATTTCCCGCAGCAGATCCCATTCGATCGGCGTGAGATGTACCGCCTCCCCGTCACGGGTCAGGCTCCGTGCGGCGAGATCGAGCACCAATCCGCCGATCTCGATGCGCGAGGCCCCCCCCGCGCCCGTCCCCTGGGTCCGGCGGAGGAGCGCCCGAGCCCGTGCCTGGAGCTCCGAGGTGCTGAATGGCTTGGTGACATAATCGTCCGCGCCGGCGTCGAGTAGCCGGACTTTCTCCTCGTCAGAGTGCCGGGCGGAAAGCACGAGAATGGGGGATGTGGACCAGCTACGGATTTCCCGGCAAACCTCCGCGCCGGGGGCATCGGGCAATCCCAAGTCCAAGATGATCAGGTCGGGACGTTCCGCCGCCGCGAGGTCGATCCCTTGGCGGGCGGTTCCAGCCTCAAGGACGGTGGCGCCGGTATCGGCGAAGGCGTTGCGAAGCGCCCGGCGGATCTGGATCTCGTCGTCGATCACCAACACCGTCGCTCCTGCCACCGAAGGTTAGGCGCCCCTCTCGTCGAGCAACTCGAGGAGCTCCGCCGCCGTCGTGACGGCCGCCAACCGGGCCGGGGTGTCCTCCGCCTTCACGAATTCCGCGATCCGGCCGAGGACCGGGAGGTAGTCGTTGGAGACCTCGATCGGCGGAGCCACCAGCAGAAAGATGTTCGACACCGGTTGCCCGTCGATCGCGTCCCAGGGAAGCGCGGGAACCGCCCGGCCGAACACGACGCGAAGCCGGGGCACCAGATGCGTGCGGCAATGGGGAATCGCGACCCCGCGCCCGATCCCGGTGGAGCCGAGCGCCTCCCGCCGTTCGAGGATCCGCAGCATGCCGCTGGCATCGGAGGTTCGGAGACCGAGGTGGAACGTGAGCTCCTGCAGGGCGCCGAACTTGGTCGTGCCCTTGAGGTCGAGAAGGATGTCCTCCGGAGCAAGGAAATCGCGCAGCCGCATCGCCACTCCGATCAGGGGGAAACGCGGCGTTCGAGCGCGATCGCGGCCTGCTCGGCGAGCGCTTCTACCGTCCGCACCGCGCTCTCCGGCAGCGTGCGCTCCGGATTCCGCGGCCGAATCACGGCAACCCCCAAGGTCCGGTTCGGAGTCTTCAAAGGAGCGATCATCGCCTCGCCTTCCGGACCATGCCGAGTGCTCCAACCCGCCGCCGTTCCATTCTCGAAAGCCCAGGTGGCCGCCATCCGCACGTCGACGCTATCGAAAGGTGGCGTGGCGGGCCAGTCGGTTCGCTCCATCAGGAGGAGCTCCGCGTCTCCCGCGGCGGCGCGGCCGATATGGCGGGCCGCGATCGCCACCGGGTCGCCGGCGCCGGCGGCCGCGAGCTCGCGAACCATCGCATAAAGCGCCTCGGTGTGGCGCCGATGCTCCTCCGCCTCCCGGGCCTGCTCTCGAATCCGGCCGGTGAGCTGACTCATGGTGAGGGCAACCACGAACATGATCCCGAACGACAGGATGTAGCTCTGATCGAGGACGACGAAAGTGAGATAGGGCGGAACGAAGAAGAAATCGAAGAGCGCGACGCTCAGGGCGCCGGCCACGAGCGCCGGGCGCCGGTCGAATCGGGCCGCCGCCATGACCACCGCCAACAAGTAGAGCATGGCGATATCGATCGGGTTCACTCGCGACCGGAGCAGGAATCCGATGCCGGTGGCCAGGACGATGAGGCCGGCGGCCCCAAGGTACCCACTCTCCTTCACCCGCCGGAGGGCAAGCCCCCGCGTCCCCTGCCTGGTATTCATGGCCGCCATATGAAAGCGGTCGCGGGGAAGCGAGTCAAGCTCGCCCCGCTCGCCTCGCGTACGTTATCTTCATATGCATTATGGCGCGTGGACCATCCTCTCCCGACCCGAACGTCTTCGAGACCGCCAACGCAGGCTTCGCTCAGGCTCTCTACGAGGACTATCTCCGCGATCCCAACTCCGTAGCGCCGGAGTGGCGTCGGCTCTTCGAGAGCGGCCGCGTCGGCGAGCGACCGACCGGCAACGGGGCTGCGCCCCCTGCGGCCACCAACGGCGCCCCGAACAACAGTGGCACTTCCGGGCCCGTCGTTCCAGCCGCCGGCGCCACTCCAACCAACGCCGTCCCGATCAAGGGTCCCGCCGCGCGGCTCGTCCAGAACATGACCGAAAGTCTCTCGGTCCCGACGGCCACGACCTTCCGCGAGATCTCGGTCAGCGCGCTGGAACAGGCTCGGTCGCGCTTCAATGCCGGCCTCAAGGCCGCGGGTCGGACGGAGAAGGCCTCCTTCACCCATTTCATCGCGTGGGCGCTGGTGCAGGCCGGCAAAGCGCACCCGGTGATGACCCACACCTTCGCCACGATCGGCGGCACGCCGCACCGAGTGACCCCCGATGGCATTCACCTCGGCCTCGCTGTCGACGTGGAGCGGAAGGACGGCACCCGGGGCCTCGTGGTTCCGGTGCTCAAGCATGCCGAGGGCATGGGATACGCGGAGTTCCAGGGCGCCTACGATGCGCTGGTGGAGAAAGCCCGAACCAACAAGCTCATGCCCGACGATTTCGCCGGCGCCACGATCACCCTCACCAATCCGGGCGGGCTTGGCACCGTGGCCTCGGTGCCGCGGTTGATGGCCAACCAGGGAACGATCGTGGCCGTCGGAGCGATCGCCTATCCGCCCGAATTCGCGCATACGCCGCCGCCGGCCATTGCCGAGCTCAATCTGAGCAAGGTGATGACGATCACCAGCACCTACGACCATCGGGTCATTCAAGGGGCGGAGTCGGGCGCCTATCTGCGAGCCGTGGAGCAACTCCTGGCCGGGGAGGCGGGGTTCTACGAGGGGATCTTCGGCGCGTTCGGCCTCGCGGCGCCGTCTTCGCCGCCTGAAGCGCCTCCGGCGTCCTCGTCCGGCGTCTCCTGGACCGCCACCCACGCAGTGGCGCCGGCGGTGGCCCCGGTCCACGCTCCGCGGGTGTCCGCCTCGGCGGGGGACCTGGAGCTGGTGGCCGCGGCCATGGCGCTGGTCAAGGCGCACCGCACCCACGGCCACTTGGCGGCCCGGCTCGATCCGTTAGGCAGCGAGCCGATGGGCGATCCGGCCCTCGATCCTTCCATTTTGGGACTGACTCCCGAGGCGATGGGGCGGATCCCGGCCAGCGTGCTCCGGATCGCGGTACCCGGTGCCACGTTGGCGGAGGCGCTCCCCAACCTCCAGGCCACGTATTGCGGAACGATCGCCTACGAAGTCGAGCACGTCAGCGACCACCGGCAGCGGGTCTGGCTCCGGCAGATCATCGAGTCCGGCGCTCACCGCCGGCGGCTCACCAACGACGAAAAGCTCTCCCTCCTCGACCGTCTCATCGCCGTCGAGGCCTTCGAGCGGTTCCTTCACAAAGCCTACCTCGGCCAGAAACGCTTCTCGATCGAGGGCGTCGACATGCTGGTCCCTATGCTCGACACCGTGTTCGAGCATGCGGCCGAGCAGGGCGCGCGCGAGGTGGTGATGGGGATGGCCCACCGGGGCCGCCTCAACGTCCTGGTCCATAACGTCGGCCGCCCCTACGTCACCATCTTTGCCGAGTTCGAGGGCGGCAAGCAGGTCGAAGGGGGCTTCGGGCTCCCCGACCAAGGCACTGGCGACGTGAAGTACCACCATGGCGCCGAGGGCGTGTACAAGACCCGGAGCGGCAAAGCGGTCACCATCGCGCTGGCGCACAATCCGAGTCACCTCGAGTTCGTGGGGCCGGTGGTCGACGGGAATACTCGGGCCCGCCAGACGCAGCGAAAGGGCCAGGAAATCCACCACGACGAGGTCGTGGCGGTGCCCGTGGTCATCCACGGCGACGCCGCCTTTGCCGGACAGGGGGTCGTGGCCGAGACCCTGAATTTGAGCGGGTTGCGCGGGTACCGCGTCGGCGGCACGGTGCATCTCATCACCAACAACCAGGTCGGCTTCACGACCGACATGGTGGATGCCCGCTCCACCCGCCATGCGAGCGACCTGGCCAAGGGCTTCGACATCCCGATCATCCATGTGAACGCCGACGACCCGGAAGCGTGCCTCGCGGCGGTCCGACTCGCGATGATGTTCCGCAAGGAGTTCCACCGGAATGCGGTGATCGACCTGGTGGGATACCGCCGCTGGGGGCACAACGAGGGTGACGAGCCGGGATACACCCAGCCGCTCATGTACGAGCGGATCAAGCACCACGCCACGGCCCGGGATATCTACGCCCAGACGCTGGTCACGGCCGGCCTTCTCACGAAAGAAGAGGCCGACACCCGCTACGCCACCGCCTATCAGAAGTTGCTGGACATCCAGCAGGGCTTCCGGGCGAGTGCCGCCCAGGGCCCCGCCCCCGGCTTTGCGCCGGCCAAGCTCGTTCCCGGCGAGGTGGTGGAAACAGCGGTGCCGGAGCCGCAGCTCCGCGCCCTCAACGAGCAGCTCCTTTCGGTGCCGTCCGGCTTTACCGTCAATCCGAAGCTCAAGAAGCAGCTCGACCGCCGCATTCCCGCTATGGGGCCGGAGGGGGGCATCGATTGGGGCCATGCCGAAGCGCTGGCATATGCATCGCTCTTGACCGAGGGAATTCCGATTCGCCTGACGGGCCAGGATACCGAGCGGGGCACCTTCAGCCACCGCCATCTGGTGTTGCACGATGCCGTGACCGGTCAGAGCTACACCCCGATCAAGCACCTTCCCGGCGCCTTGGCCACCCTCGAGGTCTACAACAGCCCGCTCTCGGAACTCGCCGCGCTGGGGTTCGAATACGGCTACGCCACTGCGGCCACGGACACGCTGGTCCTCTGGGAAGCGCAGTTCGGCGATTTCATCAACGGCGGCCAGGTCATCATCGACCAGTTCATGGCGGCGGGGCTGGCGAAGTGGGGGGTCACCAATCGCCTGACGCTCCTGCTCCCTCATGGCTACGAGGGCCAGGGGCCCGAGCACTCGAGCGCCAGGATGGAGCGGTTCCTCCAGCTCGCGGCGGAGGGAAACTTCCGGCTGGCCAATTGCACCACGCCGGCGCAGTTCTTCCATCTGATGCGGCGGCAAGCCCGGCGCAACCGGGTACGGCCCCTCGTCGTCTTTACTCCGAAGAGCCTGCTCCGCCTTCCGCAGGCCGCCTCGCACTTGGCGGAGCTGACGACCGGCGCCTTCCAGCCCGTGCTGGACGACCCCGAGGCCGCCGTGCAGGCGCGCGCGTCCGCCATCGAGCGCGTCGTGTTCTGCAGCGGCAAGCTCTACTACGATCTCCTACCCGAGGCGGCCAAGCAGGGAGACCGGCGGCCCGCCATCGTCCGGATCGAGGGGCTCTACACCTTCCCCGAAGAACACACCCGCGCGGTGCTGGCAAAGTATCCCGCACTCAAGGACGTGGTCTGGGCGCAGGAGGAGCCGAAAAACATGGGTGCCTGGTCGTACATCGGGCCGAAGCTGCAGACGCTCCTCCCGGCGGGCATTCCTCTCCGTTATGCGGGGCGCCCCGAGCGGGCGAGCCCCGCAGAGGGCTACCCGGCGCTCCACACCGCCGAGCAGGCGCGGATCGTCGCCGAAGCGCTGATGGGATGACCTCGCCGTGTCGGTTCGACACGTAGGAAGGGGCCGCGAGAGGACACTCCGCGGCCTCGAACATTTCTAACCCCATGGGAGAGCATCACTTCGTAGGCCACGCGACTTCGGAACGACGCTTGCAACCTCCCATCGAGACCATCCACGGCCAGGGTCCGATATGAAGCCAGGGAAGACGATGGCGCTCGCGGTGCTCCTGGCCGGCTCGGCGGCCTGCCTGAATAGCGGCACCGGACCGGATGGGGGGGCGGTTGTGTACGCGTTGCACCGAATCGGCGACCAGACC
>JABFSM010000030.1 GCA_013140635.1 Gemmatimonadales bacterium
ACACGAACGTCTGTGTGGCCGACTGCAAGTTCTGCGCGTTCTACCGCCGGCCGAAGCACACTGAGGGCTACGTTCTTCCCTTCGAAAAGATCGGAGAGAAGATCGACGAGTGTAAGGCGCCCGGCGGCGTCCAGATCCTGCTGCAGGGCGGGCACAACCCGTATATCCCGTTCGAGTGGTACCTCGAACTGATGCGGTATATCAAACGCAATCATCCGATCCATATCCACGGCTTTTCCCCCTCCGAAGTGGTCTTCTTCGGGGAGCGGTTCGGGATGCCGGTGGGCGAGGTCATTCGCGAGCTCAAGGCCGCTGGGCTCGACAGCATTCCGGGCGGGGGCGGTGAAATCCTCGTCGACGCCATCCGGGAACGGGTGGCCAAGAAGAAGGCCCAGACGAATGAGTGGCTTGGCGTGCAGGAGGAAGCCCACCGCCAGGGGATGAAGACCTCCGTGACCATGATGTACGGGCTCGGCGAATCGGACGCCGACCGGATCGAGCATCTCTTCCGCGTGCGCGCGGTGCAGCGCCGCACCGGCGGGTTTACCGCCTTCATCTGCTGGCCGCTGCAGCCCGACGGCACCGATATGGCCGATAGCCCCAAGACCGACGCGGTCACCTATTTGCGCACCTTGGCCATGGCTCGAATCGTTCTCGGTGAAGTGCCTAACCTCCAATCGTCCTGGGTGACGATGGGGCTCAAGGTCGGACAGGTGGCGCTTCGCTTCGGCGCCAACGATTTCGGCAGCCTGATGATGGAAGAGAACGTCGTCTCCTCCGCCGGAACGACTCACCGGGCCACGATCGTCGAGATGGAGCGCGCGATTCGCGACGCCGGCTACGAGGTGCGCCGCCGCCGGCAGGACTACTCGTTCCTCGAACCGGAGCCGGTCGCCGCGTGACGCGCGTCGGCATCGGGTACGACAGCCACCGCCTGGTTCCAGGACGGCCGTTCATTCTCGGCGGCCAGCGGATTGCCTTTGAGAAGGGCCTGGAGGGCCATTCCGACGCCGACGCAGTGGCTCACGCCGTCACCGACGCGATCCTCGGCGCCGCCGGCGCAGGAGATATCGGCACCTATTTTCCCGAGGCCGATCCGAAGTGGAAGGACTTCGATTCGCTCGTCATGCTGCGGATGGCCCGAGAGCATATCAACCAGCTCGGATATCATCCCGTTCAGGCCGACATCACCATCATTTGCGAGCGCCCTCGGCTCGGCGTCTACAAGCAGGCGATGGCGGTGGCTATTGCCGGTGAGTTGGGGGTACCCCCCGATGCCGTCGGCATCAAGGCCAAGACCAACGAAGGAATGGGCTTTGTCGGCCGAGGCGAGGGGGTTGCCGTCTTCGCCGTGGCCACCGTGGAGGCGCGCTGATCGACGACCTCCTCGCGCGGGCCGCGGAATGGCCCCCGCTCGCCGTCTATGCGGTGATCGCCGTCTCCGTCGTCATCGAGAACTTCTTCCCGCCATCGCCGTCCGACGTCTTCATCGTCCTCGCGGCATTTCTCTCCGATCGCGGCATCCTCGACCCGTGGACGATCTTCTTCGTGGCCTGGGGGTTCGGCACCGGCGGCGGGGTGCTGGTCTACTGGAGCGCGCGCCGTTTCGGGCGCCGTTTCTTCGAGTCGAAGGCGGGGCGGCGGCTGATTTCTCCCGGGGGATTTGCCGTCATCGAAAAGGAATACGTGCGGTTCGGGGTCATCGGGATCTTCTTCTTCCGCATGCTCCCCGCCTTTCGAGCCGTCGTCGCCCCCTTTGCGGGGCTCGTCAATCTCTCACCTTGGCGTGCGCTGCTTCCCATTACGCTGGCATGCGCCGTCTGGTATGGGGGTCTGACATTTCTCGGAAGCACCGTCGGGGCGGAATGGGGGGCGATTCGCTCGATCCTCGGCCGGGTCAATCAGGGTCTCGGCCTGGTGGCGCTCATCCTGGCGGTCGGGATCGTCGTCTGGGTCGTTCGGCGCCGGAAGGCGGGCCGGACCGCCCGCCTCGCGACACTCACGCCCTTTGATCCCTTGCACCCCGAACAGGCGGCGCCGATCGTGGACGGCCTTCCGGTCATTACGGCCGAGGCGTTGGAGGAAGCGAGGGAACGGAAGGGTGCTAAGCGGGACCCGCCGCCATGAGCGACGACCTCGATCGGGCCTTCCTACTCGAGATATTTCGCGATCATCTGGCGCTCGAAGCGGGGAACAGCGCGCACACCGTCGACAGCTATCTGCGGGACCTTCGCCGGTTCGTGGCCTTTGCCGGTGGTGAGCGAATCGGCGAGCCAACGGCCGTCACGCCTCCGCTGCTGCGGCAGTTCATCTTCACGCTCAAGGATCTTGGGCTCGCCCCAGCCACCATTCGCCGCCAGATCTCGGCGCTCCACACCTATTTCGCTTTCTTGATCGGAGAGGGGGTTCTGGACAGCGATCCGAGCGACCGGCTCGAGACCCCTCGAAAGGGACGGGCCCTCCCCGATGTCTTGACCGTTCAGGAGATCGAAGCACTTCTCGCGGCTCCCGGGGTCGATGAACCGCTGGCCTGGCGGGACCGGGCCCTTCTCGAGCTCGGCTACGGCGCCGGCCTCCGGGTTTCCGAACTCTGCGCCCTCGACTTGGGCTCGTTGCTGCTAGGGGAGGGCCTGGTTCGGGTTTTCGGAAAGGGGGGAAAGGAGCGGCTCGTGCCGATCGGCCGAAAGGTCATCGGCTCGCTCGCCATCTACCTCAATCAGAGCCGGCCAGGCCTCGACCGAGGAAAGAGCGGAGCGAAGGTCTTGGTCAACGCGCGTGGGCGCCCGCTCTCGCGCGTTGGGGCCTGGGGAATCATCAAGCGGGTCACTGCCAAAGCTGGGCTCAAGAAGCGGGTCACCCCACACACCCTTCGCCACTCCTTCGCCACCCACCTCCTCGAGGGTGGCGCGGACCTGCGCGCCGTCCAGGAGATGCTCGGCCACGCCGACCTTTCGACCACCCAGATCTACACCCACGTGGACCGGGACTACCTCAAGTCGATTCACCGACAGTTCCATCCTCGGGGTTGAGAAAGTACTTGAGGTCAGACTCGGAGCCCCCTATGAAACAAACCGACTCCCTGATACGTTACACCCTGTAACGCAGGCTCGATGGGGTAGGCGCGGGCCAAACAAGGGGAGCCGGGAGGACGATCGACATGCGAAAATACTGGCTCAAGATCGCGATATTCGCGCTGCTTATCTTCGGCGTCGGGTTCGGGGTCATTTCCGTCGCACAAGGGGTCAAGGACAAGATCGAGTCGAGCGCGGACCTCACCATTCCGATGGGCTCGTTCATCCCATTCCGTTTCAACGACACCCGCATTGGGAATCTTCGCTCGCTGACCTTTCGCCGGAGTTCCTCGCACCAGGTGTCTGGGCTCGGCATTCGAGTGCGGATCACCGATGCCGAGGCCTTCGACAAGCTGACCGAGTGCAATCTGTCCGTGAACAACCCGCATCAGTTCGACGAACGCACGTCATTCCTCTGCCTCGCTTCGGATAGCGCATACCAGCCGTTCGGGGAGGTCGAGATCGAGCTTCGGGACTCGAACGACACTCGAGTCCTGGTGCGGCCGTTGCTCCTTCCCGAAGCGGTGATTCGGGACTTGCAGCACCAGGGTCGGGTCGACGTAGGTGAGGACTTCGCGGACTCGATCGCTGCCGAGGTTCGGAGCCGAGTCCGGGTCCAATCCAAGTCCTACCGTGACTCGCTTGAGGCGGACCGCTTGGAGAAGCGGGCCCTCCGGGACCAGCAGCGTGCCGACTCGATCCGGAAGCAGCGGATACTGCCATGACCTAAGCCCTTGCAAAAACATTTGTTAGGTTGTTAGCACTACGCGCGGCACGACTTTTGACTTGGGTCGGCCGCGCTTTTACTTTGGTTCATGCCCGTCCTCGGCGTCATCCCGGCTCGTCTGGGTTCGACGCGGCTGCCACGGAAGCCCATGCAGCCGTTGGGAGGGGTACCTCTGGTAGTTCGGGTTGCCGAACGGGTCCAGGGGCTGGGGTGCATGGACACCCTGGTTGTCGCGACCGATTCCCCTGAAATCGCCCAAGTCACCGAGCGCGCCGGCTTCCGCGCCATCTTGACCGCGGGAACACACGAGACCGGCACCGAAAGGGTGGCGGAAGTGGCCGGGCGTCCGGAATTCCGCGGCTTTGACATCATCGTCAACGTCCAGGGTGACGAGCCGTTCGTTCCGCTGGCGGCGGTGACCGGTGCCATTGCCCGGGCGCAAGGGAACGACGATGTCGGGAGTGCGGCGGCGCCGCTCGATGCCGCCGATGCCGCCGATCCGGCGCGGGTCAAAGTGGTCTGCGACGCCTCGGGGCGGGCGCTCTATTTCTCCCGTGCCCCGATTCCATTCGTTCGAGACCCCGGCGACCGGCGCGAGGGGCTCTATTGGCAGCATCTCGGGGTGTACGCCTGCCGTCGCACGGCGTTGGCTCGATGGGTCTCCCTTCGGCCGACGGCGCTCGAGACCGCAGAGCGGCTCGAACAACTTCGCGCCCTCGCGCACGGCATCACCTTCGGTATTGCGTTCCTCGACGCGCCGGTGCTGCCCGGAATCGATACCCCGGACGACTTACGCCGCGCCGAGGCCTACTGGCAGCACTCTCAAGGGGTCACCACATGACGACGTCGCCGGGGAACACCAAGTTCATCTTCGTCACGGGCGGAGTGGTTTCCTCGCTCGGCAAGGGGATCGCCGCGGCCTCGCTGGGGCGGCTCTTGGTCGAGCGCGGGCTTGGGGTGACGATGCTGAAATTCGATCCCTACATCAACGTCGATCCGGGAACGATGTCGCCGTTCCAACACGGCGAGGTCTTCGTGACGGACGATGGGGCGGAGACCGATCTCGATCTCGGGCACTACGAGCGGTTCATCGACCGGTCGCTGTCACAGCAGAACAACATCACGACCGGGCGGGTCTATCAAAACGTGATCAGCAAGGAGCGGCGCGGCGAGTACCTCGGCTCCACGGTACAGGTCATTCCCCACATCACCGATGAGATCAAGGCGGCCATCCGGCGTTCGGCGCCGGGGCACGACGTGGTCATCATCGAAATCGGCGGGACCGTGGGCGACATCGAGTCGCTCCCGTTCCTCGAAGCGATCCGGCAATTCCGGCAGGAAGTCGGGCGGGAGAACGCGATCTTCGTGCATCTCACCCTGGTGCCGTACATCGCCGCCGCGGGGGAGCTCAAGACCAAGCCGACGCAACATTCGGTGCGGGAACTGATGGAGATCGGGATCCAGCCGGACATGCTCGTTTGCCGAAGCGACCACCCACTCTCGGCCGAAATCAAGCGAAAGATCGCGCTCTTCTGCAATGTCGATTTCGGCTGCGTCATCGAGAGCCCCGACGTCAAGTCGATCTACGAGATTCCGCTCCGCTTCCAGGAGCAGGGATTCGATCGGGTGGTGTGCGAGCGGCTCCATTTGGACACCAAGGAGCCCGATCTGACCCAGTGGCGCACCCTTACCGAAAAGATCTTGCGGCCGACCGACCGGGTGAAGATCGCGGTGGTGGGGAAGTACACCGACCTGCACGATGCCTACAAGTCGGTGCAGGAGGCGCTGCTCCACGGCGGTATTCCGAACGACGTCGGGGTGGACATCGAGTGGGTGGGAAGCGATCAACTGGCCGATCGGCCGACGGCGGTTCGGCTCCTCTCCGACAAGCATGCGCTGCTGGTGCCGGGCGGCTTCGGCGTGCGGGGCATCGACGGCATGGTCGAGGCGGTCCGTTATGCCAGGGAAACGGGGCTCCCGTTTTTCGGCATTTGTCTCGGGCTCCAAATCGCGATCATCGAGTTCGCCAGAAACGTCTGCCAGATCTCCGGCGGCAACAGCACCGAGTTCGAGCCGGAATGCGAGAACCCGGTCATCTCCCTCATGGCGTCGCAACGCGACGTCTCGGATTTGGGCGGCACCATGCGCTTGGGCGCCTATCCGGCCCGCCTTCGCGCCGGCAGTCTGGCCTCGAAAGCGTATGGCGCGACCGAGATCAGCGAACGGCACCGCCACCGGTGGGAAGTGAGCAACAGCTACCGGGACGTACTGGCGGAGCATGGGATGCGGTTCTCCGGGCAGTCGCCCGACGGCGGGCTGGTCGAAATCATCGAGCTTCCGGAACACCCCTGGTTCCTCGGGTGCCAGTTCCACCCGGAGCTCAAGTCCCGTCCCACGCGGCCGCACCCGCTCTTCGCCTCCTTCATTGCGGCGGCCAAGCGGCATGCGGGGCGGGAGAGTGCCGCGGTCCGGGAGCTGATCGAATCGTCGAAGTGAGCGGTTGGCGCTTCGCGCCCGCGCCCTTTCTCCTCGCGGGGCCATGTGTTGTCGAGGAGGGAGACTTGCTCTCCCGCGTCGCCGACCGGCTGGCGGCCATCGGCGAGCGGTTAGGTGTCCGCGTCTGCCTCAAGGCGAGCTTCGACAAGGCCAACCGGTCGCGGCTCGGGGGCGCGCGCGGGCCCGGGATCGAGCGGGGACTCTCGTTGCTGGCCGCGACCCGGGCCTCGAGCGGCCTGCCGCTGCTGACCGACGTGCATGAGCCGGCCCAGGCCGCGGTGGCGGCGGGGGTGGCCGATGTGCTGCAGATCCCGGCGTTTCTCTGCCGGCAGACGGACCTCCTCCTGGCCTGCGGTAAGACCGGGCTGCCGGTGAACGTGAAGAAGGGGCAGTGGATGGCGCCGGAGGGAATGCGCG
>JABFSM010000147.1 GCA_013140635.1 Gemmatimonadales bacterium
GATCTCGCGCGGCCGCCCGCCGTCGGCCGGCACCATAACCCGCGCCTGCTGCTGACAAGCCGCCCGGCCAGAGCGCAGCCGGATGGGTTCCCGCACCGCGGCTCGCAGCAGAGGCGCAAGGCGTTAGGCGCACTCGATTCACTCCTTCCTAGAGCCGATGGTCTGGAGGCTCGTTCCGCAGAGACCTTGTGCGACCGAAGCCTATTGACTATAATAGTGCCACACTATTATAGGAATTATGCTGTGATGCCAACGATTCGAGTAGACGACGAAGTCTGGCAGTGGCTTAAGACCCAAGCCCAGCCGTTTGAGGATACACCCAACTCTGTGTTGCGCCGGGTTGCTCGACTTGATCCGGTCCCGGGGCCAGGCGAACCGAGTGCTGCTCCTCGCCTCCGACGCGTAGAGCGCATGGCTGGCCAGAAGACGCCTCAGGGGGAGTACCGGCTGCCTATTCTCAGAATTCTTCTCACGCATGGTGGGAAGGCCGATCGCACGATGGTGCTGAAGGAGCTCGAGCGCTCGATGCAGCTCACCGACCACGACCGCCGCGACATCAAATCCGGCACTATCCGATGGCAGAAATCAGCCGAATGGGAAGTCAGCACCATGCGCCAACAAGGAATACTGTTGCCCCAGTCCGCGTCGCCCCGCGGTGTTTGGTGCCTTTCGAAGGATGGCGAACGCCTTGCACGTCAACAGTAGGCACGAGGCGCCTAACCAGCGCTTGCTGCTGGCGGGGGCCGCCGCAGGCCCCCGCAGCAGAAGCGCGATGCGTTAGGCTGCGCTGCTTTAAGTAGGATTTGGCTTGGCACATTCCACTTGAGAACGGGAGCCCAGACATGCTCCTAACAGAACTGCAACGTCTTCGCATCGAAATGGGTCCGAGGCGTTTTCTCGTGCTCAGCCTGGCACCCCTCGCCGTCGGGTTGCTCGCCGGAGTGGTCTATTGGGCCTACCCTGAGATTCCGGAAGGACAACTCCCCACCACAGCCCTGCGTCTTGAATCGGCTGCCGTGGGGTTCCTCTCTGGCAGCGCTTCCGTGGTCTTGTTTATGGTCCCTGTTCTCCTGGGCGTCCTTGGTTGGCGAGCCGTTCAACGACGCTTCACGCCGCGCGGTCCGTCACAGGCAAACGGGCCACCAGCGACGGCATCACCTCCGGCGCCTGCATCGTCGACCTCGTTGGCGGAAGGCTTCGCCGCGGTCATCGGTCTGCTGAGCGCTTTCCTGGGCCTCGCAAGTATCGGCCTGATCGGTTGGCAGTTAGTCCATTACCTTCAACCCGGAAGCTGGGTCGCCGTTTCCGTTCTAGGTTTCATGAACTGGGCCGACCTCGGTAGAGAGTGGGTGCTGAATCCTACTTCTTGGCTAGGCCTCTGGCGTGCTCTGGATGCTATCCCTGCCTCCATCACGGGGATTGTACTGGCCGTGATTGTAGGGGGAATTGCGGGAGCCCTCGGCTACGAGGCATGAATACACGGCCCTAGGCGCAGCCTAACCCGCGCCTGCTGCTGACAAGCCGCTCGGCGGCCTCGCTGCCAGATCGGCTCAAGCGCTGCGGCTCGCAGCAGAGGCGCAAGGCGTTAGCCCGCATGAACAAATCACGGATCTGCAATGAGCTACTTTCGTAACCGACGCTTTACGACCGCCGCAGGGTTTCTCGACTTCCTGTTGAATGATGACCTATTTGCCACGCATCACGTTTTCGATGCTACTTGGCGTGGCCGAGGTGGAAACATCTTCCGCGGACAGGCCAACAGTGACTGGCCACTCGTTCCTCGAGCGCACCGTACCTTGACCGCACTTGATGCACATACCCCACAAGTCGTCGGCACGGAACCACCCACTGCCAAAGCCAAGGCGCTATACCTGGGTATGCAGCTCCATGCGGAGCTTCGTGCGGTCCATCTCTTTCTTGAAGCCTCTGACAAGTTGGGACTCGCCACACCATTGGACTACAGGCTTAACCTTGAGCACAGCGAGCTTGTCGCCGCGGCTTTCAACGCCGGGTTGCATGGTAAGGACTTTGTGACAGATGACGAGTTCCCGGCGTTGTCATTGCTGCCAGAGATTGCGTTTGCCCAGCATTATGGTGTTCCTACACGACTTCTTGACTGGACCGAATCCCCCCTGGTGGCAGCCTACTTCGCGGCCGTCGAACTATCTAGTATTGCTGCCCCTGATAGGCGAGCTAGTGCCAAGTCGATGTCCGTTCTCTGGCTCTATCAGCTTCCAGGTAAGCCAAGCGATCCCGTCCGGATCCTGTCCTCGAACAGGGCCGCGAATACTCACCTGCGCAGTCAGAGTGGAGTCTTTACTCTTACCCCTCGGGCGAACTCGTTTTTTCTGAAGCACTTGCGATGGCCATCATTGGAAGACATCCTCTTGGATGAATCGACGCATGTTCGTCTTGGCAAGGCGACGCTTCCAGCAACAGAGGCAGATCAGTTGCTTCGGCTCATGTTTAAGTACGATGTGACCCGCCATCATCTGTTCCCAACTCTAGAGAATGCCGCCAAGGCTTTTGAGTATGCGAAGGCACTGTGGCCACCAGATTCTGAATAGCCTGCGGGCTAACCCGCCCTTGCTGCTGGCGGGTCGGCGCTGGCTTCGCCAGGACTCCCTTGGTAGGATCAAGGTAGGCGGAGACGCCCCTCCCTGAAGGCGCCGCCCCGCAGCAGAAGGGCACGTCGTTAGACAGCGCCAAGTCATGTAGTTCCATTCACAGGGGCGACAGCGTGGACACTCACGAGCCATCTCCCGCGCCGCCAGAGCCATCTGACGCCGCAAACCGGACCGGACAAGCCTCTCCGGCAGTTGCCCCAGTTGTCCATGTCGGCGTTCCAGAAGGCTCAGGCATGCGGGGCCTCCCGGAGATTCTGATCGATGGGATTCGGGAATCGCACCACTCCGAACTTACGTGGAAGCTGATTTCCAAGTTCGCCAGCGTAAGTGAGGATGAGAAAGCTACGCTCCGTCGTGAGTTGGCAGCCGCCCGCGATCAGATTGAGAACTGGAGATCCCGAGCGGAAGATCGCGCTGGAATCATCATTGACTTGAAGGCTCGTTGGGACTCGGTCAGCAAGTTATCAAACGTGCAGTCCCTCCTCTATGTAATTGGGGGCGTCCTTCTCGGACCTTTCTTTCAAGACCTAGTTGTCAGGCGCTGGGTTTCCGAGTCAGTCACCTACGCAGCAGTTGGCGCAGTGGCCGTCATAGCAGCGTTTCTGCTAGGCCGCATTGGCCCAAGGAGGGAGGCCTAAGATGTACATCCTTCCACCAGTACATGAGCTGACCATCGTGGGCGTGTTTGATGCTGGCGTTCCGAATAAGGAGCGCGTCGTACTGCGCCCGACGGAGACCTTGAACCTTGCTGCTTTCGCACTGGTATTGAGCACTGTAGCTGATGGTGGCGTATTGCCGTTGGCAGATCAGTTCTTTTGGTTCGGCGAGAAATGGGTCACTCCTCCGGCTTGGATTGTGGTCTACACGGGCCCCGGCCAGTACAGAGAAAGTGCCTATCAGGGCACGGGCGAACCCGTACTTGAGCTCCATTGGGGGCGCTCCACCGTCGTCCTTAATCTTCCGGACATTGCTCTCTCGCTTGTGCGGATTGGCGCCATCACAAGCCAGATCGACCTTGCTCAAGCGCACAAGGCACTTCCGCCGAAGCGCACAACTGGCGGTGGTTGATCGAGTGGCGCTGTCTAACCCTCGCATGAAGCAGACGGGGCCGCGCTAGCTCCACCGGCGCGGCCAAGGTAAGATCTGGTGGGGCGGCCACGGCCTTCTCGGGCTGCGGCCCCGCTGCTTATGCGTGTTCGTTAGACATCACTGAGGCTTTATGGCGCTTCGAGGCCCTTTCCTTTTTGTGCTGATGGTCGCCGGCTGTGCCAGCCACGGCGATGACACCACAGTGGCGGGGACCTGGAAGCTTGGCCTTCGGACGATTGCGCCCGGCACACGCTACCCAACGCCGCCACCATTGCACCTGACGGGTGTCATCGAGCTGCAGACTCCGGACGAAGCTCCGAACGCCTCAACGGACGGCTTTGCACCAGCCGGTGCGCGTCTCGGTTCAGGAACAATGCGCCCTTCTTTGCACGATGTGTTCGCGTTGCCAGTCGGGATGTCTGCACCCCCTTCGGTTGAACGTAGACCCGAAGACTTGCTGTACTGGTCTCTAGGGGACTCAATTCATTTCGTGGTCCGACCGCAGGTCGGTCACGGCGGCCTAATCATGGATGGCACCCTCTCGGAAGGGAGAATCCGTGGCCGCTGGTATCACGTTGTAACCGGCGGCGCGTCTGGTGATTTCACTCTCGAACGGCTGACGCAAGAGCGGCCGTGATGTCTAACCCGCCCTTGCTGCTGGCGGGCCGGCCATCTGTTCGGCCGCGGCCCGAGGGCTAGATTCTTTGGAGATCGGGCCGCGGCCGCACCGGCGGCCCGCAGCAGAAGGGCAGTACGTTAGACAACACGGTTGCTCATGGCTTCTTTCCTGAGAGTCGTCTATGACCTCTCGACGCAAACTGCCGTATACCGCTGCGGGACGTCTACCAGACGTATTTGCCTTGGTCCAAGTTCTTGCCCTTGATCAGCACTCACATCGAAGCGAGAGCGGCTTGACCGAAGAGCTCCAGGGCCTTCCTCAATCGGGGGCATCGTGGACAGAGGTGGCGCGCCAGCATCCGGAGTTCTTCCGTGTCAGGCCCTCTGGAGATCACGTTGTGTCACTCCTGGCTCGCCACGTTACCCAACCGGGAGCGGAAGGGCGTGCCCCCTTGGAGCCAGCTTATGTCCATCAATTGCTCAAAGCAGCCGTCGAAATGCATGATCGAGAGGTTGAACGATCGAACCGTTGGCGAGTGTGGATACCTGTTGTCAGCACCTTGCTCGGTGGCGCCCTCGCTTTGGGTGGGTCCTGTTTAGCACGGCTCATCACACCCGATCGCTGACATCGGCCAGTTGCTCAGTTGCCGTCGGTCCCATATTGTCGTTGGTGCGCTAGGCGGTGTTGTCTAACCCGCCCTTGCTGCTGGCGGGCCAGCCATCTGTTCGGCCACGGCCTCACTGGCGGCCCGCAGCAGAAGGGCAAGGCGTTAGGTGGCATTCTTACGATATCACTCCCTAGGCGGCGCATGCCGCGATCCGGGTCGCTTGCCGCCATGGCATGGGGGCTGGCCGCAATGCCCTGCAAGCCCCCCCGTGTCACGTGAATGCCATCAAGAAACCTCAGGACCACCTCTAGCGTACACACAGTAATCCACTACACCTGGGGGGTTCCGTGAATCTAGATCTGCTCATCTTTGGCCTCATTCTAGCCCTGACGATCACGAGCACCACCTCCATCGCTCTCCTCGTCGCGTGGCGCCGTACGAGCAAACGCAACGAGTACCTAGAGGCCAGGTTTCTCCAGACTCCAGTGCCGGCCGGTGACGGAAGTCTCGTCACCGCCCAGCTCGAAGCGATGGCGGGTCAGATTGATCGTCTTGCCGAAGGCCAGGAGTTTCTATCCCACCTCCTTGCTGAACGACCCCCAGTTCCCGTCGCGGATGCGTCGCTAGAGGCAAGAGTCCCGACCCCTCATTAGTCAGCGCCAATGTCGCCCTCCGGGTCACCAGAAGGCACTGCCACCTAACCCGCCCTTGCTGCTGACGGGGCCGGGGGGGCGCTTCGGCCGCCGCGGGCTAGATTCAATGCTGGATCGTCGCGGCGGCCTCAGCCGGCCCCGCAGCAGAAGGGCATGGCGTTAGGTGGCAGAAACGGAGTAATGCAATACGACGTTTCAGGAGGTCCTGTGCTAGCACTCGCGTTCTTGGCTCAATTGTCTCTTCCTGTTCCGCTGCCCCCGGTGTTGGAATTGGCTCAGGGATTTAGTGGAGGCGCGGTCCCTCCCCGGTGTCAACGACGCGGTGAATCGGGTCAGGACCTCGACTCACCGTTCGCAATGTACTGCGTATGGGCCACGGCAGGACGTGGTATGGAAGGAGGAAAGCTCACGGCCACAGTTAGTGGTCCTGGAGCACCCACGCTCGTCCAGTGGGAGGTACCATTCGCAGAAACGCCTCGCGCCAAACGCATAGCCGATTCACTTGGTACTTACCTGGAGCGACATGGCTTCCAGCCGAAGGTTTGCGGGGAAGGAGATTTCCCTGCCGGACGCATGCTGGCGGTTCAGTGGCGTGGTCAGGGGTTGGCGGTTCAAGTTGCCCATCTTGTCCCTGCCGCGGGTTATCAAGCCAAGCTGTTAGTCATGGCGACAGATACCCCAGCCACTATTCACCCTGTCCTCTGTCAATAACGGACTGCCACCTAACCCGCCCTTGCTGCTGGCGGGGCGGCGCTGGCTTCACCGGTGCTATCCGCCTAAGATCTAGGTAGGTTGAGGTGGTTCTCCCTGAGGGTGCCGCCCCGCAGCAGAAGGGCAGGGCGTTAGGCGGCTTCATGCGTTCTCACAATCGGAGTTTCCATGACCAAACCGGACGATCTCGGGGCAGTCCGCACTGTCGCCGACGCACTGAAAGGCTTCGACTCTCAGGCTCAGGAGAGAATCCTCAGGTGGGCACGAGAGCTGGTTGGGCTTGGCGGCAATCTGGTACCTGCGGCGAGCCTCACCCCCAATTCCCCACCTCCGCCGTCAGCG
>JABFSM010000191.1 GCA_013140635.1 Gemmatimonadales bacterium
AGGGGAAGCGGCACATCGCGCGCCTGGTGTCACCCCGTGTGCCCGCCCCGGTCCGCCAGCGACAGGCGCACGCCACGCGCGCGATCGCGCCGGCCTACATCAAGGAGAAGGTCCCCTTCGATCCCGATGACGCCGTCAAGCGGGCGATGGGCGAAGCGATCGGCGGGGCGTTGTCCCCGCAGGAACGCGAGAATCGCGGCCTGATCCAGGAGACCGAGAACTGCATCAAGCGGGTCGTCCGGCGCATGGAGCTCATGGCCTCGGAGGCGCTCCGGACCGGTAAGCTCGTCCTCTCCGGGGAAGACTATCCCGCGGTCACGGTCGACTTCCAACGCGACGCGAGCCTGAGCGTCGCCACGCTGCTCACCACGGCGCGGTGGAGCCAGACGACCTCGAAGCCTCTCCGCGACCTCAAGGCTTGGGCGAAGCTGGTCCGGAAGCAGAGCGGAGTGAACCCCGTGCACGCGATCATGGGCGACGACGCCTTCAGTGAATTCGCCGACCACGCCGATGTGAAGAGCCGGCTCGACACGAAGAACATCGTCGGGAGCGAGCTCCAGGTCGGCCAGCAGGTGGCCGAAGGGCAGACGTATCAAGGCGTCATCGACGGGTTCAAGATCTTCACCTATTCCGGGTGGTACACCGACCCGACCGACGACACGACCAAGGAGATCTGGCCGGCGGACGAGGTGGCGATGACGGCCCCGGGCGACGAGGGTCTTGCCGGCGAGCGGCTCTTCGGCGCGATCAAGGACCCCAAGGCCGGGTACCAGGCGCTGCCCTTCTTCCCGAAGATGTGGCAGACGGATGACCCGGCGCAGACGTGGCTCATGGTGCAGTCGGCCCCACTCGTTTCGCCGAAGCGCTCGGACGCGTCGATGAACGTGAAGGTGCTCGGGTAGTCGCGCGATGGGCCTCGGCTGGAACCCGGATGATGATTTGGCCGCGGCCTTTGAGGGTGCTGGTGCTGGCGGTCCCGGGACCGTCAGCGTGGAGATCGATGGGGTACCGACGCACGGGTTCTTCACCCAGGTCAGTGAGGAGCAGCAGGATCGGAGCGGCGGGTTCGTCCCGATCGAAGGTCAGGTGCTCCACTTGCGCGCCGCCTTCAGGGCGCAGCTCCCGTTCGAGAAGGTGATCACCGTCGCCGGCACCGAGTGGAAGGTACGGCGCACGCTTGGGGAAGAGGATGGCGCGATGATCGCCGTGCAGCTGATCGCGAAAAAGGAGAACTAGTCGTGTTCGTCGAGACGCCGGAGCTCGTGGCCGAACGGATGCGCGATCCGACGCTCGGACTCGCGCACTACCTGCCTCTGGTTCCGGTCAGCGCGGGACACGCTCCGCCGCCGGCCGTCCCGCCGGAGCAGATCCATGACGAGACGCTCAACGGAGAAGTCGCGCTCGATCGCATCCCGGGCCCGTACCCGGCGATCGCCATCTCCCTGATCCCGAGCCGGATGGGGGAAGAGACCACCGCGCGGGAGGTGGGGTATGGCCGGGCGACGGTGCTGCTGCGCTACGCCACGGACCGTGATGACCCGCACATCGGCACGCGCGACGCTGGCTATACGCTCCGCGCCGCCATCTGGGTGCTGAAGCGGTTGCACATGGATCTCGCGCCGGGGGCGCTGCCGCCACGAAACGGGATCCAGTTCTACGGCCACGATGATTTCGAACTCAGTCCGGTGTACGCCCCGATCGAGGGCGCGGTTGTGACCGGCTGGCTGAAGGTGCCCTACGACCTCCGGGACGTGGGTTTCCCCGGATAGGAGGACGACGATGGAAGTGATTCCGACGAGCCGCGGCCCACGGGCCGTGCCGGAGGCGGTTCTGGCCCGCCGCTTCGAGCTGCTATCGACCGGCGAGACCTTGCTCGAGGCGTTCGCGAAGGATCCCGATGGCGTCGCCACGAAAGTGGCATCCGAAGCCGAGGCCGCCGAGGCGGCGCGGATCGCGGCGCTTCCGCCTGACGAACGTGCGCAACTCCCTGCCCCCCTCGACTCCGTCGCGCGGGAGGGGCTGCGCGCGGAGCTCGAGGCGCATCAGGCGATGCTGGCTGAGGCAAGCAAGCCCATCCCACCCGTTCCGCCGAAGAAGTCGTCCAAGGGCACGGGCACCACCGACAAGCGGGAGGGCTAAGCCATGCCGCCAGCCGCGAAAAACGTCAATGTCGCCGGGGTCCTCCTGAAGGAGGAGACGACCTACGCCGCGGGGCAAACGCTGTCGGCCTCCACGGACGGGTTCGAGCTCTGGATGCCGGGCAAGGAAGCCTCGATCATCGAGGATGGCTATCTCGATGACGGCGACATGGGCCTCCAGCTCGGCGGCCTCGGCAGTGCGCCCCGGGTGCCGCCCGCAGGGAAGGACGCCAAGGGTACGCTGAAGACGTTCTTCCGCGGACCTGGCGTGGCCTACGCGGCGAATGTCTTCGCGCCGATTCAGCCAGCGCTGAAGGCGGCCGGCTATGACGTCGCGCTGGATGTCACGGGTGGTGCGGAGAAGCGGACGTACACACCGACGGCCGAAGGCTCGGCGCTGACGTCCCTTGGCATGGAAGGCTATCACCGCGGAGGCAAGCGGGTGATCGGCGGCGCGTTCCTCGACTTCATGGTCGAATGGAGCGATGCCAAACCGCCGCGCATCAGTTTCCCCTTCAACGGGATCCGGATCGCCGACGTCACCGACGCCGCGCTGCCCGCGATCACGTATCCCTACCAGTCGATCCAGCCGCCCGGCGGGGCGTCGGTCGTACTGGTCCTCGGGAGCTTCGCTGCCGCGGTGGTGCGGAGCGGCAGCTTCAAGAACAACAGGGAAATCAGCAACGTCCGGCCGAACCTGAACGCCGCCGGCTACCACGCCGGCTATCAGCCTGGCCCGCGGAAGCCGGCGCTCCAGATGCTGATCGAGGAGACGGCATTGGTCGGGACGCCCTTTCACACCTCTGCCGGCATCGACCACCGCCTCCTGCGTGAGGCGGTGACAAGCTTCGCCGTGACGCTGCAGATCGGGACGGCCGCCTACAAACGGCTCAAGGGCTCGTTCCCCACTTGCCAGCTTGTGGACTACAAGGAAGTGGAGTCAAACAAGGTCGCCGCGGTGGACCTGACGCTCCAGATCAATCCGTCGAGCCCGAGCGCGAACGACGATCAGAGCTGGAAAACGGACTAATGGCCTTCGATGCCGACACCTGGCGTGCTGCCCACGGCTACCAACCCTGGGTCTTCAGAGACGGGAAGTACTCGTGGCGCGCGCGCGAGGTAAGCCAGCCTCAGGTCGCGGCGTTCCGCACCACCTTCCTCGAGGCGAACGCCCAGGGCGACGAGCGCGCCGCCACCCAGGAACTGCAGCGGTTTCTGCGGCTGCTCTTTCCGGGTGTGTTCTTCTTCCGCGGCGGGGATCCCGTCGAGCGCATCCTCAAGCTCCCGGCCACCGGGATCCAGGAACTCCTCAACGATTTTTTCGCCCACAAGGCGGGCACGACGCCACGCATGGCGACGAGTTCGACGCCCTCATGGCCCGCCAAAGCGTCGGATTTCCCGAGGACGACCGCCGAACCAGCGACGACCTGAGCTTGCAGGACGCCGGCCTCCAGGCCGCGGCGTTTTGGGGATGGTCCTGGTACTACAACCTGGCGTACCCAACGTCTGATCGATACGTCCCCTACTACACCTTCCTGCTCGGGTGGGATGCGATGAAGCGCACCCAGGCCCGGCAGATCCTCGAGCATGTCGCCGCCGTCCGTATCGGCCGCGCGCCGGCCGATGACGCGCGCGACGCCATGCGCACACTCGAGCGCCGCGCCGACGGCGAGGTGGAGTAGCGCGTGGCCGCCCGCGATATCTCGGTCATCTTTCGCGCCGTCGACCAAGTCACCGGTCCGGTGCGCGAGATCAACAACCGCATGAAGGGTTTTGCCGACGGGGTCACTGGCTTTTTCAAAGGCATGGCCACTGGCATTGCGGCGTTCGGCATCATGGATTTCCTGCTCGACTCCGTTCGGCAAGCCAGTGAGGCGGAGGAGGGGTGGAGTCGACTCGGCACCTCCGTCAAGAACGCGGGCGGGGACTTCGCCAGGCTCCGTCCGGAAATCGAGGGTGTCATCAAGGACACCCAGCGCTTCAGCGTGGCCACCGACGACGAGCTGCGCGAGGCCCTGACTCGCATGATCACGATCTCGGGTGACTATCGGGGATCGCTCACCAACCTCGGCCTTGCTGCCGACATTGCGGCGTTCAAGCACATCAGCGTCGCCGAAGCCGGCGATCTTGTTGGCAAGGCGATGCAAGGCAACGAGAAAGTCTTCAAGGGCTTCGGCATCGTCGCGGGCACCAACGCCGAGAAGATGGAGCAGCTCCGCCAAACGGTGCGGGGGTTTGCGGAGGGCGAGGCCCAGACGTTCAGCGGTCAGCTCAAGCTGATTGCTAACGCCTGGGACGAGGTCAAGCGCGCGACTGGCGAGGCGATCATCAACAACGAGACCGTCCGCAGCAACCTGGGCGACGTCACCGGGATGCTGCGGAGCCTCGAGGAGGGCGTCGCGAGCAACGCGGAGTCCATCGGAGTCCTCGTGACCGCGCTCGGTGGCGTCGGGTCGGCGCTGCTATGGGTCGCGGGCATTCTGGGCCAGGCGCTCACCGGCGCCATCATGGTTGTTCAGGCTGCCGTCGTCACCTTCATGGGCGTCTAGACTGGCTTGAAGCTCGGGGTGAAGGAGGCGATCGGGGGCATCCTCCTCGCGATCGGCGAACTGATGGTGGTCGGCAAGGGCGTGCTCAAGCGCCTTGGTATCGACATGGGCGAGGGCACTGCCGAGTCGATGCGCGATGCGGGACGTCGAATGGTCAAGGAGGCAAAACAGGCTGGCGCGGATACCTGGTCAGTAATGAAGGAATCGTACGGCGAAATCTTTACTGGGACCGCCGAGCACCAAGAGACCATGACCGACGCGGCAACGGCCGGCCAGGGTCAACGAAACAAACTGACTCGTGAAGCCCTTCAGGTACTCGCCCTCCTTGAGCGTGACGCCGGCGATGAGAAGGTCCGGCTCACCGGGGGGCAGATCAAGATCCTGCGCCAAGTGGAGGCCGAAGCTGGGGCCGGCCGAATCAAATTGACCAAAGAGCAATACACCGCTCTGCAGACAGCGCTGAAGGAGCATGCCAAGGCTCAGGAGAAGCTGGCGAAGGAGAACGAGAAGAACCTCAGCGATCTCCGCACCCTCGCTGGCAAGTCTCAGCTTGAACTGCTGACCGCCCAGCACAAGGCCTACCTCGAGATCGAGAGCCAATTCCGCAGCAAAATGGCGGGGATGACCAGGGAGCAACAGACCGAGGCTGAGGCGTTGCTCAAACAGACCCACGCCAACCAACTGCTTGCCCAGGTCGGATTCAACGAGGCCTTTTTCGCAAGCTGGCAACAGCTTTCGGCGAACACGCGCACGCAGGTTGAACTGGTGGCGATGCCCGCCGTCACCGACTTCAACGAAGTGCTCAAGAAGCATGGCAAAGTTCTCGACGACAACGAACGCAAGACGCTGGCCGGGAAGGTCCGATGGGCGGAGTTCAAGGAAGAGGCGGCGGATGTCGCCTTCACCATCGCCGATGGGGCGACGGCGCTCCTCGGGTTCATGGACGCCCTTGGCCTATCCGACGAGAAGATGCAGACGCTCGTCACCAGTGTCGGCGATCTGGCAGAGGGAATCGGGCGCATCGCGTCGGGGGATCTCGTTGGCGGCATCATTCAAGGGGTAGGCGCGATCAAGAATGCGCTCGGCGGCCTCTTTGGGAAAAGCGAAGCGGAGAAGAAGCTCGAGCAGGCGCTTGACAAGAACCGGAACCGGCTCGAAGAACTGACCCGCGAGGTGGGCAACCTGAATTTCAACCTCTCCGGGAAACAGGTTAGCAGCACGCAGGCCGCCCTGAAGGAATTCTTTGCGACGGGCGGAGCTTCGCAGAAGGGGTGGGGGGAACGGCTCGGTCGGTCGCTGCTCTCCAAGGGGGGAAGTATGAGCGACCTCGAGGAGGTCGCGAAGACCCTCAATATCGAACTGCGCCCCAATGGCCACCTCGATCCCGCCATGCTCCGGCAGTTGATGGAGGCGACCGGGCTCGTCGAGCTCTCGCAATTCTCCAACAATTTTCAGGGCAAGCGGGATGAGCTCGAACATCAAAGCGCCGTTCACGCCTGGACGCCGGCGGAACAGGCTGCGCACATCGCCAAGCTGCTCGCCGACGAATCTCCCGCGTTCGCCGCGGCGCTGCAGGGCATTGACCTCTCCACGGCCGACGGCCAGGCCGCGGCCGTCGCCGCACTGCAGAAGCTCGATGATGACCGCCGGGCTGGCCGCGTCAGTAATGCGGCCCTGGGAGGCCTCACTGGCGGGCAGTTTACGTCCGAAATGGAAGGGCTCCTCGACCTGATTCGAAGCCTGACGG
>JABFSM010000095.1 GCA_013140635.1 Gemmatimonadales bacterium
TTCCCGATGCGGGGGCCGGGATGCGCACGGACGAAGGGGCCGGCGCGCGCACGCCGGGCGGCCCGGTCGACCGCATGGATCGCCTGGCCCGGTTAGGCCGAATCGACACCGATGGATACGTCCTCGGTGCCTGGCTTCTGGGCGTCCTGCTCGTTTCCGGATGGTATGTGCTCGGGCATCTCGGCCTGGCCAGGCTGGTGCGCCGGGCGGTCCCCCTCGAGGGCGAATGGCGGCCGCTGCTGTCGCGCCTGGCGGAAGAGAGCGGGGTCAAGGGGCACGTTAGGCTTTACCGGTCGCCGGCGATCGGATCCCCGGTGGTATGGGGCGCCCGGCGCCCGGTCATCCTCCTTCCGGACGATGCGGAGAGCTGGCCCGCTGACCGGCGACGCGCGGTACTGGCTCACGAATTGGCCCACGCCTCGCGCGGCGACTATCTGGCCCAACTGGTCGGTTGTGCGGTCTGCGCCTTCTACTGGTTTCACCCATTCGTTTGGGTGGGGCTTCGTCGGCTCCGTGCCGAGGGTGAGCGGGCCGCCGACGATCAGGTCCTCCTCCACGGCTTGAAGGCCGCCGACTACGCGGCGCATCTCCTCGAGGTGGCGCGGCGCTCGGGAGAGCTCCGCAGTGGCGGGCTGGTGGCGATCGGCATGGCGCGACGTTCCCACCTCGAAGGGCGCCTGCTCGCCATTCTCGACGAGGGGCGTGCTCGCCAGGCGGTTCGATATGGGCGGCGGCTTCTCGGGTGGGTCGGGCTCCTTGTGGTGGTTGTGCCACTTGCCGCGCTCCGTCCGGTACCTCGGCAGCAAGGGCCCGAGGGAAGTGCGCCGCGACCCAAGCGCGGCATGACGACGACCACCACGACCTCCTCAACAACGCGCACTTTGTCGAGCACGCGGGAGCGGGAGGGACGCGAGGTGAAGTCGCAGATCGGGGGGCAGGGCGCCGCGACTGGGGACTCGACGCTCGACCGGATTTTCCAGGCGCCTCCGGGCGGCGAGCTCGAGATCGATCTGGAAACCGGCGGAGATGTGATGGTGACAGGGTGGGATCGAGCTCAGGTCGAAGTGCGGGCACATCTCAGCGGCCGAGATTGGCGCGGTACGGAGGTCTCGGTCGAAGGCACCCGCCGAGGCGCGCGGCTCCACGCCTGGCAGAACGGCAAGGGGCAGAACATCCGGACGTCGCACGCATTCGAGATTCGAGTTCCCGAATCGTTCGATCTCCGGATCAGCTCGGCGGGAGGCCCACTGGCCCTTCGGGACCTGCGGGGCACCTTCACCGGCCACACCGGCGGCGGTGGGTTTACGGTCGAGCGGGTTCGAGGCCAAATGGCCCTCTCCACTGGCGGCGGGGACATTCTGGTGTCGGACTCCGATCTGCGCGGGCGTGTCAGTACCGGCGGGGGAACCGTCAAGCTCTCGAATGCGCGGAGCGGAGGTCTGGTGGGAAGCTCCGGCTCCGGGCCGGTCATCTATTCCGACGGAGGGGCCGGCAACATCGGCCATGTCTCGGTCAACGGCGAGAGAATCAGCGTCGGAAACGGTAGGGGCCTGGACGAGGGCACCGCAGGGCTACACATCAGCAAGGCCGGAGGCTCGATTGCTCTTGATGCCGCGCCGAATGGGGCGACGGTCCACACTGGGGGTGGAGATATCACGGTGGGGCGATCGCGCGGGATGGTGAGCGCCACCACCGGCGGTGGGGACATTGAAATCGGCCCGATCGCGGGATCGGTGCGGGCGGGGACCGGAGCTGGAAACATTCGCGTCAGCGTGATCGACGGCGCTGGCGGCGAACGTTCGGTCGATGTCACCTCGGGCAGTGGTTCGCTCATCCTCGAACTCCCGACAGATATCTCCGCGCGCTTCGAGATCGAGACCGCGTACACCAGCAACTTCGGCCGCCGGACCAAGATCGACAGCGATTTCGAACTCTTGCAGGAGGAAACGGAGAGTTGGGACCGTCGGCTGGGTACCGCGCGGAAGTTCGTGCGGGCCAGCGGCCAGGTGGGAGGGGGCCGGAGCCTCATCCGGGTCAGAATCGTCAATGGCGACGTCGTGATTCTCAGGCGACCCAGGTAGTTTGACTGAGCTTGGCCGGTTCGCTAAATTGCCTGGCTAGCAACTACTGGACTGGAAATGCTTTACAACCTTCTTCTCGCGCTCCTGATCCTCGACGGGCTGATCCTCAGCGCCGTCGTGCTGCTGCAAGCCGGACAGGGGGGTGGGCTCGCGTCGATGGGTGGCGGGACCACCGATCTCGTTCTCGGCGGGCGCCAGGCCGTCACTATCCTGCACAAGACAAGCTGGATCACCGGCGGCGTCTTCATGGTGCTCTCCTTCCTGCTCTCCATGGCCGCCTCGAACCGCGCGGTAGGCGAGTCGGAAGTGCAGCGCCGGCTCCGACAGCCGGCCCCAACGCAACAGGCGTTGCCGGCGGCACCGCTCCAGACCGCCCCCGGACCTGCGCCGGGTGTTACGACTCCCCCTGCGGCCCCGGCGCCTGTTCCACCGCCGGCCAAACCGTAGACATGGACAACGCTGGCGGGGTGCTCGGATGACCGATCACCCCGCTTTCGTATTGCTCGAGGACGGAACCTGGTTCTCCGGCACGACCCGCCTACCGGCCGGCCCATCCTTCGGCGAAGTGGTCTTTACCACGAGTCTGACGGGCTATCAAGAGACCTTCACCGATCCGAGTTACCTGGGCCAAATCGTGGTGATGACCGCGCCGATGATCGGCAACTACGGCGTCAACGACTCGGATATGGAGTCGGGGAAACCGCAGATTCGTGGCGTGGTGGTTCGTGAGCTCTCCCGGACGCCGTCGAATTGGCGAGCGACCGGCGCGCTCGACCAGTGGCTGCAGGCGGCCGGCGTTCCTGTCATCGAGGGGGTCGATACCCGACGCCTCACGAGGCATATCCGTTCTCGGGGAGCCATGCGGGGTGTGATCGCCGTCGGGAGCGCGCCAACGGCAGACGTCGTCGCGCAGCTCGGCGCCTCGCCGAGCATGGAAGGCCTCGACCTGGCGTCGATTGCGTCGGTCAAGGAGCGCTATTCCGAAGGGCACGATGGTCCGCATGTCGTTGCCTACGATTTCGGCATGAAGCGCAATATCGTCCGAATGCTCGTGGCGGCCGGGTGCAGGGTGACCGTCGTGCCGGCAAAGACGACACCCGAGGAGGTTCGATCGCTCGATCCCGACGGGCTCTTCCTCGCCAACGGTCCCGGCGACCCGGCGGCGATCGGATACGCCATCGCGAACATTCGGGAACTTGCCTCTTCCGGGCTTCCGACTTTCGGCATCTGCCTGGGCTGCCAGCTCGTTGGCCTCGCGTTCGGGGGACGGACCGTCAAGCTCTCATACGGCCACCGGGGTGGAAATCACCCGGTGCGTGAACTCGCTACCGGTCGAGTGCTGATCACGGCGCAAAATCATGGATTTGCGGTCGAAGGAAGCGCCGACGGGATCCCGGGAGCACCCGATCTCTTGCCCACCTACGTCAATTTGAACGATGGAACCGTGGAAGGCGTTCGGCACAAAGCACTTCCGGTCTTCGCGGTGCAGTACCATCCCGAGGCTTCACCAGGACCCCACGATGCCTATCCCCATTTCGGCGAGTTTCTCGCCTTGATGGGGGCCGCGAGCGCGCAGAATCCCGCAACCTCTTGACAGACAACGGTTAAGCTCATACTATCGGCATGTCTGGACGCTCTCCCTCCAGGGAGATGGCCAGTCCGGTGACCCTATGGGGGGAGCATGACCAAGGCCGATCTCGTTGAGCAGGTAACCGCTGCGATGGCCCGCACTTCGGGGCCGCTCATCTCCAAGAAGGACTGTGCGCGGGTCGTGGACGCCTTCCTCGACGCCATAAAGAGCGCCCTCAAGGAGCAACACAACATCGAGGTCCGTGGCTTCGGCACTTTCAAGATCCGTCGCCGGAAGACCCGTATGGCCAGAAATCCTCGCACCGGTGAGCCGGTTGAGGTGGCGGCGCGCCCAGTTCCGGTCTTCAAGCCCAGCAAGGAGTTGCGAGCCCTGGTTGCCGACGAGCCCCATGAGGGACTCGATGGTCCTGAAGAGGAGATCGGCTGACCGAAATCGCCCCCGACTCGCGGCGGGTCCGGAATCCGGGCCCGCCGTTTTGTTTTCTGACGGTGGTCTGCTTGTCACCGGCACTCTCCGCCTCCATACTCCGAGCGACATGACTGGTCCCAAAGCTCAACACGCCCCAATTCGCGTCCTGCTTTTTGCGCGCTACGCCGAGCTCCTTGGCACCAACGTGCTCGAAGTGCATCTGTCGCCCGGGGCCACCGTGGGTGACGTTCTGGACCGGGTGCGCGAGTTCCCGGGTGGCGACGCCATCGGTGGCTCGACACTGGTGGCCCTCAACCATCGCCAGGTGGGGCGCGGGGCTCCGGTCGGATCGGGTGACGAGGTCGCGATTCTCCCCCCCCTGGCGGGCGGCTGAAGAAGATGATGGTGTTGACACGGGTCCCGATCGACCTCGCCCCGCTGGTGGAGGAAGTCGCCGCGGCGCGGCGCGGGGGGATCGCGACCTTCATCGGATTGGTTCGCAACCACCATGAGGGCCGCGAGGTGGTTTCGCTCGACTATTCCGCCTACGAACCGATGGCGGAGGCGGTGTGCGCCGAGATCGTGGCGGAGGCGGAAGAACGCTGGCCGGTGAAGGTGGCCGTGAGGCACCGGTTGGGGGCGCTGGCCATCGGAGACGCCGCGGTGGCGATCGCCGCCGCCGGCGATCATCGCGAAGAGGCCTTTGCCGCTTGCCGCTACGCGATCGAAGAACTCAAGCGCCGAGTGCCGATCTGGAAACGGGAGCGGTACGCCGACGGGACGGAGGGGTGGGTGGAGGGACAGGGAGTAGGGAGTAGGGAAGAGGAACGAGGGGTGCCGCAATGACACCCTCCTCCCTCCTCCCGCTTCCCTCTTCCCTCAGGGACCAATTCAACCGCCCCTTGGGTTCCCTGCGGCTGTCCGTCACCGACCGCTGCAACCTCCGGTGCGGCTATTGCATGCCGGAAGAACACTACGTCTGGCTCCCCCGAGAATCGCTCCTCACCTTCGAGGAACTTGGCCGGCTGGCGGCAATCTTCATTGCCCTCGGCGCGGCGAAAGTCCGCCTGACGGGCGGTGAACCGCTGCTCCGGCACGGTCTCCCCACCCTGGTCAAGATGCTCGCGACGACGCCGGGGCTCGGTGATCTCGCGCTGACGACCAATGCGCTCCTCCTTGCCGCGCAGGCGGAGCGGCTGCGGGAGGCGGGGCTTCGCCGGGTCACGATCAGCCTCGATACCCTTCATCCCGAGCGGATGCAGGCGTTCGCGCGGAGCGGCCGGCACGCCGATGTGCTGCTGGGTATCGACGCGGCAGGCGCCGCCGGCTTTTCGGGAACCAAGCTCAACTCGGTCATCATCCGCGGCTTCAACGACGATGAAGTGCTGGGTCTCCTCGAGTTCGGACGCCAGCGCGGCCTCACGCTGCGTTACATCGAGTACATGGACGTGGGGGGGGCCACGCGGTGGCGCATGGAGGATGTCGTTACCCGTGCGGAACTCCTGGCCACCATCGAGAAACGCCATGGCCGCGCCGAGCCGGTTCCCGATCCCGCCAATCCCGCGGCGCCGGCCGAGGTATTCCGGCTCCGCGACGGCACGACATTCGGGATCATCGCATCGGTGACGGCGCCCTTTTGCGGCTCGTGCGACCGAAGCCGGGTGACCGCCGACGGAACCTGGTTCTCTTGTCTCTACGCCGAGCGGGGTGTCGATCTTCGCGAGCCGCTTCGGCTCGGCGCGACCGACCGGGAACTCGCCGACCTGATTGCGGCCGCCTGGCAAGGCCGTGACGACCGCGGCGCCGAACGGCGCCTCGCCCTGCCGGGCCGGGGCGCACTGTATCAACTCGACGGGCTGCGGGCCGATCCGCGCCGCGAGATGCACACTCGAGGGGGCTGATGGCACTCCACATTGCGTTGATCGAACCGAAGATTCCCGGGAACACGGGCAACATCGCTCGCCTCTGTGCCGCCACCGATACCAGCCTTCACCTGATCGAACCGCTGGGGTTTGCGGTGGACGATGCGGCGGTGAAGCGTGCGGGACTCGATTACTGGGAGAATGTCGATATGTGGCTGCACCCGGGATGGCGCGCGTTTCGCGAGGCCATTTCGCGGGAGCGCTGCGTGTACTTCTCCGCCAAGGCAACGCGGCCGATTGGCGAGGCTCGTTTCAAGCCGAACAGCGTGCTCGTGTTCGGCAGCGAAACCGACGGCATGCCGGACCGAATCCTCGAAAAGCACCCGGACGAATGTTTCGCGATTCCCATGCCGAGCGGCAAGGTGCGGAGTCTCAACTTGGCGACGGCGGCGGGCATCGTGCTGTACGAGGCGTTAGGG